>JAZRZY010000044.1:0-15485 GCA_045601605.1 Eubacteriales bacterium
CGGGAAAGGTGCCGTAGCTTTCAACCAAGAGCACAAAATCGCGCAAATCTGTGATTTCCGTGCGATCGGAAGCGGAATACTCGGCAAAACAGAAGGGGATCTCCTGTTTTTCAAGGAAGGTCAGAATGCTGAACGCCACCTGATAAAAGTAGAGTTCCGCTGACATCCCGCAGTAACGCTCAAAAAGCTCGGAAAGCATTTGGTTGAGCGTTTCGGTCATTCGCTCATATACACCGCCGACCGCCATATTGCGGAAATCGTTTTCCGAAATCTCGGTCGGCAATCCCTCTGGGATGGGGGAGCATTTTTTTATTTGCTCTTCGAGCGCTTCCTTTTCCTCACGGCTGAGCAGGATCATTTTGAGTGCGTTGGGCGTTTTGGGCGGTGTGGGCACCGTCTCAAGGGCGGTGAGATCATATTCCCGCAGTCTCCCGAGCTCGTTGAGAGAGAATTGGAGCTCGATCCTGTAATCTGCGGGCAGACAACTCAGCTGTGAGATCCTTTCCAGCAGCAAAGAGTACGATTCGTTTTTCGTAATGCTGCGGATCGAATCCGCGAGCTCGGAAAGCGGCCCGAAGCCCAATTCGTAACTCTCAAGCGTCTCCAAAAGTTGCTCAAGATGACGAAACATCTGCAGTAGCGTAGAGGCCGAATGCATCAGTAGTTTTTCGTCGGTGAGATAGCGCGCGTCGCTTCCGAAACGCGCGTTTGTGTGTAAGATCGCGCGTTGTGTCTGGAACTGATCGGGAATTGCATCGATCGTCTGCAGACAGACGTTTAAACGGTCCATAAGGGAGGGGTTTTTGTGAAACTCTTCAAGAATTTTTGCGCGATGCTCGGCATTCTCCGTGTGTTTCGGGGGAGCGGAGAGCACTTCGAAAAAATAACGGAGGGCACGTTCGTTTGTGTGAAGTTGCTTGAACGCGTTATCCAGCAGGAGGGTCTTTGTCAGAGTACTCCCCGCGGCGGGAGTGTCCTCGCGCGTTTTGAATAAGAGGCTGTATTTCATTGATCGTTGCCTCCTCTGAGGTGCAGTGTGTCGGCGCTGAGAAGGTATTTGCGCAAAATATCCTCTGCGTAGGAGGATTTTACACCCGGATTTTTAGCGATCTTGTAGGTGCGTTTGTTTGCGTTATCTTGTTCCACCAAAGTGCTTAAGATGGGAAAACGGTGAGCGCTGACTTCGTGGAAATGTGTGACGTACAGAGCGAAAACACCGCGTTCCACACACTTTTCGGCACAGTCGAGCGTCAAAAGAACTCCTTTTCGGTCGTTGGCACCCGAAAACGTTTCGTTGAAGAAGAGGAAGCCGCCGTCTTTGGCCAGTTCCAAAAGTGCGTCGGCGCGCACCTGTTCGGCATTCAGCCTCCCGCTCGCTTCGATTTCATCAACAGGGAAGTGTGCGCCGATGAAATTGAAGGAGGATACCGTGCCTTCTGTGGCAAACATCGGACATCCGGCAGATGCTAAGATCAGATTGGCGCAGACAGTTCTGAGATAGGTGGTTTTTCCGCCGCCGTTTGCGCCGGTCAAAAATGCAAAAGGCTCATCGGTGTTAAAGTCGATATCGTTGGGAATAATATCCGTTTCCGCTTTGTCAAGCAGGGTGATGTCGTAAGCGTTAACGGCGGAAAAAATCGGTGCGTTGCCGATCTTCGGCAGGCAGTGAGGAATCCCGCGCAACGTTGCTTTTTCGACAAGTTCAAAGACGTTGAAATAGAAATTCAATTCCTCACGCAACGCAAGGAATGAAGCCGTTTCCAACGGAGCAAAATCGCGTACCAAAGCACGGATCTGTTCAAATTCATCGGGGTATTGATACATCAAAGCTTCGGAAAGCTCGTGCGGCATGGCAATGCATCTTTGTTCGGGCAGATCGCCGATGTGAAATCCGAGGGCGGCGGCCTCTCCCCGAATCTCCGTGAGCAGGCCGCGTTTGTCTTCGTCATCGCGCAGATATATGCCGGATTGCTGGAAGACGGCAAGGCTTGTGCGGATGTTTTTCAGATGGGCGTCGAGGCAACCGATCCGCGAGGTTAATTTTTGGCTTACTTGAAAGGATTTATCGCAGAAATCACAGAAATCTTTGAGGGCGTTTCCCGTAAACTCGCCCGATACGGCGTGTGCGGATTCACAGGCGGTAACGTAGCGGCACGCGCAGGCGTAAAAGCCCAAAAGCTCTTCGCATTCGTTTTGTGCATCTTTGAGCTTGTTCGTTGCCTGCCAGAGAGCCGTGAGAGCGCTGTAGAAGGCGCGGAGATCCGTGAAAAAAACCTCGTTCTCCATCCTTTGAAAAATTGTTTGCCGCAGGTGGATATCCGCAGCGGAAGCGGGGAGGGAGAGGACTTGGCGCACACGTTCGCCGAGTTGCGTATCAAAATGAATCAGCTCATAAAGCTGACTCGGCACTTTTTGGTGTGTTTGTGCTTCACCTGAGAAAAGAAGAGAAATCTGCATGCACGACTCCGAATATGTTGATTAAAAGATTAAATTCAGTTTAACAAAAAATAAAATCCTTGTCAAATTTCAACGCGGCAATTGACAAGCAGATAAGATTGGTGTTAAACTAACATAAAATATTTAATATATTTCACTTTCGCAAATGTTATGAACACTATCAATTTCATTTGGAGGCATCATGCAGCATCAAATTCGTTTGGATTTCGACACACCTGCCCTCTTTTCTCTTTCCGCTCTGCGCGCGGGATCGGAAGCAGTCACCGATCTTTCCGTCAGTAATCTTTCGGACTCGACGGAATATGTGCTGACGCTTGAAATTACTTCCGAACCCGCTTTTTTTGTGCCGAAGGTTCTCTCCCTCGGTGTGCTCGCACCAAATACCAAACGTATTTTTCCTGATTTGAAGCTTTCGTATGATCGAACGCTGCTGTCTTACGCATCGGAAAATGCCACGGCTCAAGTAAAGGTGCGTCTTGTCTGCGCGGGCGAGGAAGTGCTGTCTTCCGCGCGCGCATGTGATTTGCTCCGTCATGATGCTTGGGGCGGAATCCACTTTTTGCCCGAGCTTTTGTCCTCCTTTGTTTCCCCTCAGCAATCTCAGGTCCAGGATGTTGCTCGCAAGATCCGCCAACGTTTGTCACGCAACAAAGTGCATCTGGAGACGGAGGGATACCAAAACTCCTTGAACCTTGAATTTGTGCGAGATATTTCTCGCGCGGTTTATTCCGCCGCATACGACGCTGTTCGTTCCTGCGGGATCATTTTCTCAATACAGCCCCCTGAACTTACGCGACGCGGGGCCTCTGTTCAGCTGCCCGAAGTTACTCTCTCGAAAAAGACGGGCAATGCGCTTGATGCTGCGCTTTTGTATTCGTCTTGCATTGAATCGCTCTCCATGCATCCCGTGATCTTGCTTTCCGGAAGTCGCATTTTGGTCGGCGGTTTCTTGGAGCCGAAGTCGTTCGTATCTCCCGTTGTTGATCAATTGGAGATGGTGCACGCGGCATTGAAGGAGGGAACGCTTTGTCTCTTCGAGGCAAGCGCGCTTGCCAAGGGAACCTCTCTTGGTTTCGGCACTGCTTGTCAGATCGGCGAGAAAGCCGCGCTCGATCTTTCGGATTTTTATCTGCTGTTGGATTTGCGTGCTTGCAGAGAACAAGGTGTTTTGCCGCTCGATAACCGCGTGATGTATGATGACGGCATTCATTTTGAAAAAGCCGGTCTCTCTGATGACGATGAGGACATTTTCTTTAACGATACTGCGATCGAAGAGGCAAGTCCGATCCCGTTCAATCAACATTTGCGCGACATGCGGCGCTTTTTGTCGGACTTTTCTCCTTACAATCCCTTGATCTCAAATCCGGAAAAGGAGAGAGTACGCATATTCATTACGGAGTTTGATCGCTTTTACGATGCGCTTCGCCCGGATACGTCTTGTCCTCTGTTTACGGCGCTGGACTCGCCGTTCGGCTATCGATCGGATGAAAAACAAGCGGCGTTGCAACTGGATGCGATGGACAAGCGCGTTTCTACCCTCGGTTCTGCCGTTGGGGAGATTTGTCTTGCGTTTGGTCTTGTGAAGTGGCACTTGAAAGACGCCGAAGGGGAAGCCCCGCTCTTTTTGTTGCCGCTTCGTTTCGTGCGTGAACGAGGCCGCCTCAACTCATTTATTTCTTTGTCCCAGCGTCCCAAGCTCAACTCTACTCTGTTTGCGTTCCTCTCTGAGTTTTATGCGTTGGATCTGGGCGGGATCAAAGAGATCAACGATGCCGATTTGGCGGAATATTTGAAAAAAGCATTCTTTTACATTCGTTCCGAACTTGCGGGACACGGTTCGCTTACCTTCATGGAGCAGGAGGTGTTCTTTGCGCTGTTGCGTACCTCCTGTAACGATAAGCTCAATGCACTTTCGGCCGCGCGTTTGGAATCCCACCCGCTTGCAAAAGCCGTGTGCGCTTCCGAACCTTTGGAACAAGAGGTGGTTTTACCTGCGCAGATCATTGATCCCGCGCCCGTTTCCGTGCCGACTCCTTATGCTTTGGATCGTGAAGCAATGTCGATCGTTTCCTTGGCACAAAAACAGGATTACATACTTGTGAAATCGCCCGCCTGCGGTGGGAAAAGCCGTCTGGGCACTGCGTTGGCGTTTTCTTCGCTCAATCACTCGGAAAACACCGTGCTTTACGTTACGGGCGAAAGCGCAAATCCTCGTGATGCACTTGAAATGTTTGCAAAGGCAGGAATTGATGATCTCGCCGTTCCCCTGTCCGTTTCTTCGCCCGCCGAAGCCGTTTTCTCCATGCGTGAAACGGTGATGTTTCCCTCGGAGGAATATTATTCGCTTGCCTCTGAATATTCCGATGAGCAAAAGAAGCTTTTGTGCTATGAGTCCATTTTGTCCGAGAAGCTGCCGGGCGGCATCACGCCCGAAGAGGCGATCTATTGCTTCGATCACGTGAGAAATGCCTGTGATTGCTTGCATTTTTCGCCCGAGATCATCGGGAAAATGGAAGAAAAAACGGTCAATCAACATCAGCAAGTGATCCGAAATCTCGCGTCTGCCTTGAGTTCGATTTCTTCTCCGGTCAATCACCCGCTTCGTTATGTGCAAACTCGCGGTTTTTCGTATGAAATCAAGACGGAAGCTGTCCGTTTGCTTGACGAATACACGAAAAAGTTCAAAGAATACGTAACGTTTTTGCGCGGCTCCTGTGCCGGACTTTTCCCGCATGCAAGCATTCATAATGAAACGCACGAGAAAGCGTTTTTGAATCTGTTGCGTATGATCGGCGATGGCCGCGGGATCAATGCCTGCTATTTTGAACGAGAAATTGCCGCGAGCGATCTTGCTAAAGCGGAGACGATCTTTGCTTACGGCAAGGAATGCTGTGAGATGCGCCGCGGAGTGCTTTCCAATCTGAATGCAGTTGCTTTTGACCTTCCGGTGAAAGAAATGATCATCGCCTGGCGTGATGCAGACCTCAAGCGCGGAGGTGTGCGCAAACGCCTGCAACGAGAAATCACTCAGAAACTCGTTGCCTGCACGGTGGAAAACAGGGAACTCAATGTTCTTGAGACCTTGTATCAACTGGAAAAATATCTCAATTATCGTGATTATCTCTTCGAAAATGCCGCGCTGATTCAGCGACTTTTCGGCGTAGATATTTTGGCACCGCAGAATGATACGCCCGAGATTTGGACGCGTCTTGCGGAGCTTTGCCGTGATTGCGTTACCTTTGATCGTCAGCTCAGTGCTTTGGCGGGCGATAACCGCTTTGATGCTGCCGCTTTGATGAGAAACTTCACGCAAGAGGATGCGCTTCGCGCCGCTTCTCTGTGTGAGGGCATTTTGGAACTGCGCGCGGAGATGGAAAAAATTCGCGATCGCTTCCTCCGTTATCTCGAAGTAGATGACAAGTGCTTCCGCGAAGAGTATCGAGAAACGCTCTACGATGAGATCCCGAAGCTTTTGAAAGAAATTGCGGGAGGAATGGATTCGTTCCAGCAATGGACGGAGTGGTTGAATGCTGCGGATGTGGCACGGGCAACGGGATTTGCGCCGGTGCTGGATGCGGTGGAATCCGGTCTTTTAAACGGCGATACGTTAGAGGATGCCTACGCTCGCGCCTTCTTCATGGCACTGTGTGAGTACGTTTTCTTGAAGTATCCCGTGCTCGCAGAGCTTCGCGGCGGTGCATTTGACGAAAAACTTACGGCACTGTATGAAAAACGCGAACGTATTTATGAGCTTGCCAAGCAAGATGTGCGCGGCAAGCATTTGCGCCGTTACGCCTCCTTCTTGGAGGAGAGCGGAATGGACGCGCAGAAATCTCTGTTTTTGACACCAGGCGCGTTTGCAAAGGACACTTATTCCTTGACTTGCCGTTATCCGATCTTGGTTGCAAACGCCGAGGATGCCGTTCGTTTCCTTGATTCTACGCCCGCTCGTTTCGGCCTGCTGATCTTGGACGATGCACAGACGATCACGATGCCGTCGGCGCTTGCGTTGATTCCGCGCGCGGAGAAGGTCGTTGTTTTGGGAACGCCGTCGCGCTTTGAATCGACTGCTCGCCTGAGTGAAAATGCCGACTTGTTCCTGAAGCGTCGCAGGGAGGAAGTGCCGTCCTTTTGGACTTCCGTTTGTACCGCGCTTGCGTCGCGCGACCTTCGTTTTTCGCACCAACGCGCCGCAGGTCTGCTTGAGTGCGTGACGGCTGCTTGTGACACCTCGTTTTCAGCGATTCCTTTTGCGAAGGCGACTTGCGGCCTGCGAGAGATCAAAACGCCCGGCCAGTACGATCCCATCACGTTTGTCAATTCACAGGAAGTGATGCAGACGGTGGAAGAGGTGCTCAGCATTTTGCGTGCATCTGCGCGCGAGAACAAAGCGCTTTCACTTGGTGTTTGTGCATCAACCGGGATGCAAAAGCTTTTGATTTTGCAGACTCTTGCCAAGAAGTTGCGCGAGGAGCCCGAACTTTATGCGGTTTTGCGCGATGCGCGTGAGCCATTCTTTGTTTGTGCACTCCGTGAGGAGCCGGTCGGAAGACGCGATACGATTCTTTGGTCTATGACGATCGCCCCCTCCAAAACGTTGAACGTTCCTACGCGTGCGTTCCCGCTTTTGGCGGATCTCAATGGTTCTCGTCGCATCTCCTCGGTCTTGAGCGCGGCGCGGCGTGAGCTTTGCGTGATGCACTCCGTGCACGCCGATTCGATCGATTTGGTGCGTATTTCTACGGATGCACACGCCACGTTCCGCCGAGTCAGCAAGGTGATCTTTTCACCGAAGGCGGATGTTCGTTGCATTGTGGAAAACAGCAGTTCCTATGATAACCCGATCGCAGAACGAATTGCCGCTTATCTGCGCGAAAAGGGCTGTGAGGTTTCCTTCAATCTCAGATGCGGTGATTTCGCACTCGATTTGGTTGCGAGGATGCCGAAGTATCCGGATTTCACGCTTGCTGTTTTGCTTGACGAAAGCGTGTTCTCGGTGTGTTCCGGTCATATACTCGGAGAAGTGGATCTCTTTATGCAGCTCAAAGATCGCGGATTTTCGCCGATTCATGTCCGTGCGACCGATTGGTTTGAAAATGACCAGGCGGTTTTGGAATCCATTGCACTTATGTTGCCGGAACGAAAGCGCAACAGCTGATAGAGCCGTCTCGGAATAGTTTTATCGGGTCATGAATACACTTCCGTAAGCAAGGAGGTGTATCATGCCCCAAAATCCTTATCCGTCTCAAACGCTGAAATGGAAACGCATCCTCGTTTTCTGCGTCTTGTCATGTCTGTGTTTTTATCTTGTCACTGCATTGTTTGCTTTGATCGTGCAAAAAAACCCGAAATTCGAAACGTATTTTGATCTCATTGGCTGGGGTGTGCTTTTGTTGGGAGCATTCACCTCCGGCGCGGCAATGCTTTTTCTCGGTCTGGACGGGATTTGGGAAAGGGTTCTTTCCATTCTGTTCGGTCTGCTTTTGATTTTAGGCGTTGCGCTTGTACTCGGCACGAGTGTCACCGATGCTTTCGGCGCACTTTTTCGCGCGTTGATCTATGTTACAGGTGTATTGTTCTCGAACTTGTTGTGTACGTTTGCAAAGCACAAAAATGCCTCATCGAAGCGGCGAAAAAAACAGTTGAAAAGACGCAAAGCCGCTCATTAAAGGTTCTCTTTCGAAACATTTTTTCCATAGGATGGCCGATGGAATTTTCGGAAGATCCAAGGTGCAAAAAACTTGCAAGAAAATGCAAAAAACATTTGATTTTTTGTGCGGGATATGTTATGATAGGAATAGAAAATTTGGAAGGGGAACTGTCAAATGAAAAACGTGAAAACGATCAACGAAGTGAAACCTGCCTCCGAGAATAAGAAGGTCAATTGCGGCGAATGCCAGGCGTCCTGCCAATCAGCCTGCAAGACTTCTTGCACGGTCGCCAATCAGACCTGCGAAAACAAGTAAGTGAGTACGCGCACTTTTGTGCGCGTACTTTTACATTCTTGTTCGCTACGGGCAGCTAATTGTGCCTCAATTTCCGAGGTGAGTTTGTTGCCCGTTCATTTTCATTTTCAGAAATAACAATAAAGGAACTTACTGCTTTGTCTAAACCGATCGTACATCAATTTACCTTGGATGGATACCATCTTGTGCTGGACGTGAATTCCGGTACGTTGCACGCCGTCAATGAGTTGGCCGCCCGCATCGTTTCCGCGGTCGAGCCTCCGCTTTCCGTTGAGGCACCCGCAGCATTGTTTGATGAGTTGAATATGTTTGATCCCGAGCTTGTCAGAGAAGGGTATGAGGAGGTTCGAGCCCTTTGGGAGGCCGGCACGTTGTATGCCGAATGGGATGATAACGTGCGCATTGACTATGAGCATTTGCCGGTGAAGTCTTTGTGCCTTCACGTTGCTCACGACTGCAATATGCACTGCGAATACTGCTTTGCCGGAAGCGGCAATTATCACGGGAAGCGTCAGTTGATGGATGAAAAGACGGCTTTTGCTGCCATTGATTTTTTGCTGACATCAAGCGGCAAGACGCGCAACCTTGAGGTGGACTTCTTCGGCGGTGAGCCGCTGATCAATCCGCAGGTTGTGCGCAAGACTGTTGAATATGCGCGTGCGCGGGAAAAAGAGTTCGGTAAGAATATCCGCTTTACGCTCACCACGAACGGCTTGGCGCTCGATCGTGAAATGGCGGATTTTTTGAACCGTGAAATGTACAATCTCGTTTTTTCTCTTGACGGGCGCCGTTCTACGCACGAGGCGATGCGTCACACCAACGACGGCTCTGACAGCTATGACAGAATTTTAGAAAACATTCGTTATTGCGTCGAGAATCGCCACGATAAGTCTTGGTACGTGCGCGGCACCTATACGCATGAAAACCTTGATTTCAGAAGCGACGTGATCGCCCTCGCGGAAGCGGGTTTCAAGCACATTTCCATCGAACCCGTCGTTCTTTCAAACGACCATAAACTCGCCATCCGCGAAGAGGATTTGCCCGCACTGTTTTTGGAATATGAACGCCTTGCGCGAGAGATTATCCATCGCAATCGACGCGCTCGAACCTCTCCTCCCGGTATGCCGTTTGAGTTTTTCCATTTCTCAGTGGATCTCAACGGAGGGCCCTGCGCCTACAAGCGTCTGAAGGGGTGCGGAAGCGGCTCGGAGTATATGGCGGTTTCTGCTTCCGGTGACATTTATCCCTGTCATCAATTTGTCGGAAAAAGCGAGTTCTTGCTGGGGAACGTCTTTGAAGGGATCACGAAACCCGAAAATCGAAAACCGTTCTGCCGCAGTGCGGTTTATGAAAATGAATCCTGTAAGGACTGCTTTGCAAAATATTTCTGCTCCGGCGGATGTGCGGCGAATAATTACAATGTAAACGGCAGTCTTACCGAATCTTACGAGATCGGTTGCCGTTTGCAGAGAAAACGCCTTGAATGTGCCCTTGTAATTCAGGCGGCAATGGCATTTGATCGCGACGAAAAGTAAGGAGTCACAATGAAACATCTTTCTGTTCGGTTTCTCGCCGTATTCTTTGCTGTAATATTTGCCTTTACGCTCGTTTCCTGTGAGACGACGCCCGTAAGCGTGACGGATCCCGACAATCAGGATAAGGTACAGACAAAGGAGATCGTTCTGAAGGCCTCTGCGCTTGTTCTGCCCGAAGACAGTGCATTTTCCTTGCAGTTTTCGGATGAAAATGCGCTCTTGGGTGGGATCAAGAGTGCGCTTCCGAGTTGCGGTAACGCATATTTAAATGATATGATTTCCACAACCGTCCGTGAACGCATAATTGCTTTTTCTCCCGAAGAAGGGGCGGTTTCTGCCGCGTTGGACGTGGAAGAGTGCAAACGCGAAGGAAACCTGTATTCCTTCCTCTTTGCCGTTTATTACAACGTTTCCGAAAATGCACGCGAAGTCGTGCGTTTTTGGCTGACTGCCGACGTGGAAAACGGTGCCTTGGTAAAGCTCTCCGATCTTGTCAAGCCCGATTACTTTGAAAACGGTTCGGTAGATGCTTACGTAGCGGCTTATTTAGACGAAAAATATGCGAATGTCTTTTCGGCGGATGCGGCAGATCAGATGTTGATTCCCGCAGAACTGCAGGATGGCTTTTATGTGCGCCAAGCGGGCGTTGATCTCGTTTTGGATGTCGCGGAAAATGAAGTGCGCGTCTATCTTTCCAATGGCGCAATTTCGCTCTTTAAGCGCTCCGGCGAGGTTTCTGTCGAAGAACCTGAAAACGTAACGCCCGACAATTATCAACCTGCTCAGGAGGGGGAAAAGGTCGTTGCGCTCACGTTCGATGATGGTCCGGGAAGTGCGTCAACCAAGAAATTGCTCGATTACCTTGAGGCAAATCAGTTCAAAGTTACCTTTTTTGTCAATGGGTACAACTATTCCAATCTTGAGACCGATGAGACCGCAAAGGCAACGTTACGCCGAGCCGTAAGTCTCGGCTGTGAAATCGGCAATCATTCGTATTCACACCCTTATTTTCAGAATTTGACCCCGGAGCAGAGAACTTATCAGCTGCAACACAACGCAGAATTGATTGAGGCGGCCTGCGGTGTTTACCCCAACCTTTTCCGCGCGCCGGGAGGAATTTTCCCCGAAGGAATGCCTGAAGCAGAACAGTATTTTTACATTTATTGGGATGCAGACGGTGAAGACTGGAAGTATAAGAATGAGGGGGATCCCCAGGCGCTTGCCGATCGTTATCTGCAGTACATCGGCTCCGGATCGATCGTTTTGTTCCACGATATTTATCAAAATTCCGTTGAGGCGGCCCAGATCGTGATGAATACTTTGAAAGCACAGGGGTATCGTTTCGTCACGGTCAGCGAGCTTTTGAATTTGCAGGATAAGGTGCCGGATGGCACAATCTACACCTCTCAAAACGGAACTCGCGTGTATATGAATGTCGAAAAGAACGGCTAAGAGGATTGAGGATATGAAATTTTCTGTCAGCATTTACAGCTTCCATCAATATGCGAAACAAGGTAAAGGCGCAATTTTCTCCGCGATCGACTATGCCGCCTTGCTCGGCTTCGACGGCATTGATTTTGTCGATGCAGGCCTTGATTATGATGCCTATCTCCCGTATGCAAAAGAGGTAGGGGATTATTGTCGCGCAAAAGGGCTTGAGCCCGCTTGCTTCTGTTCGGCAGCGGATTTTCTCAACGGGTGCGGCGGTGATTTGGATGCCGAAATTGAACGCGTCTGTAAACAGGTGGACAAAGCGGCGGCATACGGCGTGCCCGTGATGCGCCATGACGTCGTTGGGTTTATGAACAATTTCCGTGGTGTCGGAAGTTACGAGAAAATGATTCCGCGCCTTGCCAAAGGGTGCCTTGCCGTCACCGAATATGCACAAGAAAAGGGTGTCCGAACTTGTACGGAAAATCACGGCTATCTCTCGCAGGACAGCGCCCGTGTGGAGGCTCTGATCGAAGCGGTAGGTCATCCCAACTTCGGGATGCTGGTTGATATCGGCAATTTCATGTGCGCCGACGAAAATCCGATCGTTTCCGTCGGTCGTTGTGCACAGTACGCCTTTCACGCCCACGTAAAAGACTTCTGCTATCGGGAAGGGTATTTGGATCATCCCGGTGAAGGCTGGTTTTTGACGCGCGGCGGCAACTTCCTAAAGGGTGCCATCGTCGGTCACGGTGTTGTGCCCGTTCGTCAATGCCTCCAGACCTTAAAACGCAATTCATACGACGGTTATATCGGTTTGGAATTCGAGGGAATGGAAGATCCTTTGACCGGGATTCGCGTCGGCTTTGAGAATTTGAAGAAGCTTTATGAAAAACTCGTTTGAAAAACAAGCGCTCCGCGATGAGCGACGCGCCGCACGGCGAAAAGGTGCATGGATTCGCAATGCGATCCTGATCTTTTTTGCGGTGACCGTTTGGTGTGCCGGCGTAGCCGCATCTTTCCAAAGTCTTCAGTCAGCACTTACCCCAGCGGGTGAGGTCGTCGTCGATGAACTTGAAACGGATGAGCCTCGCTATGATTTCACTGAGCCCGTCGAAGAGGAAGATATTTTCAAAGACGAGGATTGGCTCGGCTTAAACAGACAGATCAATTTCGGTACCGAATCCGAATTTCGGGCAATAGATGAAACTTCTGCGGAAAGTCACGGCGAATATGCGGAGTTTTTTTACCGTTTCTTCAGCAGCATCATATATGGCGACGAAAATGAGTATGGTGCGTGTTTTTCGGAGGACTATCCGAAAAACCACTTGGCAAGTTCTTTTACTCCTCAAAAGCTTTACGAGATGTATGCTCTTGAGGTTGGTGACGGCAATGTGAAAAGCGCAAGCGGTGATGAGATCCCGGCAAAGATTTTTAAAGTCGAATATAAAATTTTGGATAACAACGGTACGTTCCGCTCAGATCTGTATGGTTCCGGCACGAAACCCGAATATTTTTACCTCGTCTACGATGAGCAAAATCAGTTGCGGATTTATTCCATCGTGCAAATCGTGGAAACCGAATCCTCAAGTGATTCGGATTCAGCGGGTGGTGTAGATACGCGTCGTGCCGTGATTTCGGGCGGGATCTTATTCGTTTTGATTTCACTTCCTTTGGCGGTTGTCCTTATTTGGATCAAACGCCGCAGAAAGCAGGAGAAACTATGAAATATTTTGTAATGCTCGGCGACGGGATGGCTGATTGGCCCATAAAAGCGCTGGATGGGAAAACCCCGCTTGAAGTGGCACACAAACCGATGATGGATCATCTGTGCAGTCTCGGCGTGTGCGGGACGGTTGAGACGGTTCCGGAGGGGATGGTACCCGAAAGTGACACCGCCAACCTAGGCGTTTTGGGCTATGATCCTCAAATTTATTCAAAGGGTCGCTCGCCGCTTGAGGCCGCAAGCATCGGTCTTGAAATGCGGACCGAAGACGTTGCATTTCGTACAAATCTTTTGACGATTTCCGAAAACGGGGAAGCGTACGACGATAAGATCATGATCGATCACAGCGCGGATGAGATCACCACCGAAGAAGCTGATGAACTCATAAAAACTTTGCAGGAAGTGTTCGGAGACGATTCCAGACGCTTTTATACCGGTGTCAGCTATCGTCATTGTATGCTTTGGGAAGCGCCTCCGCCCATTCCCGAGTTTGCCCGTCCGCACGATATCCTCGGACGCACCATCGGTGCATATTTGCCGCCCGAACCGTATGGTACGCTGATGCGGCAGAGCTTTGAAGTTCTAAAGGATCACCCCGTGAATGTGAGCCGGCGTGAGCGTGGGCTGAAACCTGCAAACTCCGCTTGGTTTTGGAGTCCCGGCACGCGCCCGTCCTTGCCGAATTTTACTGCAAAATACGGCTTGACGGGGTGCGTGATTTCCGCAGTTGATCTCATTCGCGGCATTGCAAAGGTGGCGGGGATGCAGGCGCCCTTGGTGGAAGGTGCAACCGGAACGTTTCACACGAATTATCGTGCCAAGGCAAATGCGGCAATCAAAGCATTCAAAGATGGCGCTGATTTCGTGTATGTACACGTGGAAGCGCCGGACGAATGCGGTCATCGAGCCGAAATTGAGCATAAGGTCCGTTCAATTGAGTATTTGGACAGCGACGTCTTGGTGCCGGTGAAAGAATGGCTCGATGCAAGCGGAGAGGATTATCGGATCCTCTTTTTGCCCGACCATCCTACTCCCATTGAAATTCGCACTCACGCGCGTGAAGCGGTTCCGTTTGTGATCTATGATCGCCGCGAGTTGCACGACAGCGGTATCTCTTCCTATACGGAAGCCAACCTCAAAAAGTTCGGCACCACCCACTTGGATCGGGGGCCGCTTTTGATGGACCTGTTTATCAAATAAAGAAAAGCCCCTCGTTTGAGGGGCTTTTAACATTTTAAGGGATCCACGGCAAAAACGGGGATCTCCATCTTTTTGGCATATTGAACCGTGGAGGCGGTCCCGCCCGTCTTTTCGGGCGTGTAAACGGCAAACAGGATATTTGCCGCGTCCACCATACTTCGATTCCTTTTTTGCATACAGCCGCGGGTGTATTTTTCGGAAAGACAGATGATCTCATCGGTGTGTTGCAGGATCGCTTGGTAACGTGCCAATTGCGCCTCGCTCCATTTTTGATACTGTTCGCGGCACGGAACGTAGGCGATGAGTTTTAAATAGGGATATTCGTGCTTGAGTTGAAGGATGATTTCCGCAACGATTTGATCGCTTCCCAATGCCATACCGCAAAGAAACGTGCCGACGTTTTTGTGTTCGATCAATTCGATCAACTCGTTTCGAATGATCGTCTTGAGGGAAATACACCGCGGATCTGCTTCATTGGATTTAAAAGGGAGTGCGGAAAAACGATGGCCGCTGATCGCGCAGACTAATTTTTCATTCATATGCAGAAAAGACGTCTTCTGTTTTTTTATTTTGTTTTTTGAATGCGCTTGGCAAAATCACACTTGGTCAATGCAAGGGTTTTGAAAAGATAGCTGTTTAACGGGGCGGAAAGAAGCGCAAGGGAAATTGCACCGACGAGGCAGGGGAGAGACAAATCTCGCATTGCCGGCGTGGAGCTGCCGAGGGCAAGGAAAATTGCAAAGACCACCACGAGAGCAAACGAGAAAATGAAGTAAAAAGGCATAGACACGCGGCAATTTTCTCGAAGTGCACTCTCGGCGTTTCGTCCGAGCAATATATGATTTTTTAATTTGCGGTAGGAGAATTCCAAGACCACGTTTAACAAAAGAATGCAAATCAAAATCCCCACGAAGCTCAAGGGAGAGATCGTCATACCGCTCGCTTGATAGAAAACGGCGAAAACACCGAGGAATAAGAGCGAAAACACAAAGGTGTAAACGGCCGGGGTTCCAAATCGAAGCAGATCAAAAATTGATTTTATAAGAACCAAGAACAGCAAGCTGCACCAAAAGAGAACATACGCGTGATAAGACAGGCTCGGTTCAATTGCCTCGGGAGAGGAATACTCGACGTTTTCAGACAGCGTGCCCCCGTTTACAAAGGCGGCAT
>JAZRZY010000045.1:0-2063 GCA_045601605.1 Eubacteriales bacterium
CTGCGCTGACACGCGGGGAAAGGTGAGGACCACGCTCCAACACCAGCGTCAAAGGCCCCGGCATAAAGGTCTCTGCCAAAACAGAGAACAGTGCTCTGTCCTCCACCGCAGCGTAAGAGAGAATCTCCGAGGCATCCGCAAAATGGACGATGAGCGGGTTATCCCCCTCTCTGCCCTTTGCCTCGTAGATCTTGGAGACAGCCTCGGCCGAGCAGGCGTCTGCGCCGAGTCCGTACACGGTCTCCGTGGGAAAGGCGACGAGTTCTCCCTGTCGGATGAGTTCTCCGCAAAGGGAAAGCGCCTCGTCCGTGATCGTTTCAAAAAAGAGCGTTTTCATAGCACACTCTCCTGCATACGCCGTTCCAGATCTGCCGAGATCAACGCCTCGAACAGCTCTGTGAGACGGCCGTTTAAGACCTGTTCCAGATTGTGCGCGGTAAAGCCGATGCGATGGTCGGTGATGCGCCCCTGCGGATAATTGTAGGTGCGGATGCGCTCGCTGCGATCGCCCGAGCCGACCTGACTCTTGCGGGAGGAGGCGATCTCATCGGCCTGTTTTCTCTGCTCCTCCTCGTAGAGCTTGGCGCGCAAAACGCGCATGGCTTTTTCGCGGTTCTTGTGCTGACTGCGCTCGTCCTGACACTCCACCACGATGCCCGTGGGCTTGTGCAGGATACGGATGGCAGAGTCCGTCTTATTGACGTGCTGGCCGCCCGCACCCGAGGCGCGGTGGGTATCGATCTCCAGATCCTCCTCGTTGATCTCGACCTCGACCTCCTCCATCTCCGGAAGGACGGCGACGGTCACGGCGGAGGTGTGGATGCGCCCCTGCGACTCGGTCTCCGGCACACGCTGGACGCGATGCACGCCGCTTTCAAACTTGAAGCGGGAGAAGGCGCCCTCCCCCGAGATCAGGCAGGTGATCTCCTTGAAGCCGCCGAGCTGGGTCTCGTTTGCCGAGAGGATCTCGGTGGTAAACCCGTTTTGGGCGCAATACATCTGATACATACGGTAGAGAACGGCGGAAAACAGCGCCGCCTCTTCCCCGCCTGCCCCGCCGCGGATCTCAAGGATGACGTTTTTGTCATCGTTTTCATCGCGGGGGATGAGCAGGGTGCGGATCTCTGCCGTGCGGCGTTCGATCTCCTCTTTTGCCGCCTCTTTTTCCTCCTGCGCGAGTAAGGCGAGCTCCGCATCGCCCGCGTTCAAAAGCTCCTCCGCCTCCGCAAGCGTACGCAGAGCGCGCTCCAGCGCCGCGCGGGCGGTGACTACGGGTTCCAGACGCTTCTGCTCCCGAATGAGCTTCAGGGAAACCTTGGCGTCTGCGGCGATCTCGTTTTGAGAGAGCAGATCCGCAATCTCGTTGTAGCGCTCATAGAGAGCGCGTGTTTTTTCTAACATCTTGACTCCAAAAGAAAACGTCGGGCACGAAAAAACGACCCGACGCTTTAGGCAATGTTCTATTTTTTGAGTTCGCGATCCAACCAGACCGTGCAAAGATCCAGCGCTTCATACAAGCCGGAGCGCTGTGCCTGCTTGATTTCCTCGCCCGTTTCATTGTTCATCAACTGGATGAAAATGAGGTCGGAAATATCCTGTCCACGCACCTGCTTGGTGGTGAGAACCGTGAGGATCGCGCAATACTTCTCCTTCGGGTCGCCGTAGCAGAAGATGCCTTCGCCGCGCACCAGCGGGCGATCCTTGTAAATGGTATAATCCTTCAGTTCGTTCTTTGCCATGAGGCCTCCGTCAACCCTTCAGATAGCTCTTGACGATCTGTTGCAGAAGTTCGTCTCTGTCAACCTTCACGATCAAGGCGCGGGCATTGTTATAATTGGTGATATACGTGGGATCTTCAGACAGAATATATCCCACGATCTGGCTGATGGGATTGTAGCCCTTCTCCACCAGCGCCTCATAGACCGCCATCAAAATATCGCGAATCTCCTGCTCGCGGTTACGGTTGATGGCAAACTGGATGGTATCACTGAATTTTCTCTGATCCATTGTACATCTCCCCCTTGGAATCCTGTGAGTGACTGAGCCTGTAAGCCGGGTTCTGT
>JAZRZY010000046.1:0-20694 GCA_045601605.1 Eubacteriales bacterium
TTTCCCGATCCGTTTCCACCATACAGAATCGTAATTTTCTTAAATCCGATTTCAAACAAATCTTTCTCCGCAAATAGACCACACGGATACGGATTGTCCACATATCCATAGGGACCACCGTTTTCCGCCGCTCGGTCAGCCAACAAATCATCTTCCATATCGATCGGCAATGTGAATCTTTCCAAATACATAGTGTATTTCACTCCCTTCTATAAAATATAGTAGCACAATTGATATCCCATAAACAGGACATATGCATCGATTGGCTTAACTTTTGGTCTGACCTTATGAAACACGCCAAGATATCGAGAGATATCTTGGGGTGTCGTAACTTATTAATCTAACGGTTTCATCGTGGGGAACAAAATGACTTCACGAATTGTATCGGCACCGGTTAAAAGCATCACGCAACGGTCGATCCCCATACCCATGCCGCCCGTAGGAGGCATACCATGCTCCATTGCCGTGAGGAAATCCTCATCAAGCATTTCAGTTTCATCGTCGCCGCGTTCGCGCTGTTCCACCTGTTTCATGAAGCGCTCGCGCTGGTCAATGGGATCGTTGAGCTCAGAATACGCATTGGCAAGTTCACTATGGCAAATAAAGAGTTCAAAACGCTCGGTAAGGCGAGGATCCGCAGGGCTCTTTTTCGTCAAAGGAGACACTTCCACTGGGTACATCGTAATAAACGTCGGCTGGATCAAATGTTCTTCCACGCGTTGATCGAAACAAGCATACAATGCATTGCCCCAAGTGCGTTCCGCGGCTTCATTGAGTTCCACGCCGATTGCCTCAGCAGCACGAACAGCCTCTTCGTTGTCGGTAATGGCGCCGAAATCGACACCGGCATATTCCTTGACTGCGTCCACCATCGTCAGTCTGCGCCAACCCGGTGCAAGGTTGATCTTTTCCCCTTGCCATTCGACCTCATAGGTGCCCAAGATCTCCTGTGCTGCCCCGGTCAAAATACCCTCGGCGATATCCATCATATCATGGAAATCTGCATAAGCCTGATAAAGTTCAACCGTCGTAAACTCGGGGTTATGCTTCGGATCCATACCTTCATTTCGGAAAATGCGACCGATTTCATAGACACGATCGATCCCGCCGATGATAAGACGTTTCAGGGGAAGCTCCGTTGCAATGCGCATATACATAACAATATCAAGCGTATTGTGATGCGTAATAAACGGACGAGCCGCCGCGCCGCCTGCAATGGTATTCAGCACCGGCGTCTCAACTTCCATGTAATCGCGCTCGTCAAGATACTTGCGCATAAACTTGATAAACTTGGAGCGAATTTCAAAATTGCGCTTCACGTCCGGATTGACGATCAAGTCCACGTAACGCTGGCGGTAACGGGTATCGGTATCGGTCAAACCATGGAACTTTTCAGGAAGCGGAAGCAATGCTTTGGACAGCAGAATATACTGCGTGACGTGAATGGAAACCTCACCCTTTTGGGTGCGGAAAACAATTCCCTTCACACCGATGATATCGCCGATATCCAGTTTCTTATACGCCATATACTCATCAACGCCGATATCATCGCGCTTAAAATACATCTGAATACGGCCCTTGGTATCACGCAGATCCGAAAAGGCTGCTTTTCCCATCACGCGTTTGGACATCAATCGACCCGCAAGAGAAACCTCGCGGCCTTCAAACGCTTCAAAGTTTGCGTGAATATCGGCACTGTATGCAGTAAAATCGTATTTTACCTGCACGAAAGGATCCTGTCCTGCCGCCTGTAACGCTTGCAGTTTTTCACGACGGATCTGTGCCTGGTCGGAGATCGAAAGCTCCGGCGAATTCTTTACATTCTGATTGTCCATATTCATTTCAACTGTCAAAGACAGTTCCTTTCATTTGATTGCAATCACCTTGAGTTTCACCTGACCGGCAGGCGTATCGGCAACAACATCCTCGCCGGCTTTTTTGCCGAGCAGAGCACGCCCGATGGGAGATTCATCGCTGATCTTGTTTTTAAAAGGATCGGATTCCTGAGAACCGACGATCGTATATTCGATCTCATCCTTGCCCATCAAGCCGGCAATCACAACGGTAGAACCGATGGCAACGCGCGTCTTAGACGTGTTCGCATCGATGAGTTCCACGTGCGCCAAAGCTTCTTCAAGCTCCGCAATATGGCTTTCAACCTCTGCCTGTTCATTCTTAGCTTCGGTATATTCACTGTTTTCAGACAAGTCGCCGAATGCCTTTGCGACTTTCAACGCTTCGGCAACCTCCTTGCGGCGGGTTACCTTATAATACTCCAACTCGTCCTGCAGTTTTTTCAGGCCTTCTGCGGTCAAATAGGTTTGTTTAGCCATGTTACTAATCTCCTTACATTTCAATGGCAAATGCCATAAGAATTACTTTTTATTCTTTTTATCCTCATCGTCCGTGGTTACAGGCTCCATACCGGGCTCGATGAGGGAAGGATCCTTCCCTTCCTCATCCAGATCGGGAACAACGATCGGATCGTTTTCACCCGGACGTTTTTCGGGTTTGAGCAGATAATAGCCCTCGCACACAACGAGATCATCCTCAAAACTAAGAGCGCGGAAATCCACTTCGTTTTTCAGGTTTACATCCGGCTGAACACCGACTCCTTCAAAACCGTCAGAGACGGGAGGCATATAAACCCGCGTCGTGAGGAGGATGGCACTCATATCGTTTAGTTTGATATCTGCCTGCACGCTGGCGCACCCCGCAGAGGCAGAACCGAGAACTTTTGCTTCAACCGCATCGCGCAAGCAAGCGGCAAAAAGTTCGGGAGCGCCATACGTTTCAGCGTCGATCAATACAGAACAATCAAGCGGAACGGAAGCACCGTCGCCGCTGAGTACCTCGATCGTTTCGCCTTTCGACACTACACGAGCAAGATCTCCCATGCCTGCAATGACATCCACACAAGCTACGGCTTGATCAAAATCAACCGAATGCACGCCGCGAACATCGAAAACCAAAGCGTCTGCACCGGACGCGATCATAGAGTCGATTGCACTCTTGAGATCATCCTTCGTTCCCTCTTCAAAGGAACGAATGGAAATGAGCGCAGCCTGTCCGAGCACCAAGCGGGCGCTGACGCGATCTTTTTTCTGAATGCTGTACGTCAAACTATACGTAACCGACTCTCCGTCGCGTTTGACCGTAACGGAAGTAGTTTCATTCTTTTCCCCGGTAAGCATTGCAGCCACAGAATCAAAGCCGCCCTGTTTTACCTTCACGTCGCCGACGGAAATCAAGCGATCCCCGACGGAAATGCCGATTTTGGCCGCCTCGGACCGGCTCTCAACGTGGCAAATCCGAGCCGTACCGTCTTTTTCGTGATAGGCCGCAGAAAACCCGAGGGTGTACTCCGCAGCTTTCGTCTGAGAAAGCAAATATTCCGCATACTCGTCGGCAGTCATATAGCGGCTGTATGCATCGCCGAGCCCCGACACATAACCGGCAATAGAACCTTCCGATTGACCGATCTCATCCACCTTGTAAGCATAGTGCTCACGGACGATGGAATCCACTGTTGACAACTTTTGGAACTCGATCTTGCCGGCATCCAACTCTTCGAGTTTCTCATTGAATTGACTCGTCACGACGCCGTTGGTGATCAAAAAGGTCAAAAGAACTGCAATGAGCACCAAAGCAACTACGGCTGAAAGCGAAAACTTACGCTTCATAGATCAATACGCCTCCGGATTGCATCGACAACTGGTGGAAGATCCGCCGATATACAGTTCAAAATGCAGATGGGGTCCGGTGGATACGCCCGTGCTTCCGACGTAACCCAGAAAATCACCTTGTTGGACGTAATCGCCGACCTTAACGGCACGAGACCCATCTTTCATATGGGCATAAAGCGTATAGACGGATTTGCCGACATCCAGATCCCCGTGTGAAATCTTAACCATCTGGCCCCAAGAGTAGTGATTGTAGGATGCTACGACCACACCCTTTTCCGCAGCATAAACGGGAACAAGCACGTTCCAACCGTTGAACGTTGCAAGATCCACACCGCCATGCCCGTAACCGTAAGGCTGAGACTTGGTATAAGTGCCTGCGGGCAAGGGACACGGGAAACGCCTTCCGGTGTACTTGCTTCCCCACTGTCCCGGATTTTTAATGCCGGTACCGCCGGAGGCGGCCGCTTGCTCTTTTTTAAACTCGGTGTCACGCTGATCTTCTGCATATTCAAGATCTGCGTTCAGCATTGCCTCGCGTTCTTTTGCCTCTTCGTACTCCTTACGAACAGCCTCCAACGCAGTTTTATAATCGCTGATTTTCTTGTTGTAAACTTCGATCTTTGCCTGAAGCACGACCGTCTGTTCTTCGTATTCGGCGTGTGTTTGCTCTGCTTCTTTGAGCAAGAGTTTCACTTCAGCCTCCATGGTCTTCATGCTTTCGTAACTTTGACTGAGGCCGTTAATGAGATTGGTGTCGTACTCCAAAAAATCATTCATGATCTCGCCGCGCGAAAGAAAGTCGCCGAAATCACCGCTATTGAACAAAAAGTCCAAATAACCTTCCCCGCCGCTCTCGTGCATAAACACGAGACGCTTGCAGAAAATATCAAAGTTTGTCTGCATCGTCTTTTCAAGCTCGGCGATCTGCGCTTGCTTCTCTTCGATCTCCAAAGCATACGTCATCATAAGCTGATCGAGAAGCGCCATTTCCGTCTCGATCGCCTGAATCTCTTCTTGCTGCAATTCTCGCAACGCCTCGGCATTTTCTTTGTTTGAAGCAGCCTCGTTGAGTTTGGAAGAAATGCTGTCCATGATCTTGTCATGGTCTTTTTGCTTGTTCTTGATCGACTCAATCTGACTATCCCAGTAAGCGCTGTTCGCCGCGTCGGCAGGCACGCCCACGCGCACGCAAAATGCGGGAGATAAGACAAAAAAGGCACAGAAGAACAGCATCGCCGCACGGCGAAGCAAGTTTCGTCCGACAAGTCTCTGTTGCATAAATACTCCTAAATTTGGCAAGGGTTAATTCTGCTTTTGGCGACGCAACGCCACAAGCCCCGAAACAAGGCCCGTGAACACAGCGATCGCTGCAAAGACGATGATCAGCACAAGTCTGAACTGTTCAAACGGCAAAACCTCGATAAACTTGGTCTCCGAAAATCCGGTGAGTTGATCCGTAATCCCGCCATACAAAAATACAAGGCCGAAATACGAGATCACAGCGGAAATAAGACCGAGGATAGTGCCTTCAAGCAAAAACGGCATTGAGACAAACGTTCTTGTCGCACCGACATTGCGCATAATGGAGATTTCATCGCGTCGTGCAAATACCGCAAGACGCACGGTATTCGTCACGACAAAAACAGAAATCACAAACAAAAGAAGCGTAAGCCACGTAAGAATCAGAGAAACGATGTTCTTGAGATCCGTGAGCTTCTGTGCGATGTCCTGACGATTATTGATCTTTACAATTCCGTCTTTTTCGAGCTGCTGAATTTGGTAAACGATTGTATCTACCTCATCCACGCTCGCGCCGTCACGATACGTAATTTCAAACGAATCCTTCAAGGGATTATCTGCTTGGAACATATCAAACAGATAATCAAAATCGCCATACTCATTTTGATACGACTCAAGTGCCGCTTCTTTGGTAATCAAATCTACCTGCGCAACGTTCGGAATCGAAGAAATCTTGTTTTGGAGATCCTTTAATTCAAAATCCTCGGCATCCGCCTTGACGAACGCCACGATCTTGTTGTAGCCGGAAAGCTGATTGATATTATACTCGATGTTCTCGCTGAGAACGTAGGTGGTTCCGGTCACCACCAGACAACTGATGAGTACCAAAAGAGATGCAAGACTCATCACGCTGTTGCGGAAAATACCTTGAAACGCAAGCTTAAAGACATAGCCCAAATTTCTAAGCGTCATGGAACATGCCTCCTTTGCGATCGCTGACAACCTGTCCGTCACCCAAGGTAATCACGCGCTTGTTGTAGTAATCGACAAGGCCCTTATCGTGCGTAATGACAACCACCGTCTTGCCGACAGACTCATTGATCTGCACCAAAAGCCCCATCATTTCACGACTCAAAATGGGGTCGATGTTACCGGTCGGTTCATCCGCAATAATCAGACCCGGATTATTGGCAAGCGCACGGGCAAGAGCCACGCGTTGCTGTTCACCGCCGGAAAGCTCATCGGGAAAGCGATCTTCTTTCCCATTGAGATGGACGATCTGCAAAAGGCCGGGCACCGTGCGTTCAATTTCTTTTTTGCGTTTGCCGACGGCACGCATGGCAAATGCCACGTTTTCATACACGGTCATATGCGGCAAAAGTCGGAAATCCTGAAACACAACGCCAATGGAACGCCTCAACTTAGACACACGAAACTCCGGCATTCTGGTCAACTCAAAATTATTGACCATGATCTTGCCGGAGGATGCACGTTCTTCACGGAGCAAAAGCTTAGACAAGGTAGTCTTACCCGCGCCCGATGCTCCGACGATAAACACAAACTCACCGTCTTCGATCTGAAGATTGACGTTGCGCAGCGCTTTTGTGCCGTTTTTATATGTTTTGGTAACGTTAATGAGTTCGATCATAATGGCACCTTAATATTTGACAGGCTTGGAAGAAAGGTACTTTTTCACCATAAGAGCAACCTTAAACGTAATGGCGTGTTCAAATTCACGCAGATCCAATCCGGTCAGCTTCTTAATTTTTTCCAAGCGATAAACGAGCGTGTTTCGATGCACAAAAAGTTTACGACTGGTCTCGGAAACGTTGAGGTTGTTTTCGAAAAATGCCTGAATGGTAATTAAGGTCTCACGATCAAGGCTCTCCAGCGTCCCCTTGCGGAACACCTCGTGCAAGAACATATCACACAGCGTCGTGGGAAGCTGGTAGATCAATCGACCGATGCCGAGGTTCTCGTAATTGATGACCGACTTTTCAATGTCGAACACCTTACCGACCTCGATGGAAACCTGTGCCTCCTTATAGGAACGCGCCAGATCCTTAACCGTATCAACCACGGTTCCGATACCGACGACCACCTTCACGTAGAACTCAGCACCCACCGTATCCACGATGGTCTTGGCGAGTTTCTCATTCTCCTTGGAGTCGATCGGTGTTTTCAGCTCGCGCACAAGCACCACGTCACTTTCGCCGACGCTGATGACATAGAACCGATTTCGGTCGGGGAACATATTTTGAACCGCGTCAATCGGAATGATATCCCCGCGGTCCAAAAACTTGATCAAATATAAAATGCGCGGCGTATCGTTGTTCAAGCGCAGTTCCTTCGCCTTCACATAGATATCGCTGGGCAAAATGTTATCCAAGATAATATTCTTGATAAAACTCGCCTTGTCGTGTTTCTCATCATACATTTCCTTGATTTGCGAAAGGCTGACGCAAAGCATTGAAACGAGAGACGCCGCCATTGCATCTTCACCGGAAACAAACACGAGATACTCGAGCTTCCCATGAATTGTAAGCGGCTGATAAGTATAACCGCTCAAACAAAAGCGCTCATCGGTGTTGTAAATAAGTTCCTCTTTGATTCCAAGGATCTGCTCACCCATACGAGACAATTCGCTCGTTGCGATGATCATACCGGTCTCGTCAGTCACGCCAAGCGCACGTTCGGTGGATTCACGCATCTGATAGAGCACAGTTTGGAACAGTTTATTAGACACAGCGCACATATCCTCCTTCCGGAAATGACTCGTTCTTTTGTCTATTATACACAATCAAAGGTTAATTTTCAAGTATTTTGTATAAAAATTTTTTGGCAGTATTGTGCATAATCACAACAAACGGTCTATTTTTGTTTTCGAAAGGTAATCACGGAAAGCAAAATAAAATAGGCAAGCGGCGCAGCAAGGGAGCACCAAAGAACCAAATCCGAAAAGAACGCAGCCGAAACCGCAGACAAGGCAGAGAAGGCAAAAATCAGACCAAAAGAAGTGCAAACGGCGCGCGAATGACGTTGCGACGAAGGCGTCTCAAGGCACAACCGCGCAAAAAACCACGCAAGCACCCCTTCCAAAAAGCAAAGAGAAACAGCATAGAAAAGGCGATAGAGCAAAAGCGTCTCAAACAACGGAATATGTACACCGAAACAGCCGACAAATCCCAAAAGCGCCAAGGCGCCCAGAATCACGATCCACCGCTCATAAACGATCGACAAAAAATAGGAAAAACAGGCAAGCGCACACACGGCGGCCGATCCCCAATACCCATTTTGCGAAAACAGCAGAAACGGCAGCTGTGCAATCGCGCAAACCAAACAGATCCATGCAACAAACCAAACGCTGTGGATTTGCTTCGGCTGTTTCATCGGCACACCGCGCAAAATTGCCACAGCGAAGCAGACCGCGCTTCCGAGAAGGCCGAGCAAAAACACCCAAGGGGCAACGGAGACGATCGAATCACCGAGTATCAAAAACAAAACATAGAGCGCGAATGCATAAAACAGGCAGTACAGCAGCGCCACCATAAGACGGCTGGTAACCGCCTCCAAGTCACGCATATCGGTGCGCGAAGCAGGTCGATTCTTTCTTCTTTTTTGCGCCACGGAATCCTCCAAATTTCTCGCAAAAACCGCACGCAGAAGATCTCCGCATGCGGCAGTGCTTTCGTTTGAATTTGTGATATGGAAGTGTCAGCTCACCGAATAATCGCATTCGCCCCAAAACTCCTGCGGAATCTGCTCGCACATAATGCGTGCGAAATCCGAAACCGTCGTAGAACAATGGCTGTGAATATAGTGCGAAGCATAAATTTCCTGCGTATAGTCCTTCAAAAGATAGATCGCGATCTCGCGGTAACTTGCACTGCAATGAGTCACGATCGGCGTCATCACAACGTTTTCGATCCTTGTCTCTTCACCGTTCTTTACAAAATCAAGCGTCAGCGCGCCGCCGAGCAAATTCCCTTCCGAAGACTCCATCAAAGAAATCATATTGCCGAGCGAATATACGACAAGTGTCTTTCCGCTTGAAGACTCGGACGGCATCCACTCCATTCTCTGAAGCACGTGCGGGTGGGAACCAAGCACAAGATCCACACCAAGTTCGGCACAAACGGAAGCAAAATGCGTTTGCACGGAATTTACGGTATAAGAATTTTCGGTTCCCCAATGAACCGCAACCACCACAAAATCGGCAATCTCTTTGGCATCAGCAACCTGACGGCGCAATTCCTGCTCATTGAGGGCAGGAATGTAAAGCCCGAGCGAAGAATAGTTGTGGTAGGCGGAAAGCGGAGTCTGCAGACCGCGTCCGGAATTATTCGCATCTTCAACATATGCCAAAAACGCAATGCGGATGCCGTTCTTTTCGACGACGCGAATATCGTTGTAGTCCTCCTCGTCGAGATAAGCTCCGACTTGCGTAATCTCGGTTTTGGCGCGCCAATAGTCGATCGAGTTTTTCAAGCCTTGCGAAGACATATCCATCATATGATTGTTTGCAACGTTGACGATATCAAAGCCGAGTTCGATCATCGTATCACCGCAGGCGCGCGGAGTGTTGAACGAAGGATAATTTTGCGGAACGCCGTTTTCATTCGCAGCCACAAGAGTTTCCTGATTCAAAAAGGCAAGATCCGCCTCTTCCACCATCGGTGCAATGCTCTCATAAAAGGGAGAAAAATCATAGGGCGAATCCATAAGGCAGTCATTGCCGCTTTCGCCCGCGTTGCGGTTGGCCTGTCGCCAGATGCCCGTATGAATCAAATTGTCGCCCGTTGCAAAAAAAGAGGTGCGATACTCCTTTTCCTCTATGTTTTCTTGCTCCGCTGCGTTTTCTTGCCCTTGTTCTTCGCCGCTTGCGGGAATGTTCTCTTCGGGCAACTCCTCGCCCGGAAGTTCAAGCGAGGAATCGTCTCCCGACTCCTCAACCGTCGGCGGTGTGGTCTCACACGCGCAGAGCACCAGCATCAATAATAACATCAATGAGAGAACTGCCGCAAATATACGTGTTTTCATTGTCTGAACCTCAATCACTCAAAAACTCGCTCGGGATATTACGCTTGACGATATCGGAAAGTTGATCGATCGACGTGAAGCCGGCATTCGGATCGCCGAACTTTTTCAAAAGCGCATCGGAATACTCAGAAAGCGGATAGATGATAAAATTCGTATCAAGCGGGGTATTCTCATCGTAATGCGAAACCGTGGGAACAAAGCGTGCGGATTCCAGGGTAACCCCCGCCTCATCTTTGACGATATCGAAGGTGACATATCCGCCAAGCAAATTCCCGAGCCGGTTTTTGCCGCCCGCCAACTGTGTGTGAGAAAGAAAGTCTCCCAAGGAATAACAAAGCAGCATCCTGCCGCCGCCCTCATAGCCCGTTCGCTCCACCCATTGCATCGGCTGAAGCACATGCGGATGTGTGCCGATCAGAGCATCCGCACCGAGCGAGGCAAACATATTCGCGTAATTCTGTTGTTCGGAATTCGGCGTATAGGTGCCTTCCGTTCCCCAGTGGACAGTGACGATCACACAATCGGCAATTTCACGTGCTTTCGCCATCTGCGTACGCACAAGCTCTTCATTTAAATACGGGATATAAAGCTGATCGTCCGGCAAATATCCGTTCGTTGCGGGTGTCTGGCCGAGGTATGGCAAAATTGCAATACGAACGCCGTTCTTTTCAACCACGGTCAATTCGTCGCAATCGCTTTTGGTTGCATAAGCACCGATCATTTGAATCTCACTTTGAGTGAACCAATATTCCATTGAACGGCGCAAGCCCGCACTTCCTTGATCAAGCATATGGTTGTTCCCCACGTTGACCACGTCAAAGCCCACTTGGGAGAGCACGTCCCCGGCGGCTTTGGGTCCGGTGAACCCGGGATAACCTTGCGGGATCCCGTTTGCAGAAGCGGCAATCAACGTTTCCTGATTCACCATTGCCAAATCAGCGCCGGAAATCGCATCTTTCACATAGCGGTACATCGGAGCAAAATCATACAGGCTCGCAGCAGTGACACTGCCGGAGGCACCGCTTTCTCCCGCCCGCAAATTGGCATCCAAGAACACGCTTTCGTGCAGCACGATATCCCCCGCCGCAAGAAAACTGACTCGATTCTCTGTTTTTTCAGGTTGATTCGGCGTTTGTTCGGGATTCGACTCGCCGTCATTCTCCGGATCGGCATCCGAAGCATCTTCCGCGGGGGGCGTGGAGTTTTCGGACAAATCATCAAACGCTCGGCGCGCATCGCTCTGTGCGATCAGAACAGCCGTAAGAATCGTTGCAAAAAGCAAAAGCATTGCTACGATCGCAAGCCAAACACTCTGCTTCATAAACACCTCACAAGGTACAACTTTCGCTTCTATTTTACCTTGGGCGTCGGACTTTGTCAACGATTACATTTGTCGGCGCAGCTGCTCGATCGCTCCCTTTTCAAGGCGACTCACCTGTGCTTGACTGATACCAATTTCGCGAGCAACTTCCACTTGAGTCTTCCCCACATAGTATCGCAACCGGATAATTTCCTTTTCACGCTCAGCAAGCTGCATCACCCCCTCCTTCAATGCCAGATCCTCCATCCAGATTTCCGGCGTATTTTTGGTGTCGTAGATCTGGTCAATGAGGCTGACTGTATCCTGACCGTCGGAATAGACCGGCTCAAACAAAGAAACGGGCTCAACAATGGCATCCAGCGCCGCGCTGACCTGCCTGACGGTCACCGGACGCGATTCTTCGTCTTTCTCCGTCTGATTTTTAATTGATTCATTGAGGGCCGCCGTAATCTCTTCCGCGCTCGGGTCTCGACAAAGCAATGCGGCAAGCCGCTCCTTCTCATGCATGGCTCTGTATGCAAGATCACGAACCGAACGACTGACCCGAATCATATTATTGTCCCGCAAATAGCGGCGAACCTCACCAATGATCATCGGAACCGCATAGGTGGAAAACCGCACATTTTGCGACAGATCAAAATGATCGATCGCCTTCATCAAACCAATGCAACCCACCTGAAACAAATCATCCGATGAGGCACCCCTGCGCGAAAACCGTTGTATGACGCTGAGAACGAGCCGCAAATTTCCGCAAATCAATTCTTCACGCGCAGCTTGATCTCCCCGATCGTGAATGCGCTCCAGCAACTCTTCCATTTCCGCCTGTGAAAGTGTCTTGAGTGATGCGGTATTGATACCGCAAATTTCCACTTTTTGAAACATCAGCCTTCCTCCTGTATCGGGAGTATCGGCAGAGTATCAAGCATACATACAACCCAATAAATAGAAAAAGGCAGAAAAAAGCGGCGTCAACCGACGCCGCTGATAAAAACACACTCGCTACAATGTCTTTGCCACATAATAATAAAAATGCTCGTCCCACTTTTCCGTGTAATAATTCATATTCTCCACCGAATAGGAAAACCCGTTTCCGTCCGCTTGCAATGGGATGGAAACATTGTTTAAAAAAATGGGGCGATCGGGTTCTACGTAGTAAACCCCGTTAAAGTACTGGCGACCGCCCCCCATATTAAACTCGCAGACCAAAATATCGTCCTGCACATTGACGGCAAGAGAATCGACCGCGCCGCTTGCAAACAACGTCTGAATCGCTTCCGATTCAAGAGATCTGGTTTTTCCCGTCTTTAAATCATGCACATACAAGCCGCTTGCATCCTCTTGTACATCTTCGGGACGGAAAAATTCGTAAGTGGAAATATAGGTGCTTTCCCCATACTCCCGCGCTTCGGTTGCAACCGTCAAAAAAAGCGTTTTTTGTTCCTCGAACGCAGCAAAAAGTGCATTCGAATCATCATAGGATGACTCTATACAACCGCAAAAAAGCAAAAGCGGGCATAAAATCAAAATGGAAAGTGTGAATAACTTACGCATATTCCCTCCTCACTTGTTTCAAGGCATTATAACACAAATCCTTTGAAATGGCAAAGATTTCTTGACAGAGCAGTACATTGCTGATATATTTAATTTACTACTATATTTAGGAGATTTCTTATGAATCAATCCCTTTGGCGTTTTGTGGGAGAAGAGTTTGACAACACCCTCCCGCGTATGACAGCAGTTTTTGTAAAAGAGCGTATCTCCTCCACCTCTTTCGCCTACCCGACCGGCGATCACCGCACCGGTTATTGCTTTGATTTTTCCAACAAGACCTACTATGATCTTCCCCCGAAATTCCGTTTTGATTTCGGCGCCCTCGTTATGCCGGGGCATGCCGAGGATCTGCACGAAAACAGAGCCTTGTTTTCAAAGCAAGTCTATTACCCCTCCCTGTTTGAGCGTGAAGTGGAATATACAAACCTCGCACTGATGGGCACCGAGCGCTTCGGTCGCGCCGTGGACGGTTCCTTCTCTTGGCAATTCGATTATCGTTCCCGTGCCGTGCATTACGGATTCAAAAAGACGCTCTACTCCCTCGTCTATTCTAAGGATGCATTTTCCGTCTCCGAAGAAGACGGTGCCCTGCGCTTGGACTTCGGCGATATGTCCTATTACATTGCCTCTGTCGATATCGACGGGTACGGTCTCTATGAACACGACATCGCCATGCAAAACGCACTCTACGAGCACAAGCTTGAAGTTTGCGAAAAGGGGCACTATCTCGCACTCTGCCACGAATTCGATCTGCCCGCCGGCGAAAAGCGCACGCTGAAGCTCGGTCTTTCTCAGGAAAGTGCCGCGCTTGCAACGCAGGCTTCCGCCGTGGAAGATCTGACCATCGGTGCAAAGGAGGCGTGGGAGCAGTTCCTGGCGGATCTGCCCACGGTCAACTTCCGCGATGATCGCGAGAAAAAAGCCTACTACAAATCCTGGGTCACCATTCGCAACAACTACTACGATCATCACGCCTGGGGTCATTGCATCACCGAATGTCTGCCTGTTTATAAGGGACTCTGGCAGTGGGCAATCTCCTCCGTAGAATGGCACGACGATCAAAACCCCGAACTGCCTTCCGTCTGGATCAAAAAAGCTATGGACATGCTCATCGATTCTCAGCGCGAAGACGGCTATGTCACCCACGCCATCTACGTGGATGAAAACCGCCCCGGCGAGCGTTGGGCCGCACGAGGCACCATTCAAACGCCCCACCTTGCTTGGACTGCACTGCGCTACTTGCATGCCACGGGAGACCTGGAAAGCGTTCGCCGCTGGTATGAGCCGTTGAAGCTCTACTACCGCTACATCTGCGCCTCTCTGGACGAAAAGTTCGAAAACCTCCATCTGTGGGCGATCACCTCTTCATTTGACACCGGAATCGATACGACCGCCGCCTTCCAGCTTGTGACCTACGGCGAAAAAGATCGTGCCCGTGAACCGTACTGTTACCCGGCCGTGTTTGCCGCCGAACGTTACCGCTACGAACTCGCGCTTGCCCAACTTGCCACCATTTTCGGGGAAGATCCCGCACCGTGGATCGATGCCGCAGAGCAAACCAAGGTAGCTGCCGAAAAAATCCTCTGGGACAACGAAAAGAAGTGGTACGGTGTTCGCCACGCAGACGGTTCACTCGATACGCGCGTCGGCGTTGACGGCCTGTTCGTCTACGTTTACAATATGATCGACCGCGCTCGTGCCGAAGAAATGAAGGACAACTTCAAAAAGCTCCTCGGCCGTTATGGTGTGCGAACCGTGGCAGAAGACGAAGAAGGCTTTTGCGCCGATGTATACTGGCGCGGCCCTTGCTGGCCCAAGAGCGCTTCACTCGGCATCCATGCCGCCGTAAAATTCTATCCGGACCTCGCCTCCCACGCACTTCGCGGCATTTTGAACATGGCACTGAAATACCCGAACATTTGGGAATGCATGGACGTCTCCACCGGACGCTTGGCACATTCGGACGGCGGTCACTTCTGTTCTCCGGGTATGACTTCAAACGTGGGCGCCGGAGACATCATCGGCTCCATTCTTGCCACGCACGGTTTCGATATGTACGCAATGGAAATGCCGATCCCCCTGACTGCAATGCGCAACTTCCGCACCAACGGAATGCGTCTGACACTCACCGAGGCAGATGGCGGTTACACCGTGAGCGCAACTGCCGCACCAAACACCGCAGACACCGTCTCTTTCCTGACGCCCTACGGAATCGAACTCATCGAGGTAAATATCGATGAAGACGCTTTCATAGAGCTGTAAGTAAAACAAGTTTCGCTTCGATTCAAAAAGAAAAGCACCCCGAAGATGGGGTGCTTTTCTTTCTTTTTCGTTTAATCTGCCATCAATCGAACCATAATCGCCTTGTGCGCGTGCAGACGGTTTTCGGCTTCATCAAAGATCTCTCTAGCGTGCTTTTCAAAGGTTTCAGCCGTAATCTCTTCTTCTCTGTGAGCCGGCAGGCAGTGCAGGACGAGTGCATCCTTCTTTGCACACGACATCAACAGCTCGTTGATTTGATAGCCCGCAAAATCCGCACGGCGCTTCGCTGCTTCCTCCTCTTGGCCCATACTGGCCCAAACATCCGTATAAACGACGTCTGCATCCGTCGCCGCCTCTTCGCAACTATCGGTGACGGTAAGCTTGCCCGCATACTGCGGCAGATCGCCGAATGCCACCGCCTGCGGATGCGGCTCATATCCCTTCGGACAGGCAACGGCAACTTCCATTCCGGAAAGCAAGCCGCCGACGATCAGAGAGTTTGCCATATTGTTTCCGTCGCCGATGAAAGCAAGCTTCTTCCCCACCGTCGTTCCCTTATATTCACGAACGGTCAGAAGATCGGCAACCACCTGACAAGGATGGGCATAATCGGTAAGAGCATTGATGACGGGGATCGTCGCATATTTGGCGAGGGTTTCCACTTTTTCCTGCTCGAAGGTGCGAATCATAATACCGTCCAGATAACGGGAAAGCACGCGAGCCGTATCCTCGATCGGTTCTCCGCGACCGATCTGCAGATCGCGCGAAGAGAGAAACATCCCCTGACCGCCGAGCTGATAGATTCCGGCCTCAAACGAGACGCGCGTACGGGTAGAAGACTTTTCAAAGATCATACCGAGCGATTTGCCTGCAAGAATCGGGTGCGGCACGCCGCGACGGCGCTCTTCTTTCAATTGTGCCGCGAGGTTTAACAGATCGTCGAGCTCCTCAGCAGTCAGATCACCGAGTTTTAAAAAATCAGTCATTCTTAATTACCTCTCATTCAATATTGCTCATCCAACAAAGCAAGTTCATAAGCCAATCTCTCCTTGAGCGCATCAATTTGACGGCTCACATCGCCCGCACCGCCGTAAGAACGACGCGCAAGGCGAGCATAATCAGGGTCGATGACTTCGTAAACATCAGACGTGATTGCAGGATGCTTTTCTTCCAATTTCAATTCTTCCAGCGCAACACCGCGTTCGTTTGCCTCCGCAACAAGTTCGCCCACCAGTTTATACGCATCCCTGAACGGAACACCGCGCTTGGTAAGGTAATCTGCAAGATCGGTAGCATTCAAGAAACCGCAGGTGACGGAGCGTGCCATCGCCTCCTGTTTCACGCTCATCGTAGAAAGCATCCCCGAGAAGATCTCAAGGCAGGCGAGCACCGTATCTGCAGCGTCAAACACACCTTCTTTATCCTCTTGCAAATCTTTGTTATAGGAAAGAGGCAAGCCCTTCATCACGGTCAAAAGGGAGAATAGATCCCCGTAAACGCGCCCGGTCTTACCGCGGCAGAGTTCGGCGGCATCCGGATTCTTTTTCTGCGGCATCATAGACGAGCCCGTTGCATACGCATCGGAAAGCTCCACAAATCCAAACTCCGAAGAATTCCACAAGGTGATTTCTTCCGAAAAACGTGAAAGATGCATCATCAGCGTAGAAGCGCAGAACAAAAACTCCAAAGCAAAATCTCGATCGGAAACCGTGTCAAGAGAGTTCTCGCTCACAGCGTCAAACCCGAGTTTTTCCGCAACCGAAAAACGATTGATGGGATAGCTTGTTCCCGCAAGCGCTCCCGCACCGAGCGGCAGAACGTTCACACGGACGCGTGCGTCCTTCAAACGGTCATGATCCCGCAAAAACATTTGAGCATAAGCCAAAAGATGCTGTCCGAAGCTTTGCGGCTGCGCTCTCTGCAAATGCGTATAGCCCGGCATTAAGGTGTCGGCATATTCCTCGCTAAGTTCACACAAAAGCGAAGAAAACTCAATCAAGCGCGCACAGATTTCATCAATCTTACGACGCACGTACATCCGAAAGTCAAGAGCGACCTGATCGTTTCGGCTGCGCGCGGTATGCAACCGTTTTCCATCCTCTCCGATGCGGCGGGTCAATTCCCCTTCTACGAAAGTATGAATGTCTTCCGCCTTCGGATCGATTTCCAGGACACCCGCCTGAATCTCCGCGAAAATGCTTTCAAGTCCCGCAACGATATTCGTCGCCTGTTCGGTTGTGATGATTCCGCATTCACCGAGCATCTGAGCGTGGGCGATGCTTCCGGTGATGTCTTCCATCCACAGAGTAGAGTCAAAGGCAATGGATGCATTGAACGCATCCATTGCCTCACTTTCTGCAGAAATACGGCCTTGCCAAAGTTTCATTCAAAGACCTCTTTGTTTTTATTGATTCTTTTCGTCTGCGAGCGCCTTCACCTTGATCGGCAGACCGAACAAGTTGATAAATCCGGCAGAATCCGCCTGATCATAGACGTCATCCTCGCCGAAGGTAGCGATCTCTTCGCTGTAAAGGCTGTAAGGAGAAGTGATGGAGGCAGGGATGATATTTCCCTTATAAAGTTTCACCTTCACTTCGCCGCAAACACGCTTTTGTGTCTCGGCAACAAAGGCGGAAAGCGCCTCACGCGCCGGCGTAAACCACTGTCCGAAATAGACAAGATCCGCAAACTTACCGGAGAGAGCCTGCTTGAGGTGGAGGGTGTCGCGATCAATGGTGATGCTCTCCAAAAGCTCGTGGGCATCGTAAAGGATCGCGCCGCCGGGAGTCTCATACACACCACGGCTCTTCATACCGACCAAACGGTTTTCAACCATATCGAGAAGACCGATACCGTGCTTGCCGCCGAGAGCATTCAGCTTCTTCACAAGAGAAACGGCGTCCATCTTTTCACCGTCGATGGAAACGGGATAGCCGTTTTCAAAACCGATCGTCACATATTCGGCAGCATCGGGAGCCTGCTCGGGAGAGACGCCCAGCTCCAAAATCTTATCGTACATCGGCTCGTTGGCAGGATCCTCCAGATCCAAGCCCTCGTGAGAAAGATGCCAGATATTCTTATCCTTGGAATAGTTGGTCTCACGGGTGATGGCAAGCGGGATGTTATGAGCCTCCGCATAGTCGATTTCGTCATCGCGGCTCTTGAGTTCCCAAGTGCGCCACGGAGCGATGATCTTCATCTTCGGTGCGAACGCCTTAATGGTAAGTTCAAAGCGAACCTGATCGTTTCCCTTTCCGGTGCAACCGTGCGCAATGGCATCGGCCCCCTCCGCCAAAGCAATCTCCACGATACGCTTTGCGATCACAGGACGTGCAAAAGCCGTGCCAAGCAGATATCTGCCCTCGTATTTTGCGCCTGCGGCAACCGTCGGAAAAATGTAATCTTCCACAAATTCTTTTGTCAGATCTTCAATGTAAAGTTTAGAAGCTCCGGTCTTGATCGCCTTTTCTTCCAAACCGGAAAGTTCAGCTCCCTGACCGACGTCGGCGGCAACCGCAATCACTTCGCATCCTTCGTACTGCTCCTTGAGCCACGGAATGATGATGGAGGTATCCAAACCGCCGGAATATGCCAAAACAATTTTTTTGATGGGCTGTGCCATAGAAAAATGCCTTCTTTCTCAAGTTGAATTTTTGGTACGGATGTATTATACGCCGACCTGCATAAAATTGCAATAGTTTTTTCAAATTATTCGCATTTTTCGTAATTTTCTCGAAATTTTGAATATTTTTGTGAATAATTGCGGGTTTTTCTGTCATTTTATGCATTCGCGGCTCTCAAACCGAAAAAAATCCGTTTCTCCGCAAGGAAAAATCCCCTTTCCCGCTCTTGCAAAGACCGTCCTCTTGTATTATAATCGGAACATCGAAACAAAGGAGAACTTTGACCATGTTAAACAAAAAGAACGATCATTCCTTCCGCGGCCCTGTCACCGTGATTGTGATGGATGGCGTGGGCATTGCGGCTCCCACCGTCGGAAACGCCGTCCACGCCGCTCGCACGCCCGTGTTGGATCGCCTGATGAAGGACTATCCCTGCATCGCACTCAAAGCACACGGCACCGCCGTCGGACTCCCCTCCGATGATGATATGGGCAACTCGGAAGTCGGACATAACGCCCTCGGCGCCGGACAGATTTTTGCTCAGGGCGCAAAACTTGTCAGCGAGTCCATCGACAGCGGCAAAATCTTTGCCTCCGACACTTGGTGTGAATTGAGAGACAATTGCAAAAACCATAAGAGCACGATGCACTTCATCGGTCTGTTTTCCGACGGAAACGTACACTCTCACATCGACCACTTAAAGGCACTGATCACCCGCGCCAAAGAGGACGGTATCGCCCGCGTGCGCGTACACATCTTACTTGACGGCCGTGACGTCGGCGAAACGAGTGCACTGGAATATGTGCTCCCCTTTGAAGAATTTCTTTCCGCCCTAAACAGCGACGGCTTTGATGCCAAAATCGCTTCCGGCGGCGGCAGAATGCAGATCACCATGGATCGCTACGAGGCAAACTGGGATATGGTGCGCCGCGGTTGGGAAACCCACGTGTGCGGCGAAGGGAGACAGTTTACAAGTGCCGAAGATGCCATCACGACCCTGCGCAACGAAACCGGCGCCATCGACCAAGATCTCGCCCCCTTTGTAATTGCCGAAGACGGAAGCCCCGTCGGCACCATCGAAGACGGCGACAGCGTCATTTTCTACAATTTCCGCGGCGACCGTTCCATTGAGATCTCCCGCGCGTTTGAAGACGCTTCTCTTGCCACCTTCCCCCGCAACAAATTCCCCAAGGTGCTTTATGCGGGTATGCTGGAGTATGACGGCGATCTCCATATCCCCGCCCGCTATCTCGTCAGCCCGCCCGAGATCACCAACACGCTCGGTGAAGCCCTCGCCGAATGCAAGGTGACTCAGTATGCCATTTCCGAAACGCAAAAATACGGTCACGTCACCTATTTTTGGAACGGCAATAAGAGCGGCAAATACGACGAAAAAACCGAAACTTACGTGGAAATTCCCTCCGACGTGGTTCCGTTTGAGCAACGCCCCTGGATGAAATGTGCCGAAATCACCGACCGCCTGATCGAAGCCTTGGAAAGCGGAAACTATCAATTTTTGCGCGTCAACTTCCCCAACGGCGATATGGTTGGACACACCGGCAGTCTTGAGGCAACCATCGTCGGAATGGAAGCACTCGACCTCTGCCTCGAGCGCATCCTGAAAGCCGTGGATGACGCAGGCGGCATCGCCATCATCACCGCTGACCACGGAAACGCCGACGAGATGTACGAAATCAAGAAAGGCGCCCCCGTCCAAAATGCCGACGGATCCTATAAGGCCAAAACCAGTCATACGTTAAACCCCGTCCCCTGCATCCTTTATAACAACGCAGCCCCGGGGCTCTGCGCGCTGAAAGAAGGCTCCTTTGGGCTTTCCAACGTTGCCGCAACCACCGTTCGCCTGCTGGGCTATGAGGCACCTGAGGCGTGGGATGAGTCGATTATCGACTGATAAAACAGGGCAGAGTACCAAAACAAAAATACAGACAGGAGAAACAAGTCGGATCGTAGC
>JAZRZY010000047.1:0-27101 GCA_045601605.1 Eubacteriales bacterium
AATGCATACAGCAATTTATCCGCAACGCCAAGCAGTATATCGAAATGCCGAAGCTGACCCCCGAACTGCTACGAGTATTCATCCGCAGGATCGAAGTGTATGAGAAGTTCGAGAAATACTCACGAACGGCGGGCAACCCGATCCGAATCCACTATGCCTTCCGACTTCCCGAACAGGAAGGTGTCCCCGCAATCGACGTCCTCGCACAACCAACAGCAAAAACCGCATAAAAAGTAATAACCGGAAGGTTTTTACACCTTCCGGTTACATACCAACCACCAATTCTCCGTTAAGAACATCACGGATAGAATGGGCGGCTTTTCTCTTGCAATGCTTCATCCGAGCAGAAACGCACGCAATTCCGAAACGGTATTGAAAACGTGATCTGCTCCCGCTTCGGTCAGTTCGGCGAAATCGCCGTAGCCGAAGGTGATGCCGACACTCTCGACGCCGACTTCCTTGGCACCGAGAACGTCGTACTTGCGATCCCCGATCATCAAGGTCTCTGACTTTGCGATACCGGCTTCCTCCAGCACCGCCTCGATGACCTCGCTCTTTTTGGCACGGGTCTTCTCATCCAGATCCGCACCGACGATGTGATCCAGCGCATCAAAGATGCCCGCGTGATGCATAAGCTCAACGGCATACGGCTGAGGTTTGGAGGTGGCAATGGCGGTCTTGTACCCTGCCGCGCGCAGTTCACGCAGAAGGTCGGGCATCCCCTCATAAAGCGTGTACTGGAACATCCCGCCGTTTTTCTGATAATACTCGCGGTACAGGCGCACGGCCTCGGCGCATTCCTCTTCCGGAACACCTGCAAAATGGTGGAAGGAATAGACGAGCGGCGGACCGAGGAAGGGATCCATTTCAGACTTTTCCAAAAGCGGATAGCCCAAGGTGGAAAGTGCGTGCAAAACGGAGTTTTTCACACCCTCACCCGAGTCGATCACGGTACCGTCAAGATCGAAGAGAAGTAACTTTTTGTCTAACATAAAACTGCCTTTCAAAACCAAGCGCACGGCAAGCCGTGCGCTTTTTGTTTATTCTTGTTTGTCCGACCGATCGTCTTTTTGTGCCTCATTCTCCTTGCGGAAGGGGTCTTCTCCCTCGCGCAGTTCGGGTTCTGCAACAGCGGAGGCCTTCTTCTCTTCCTGCTTGCGAAGACGGGCATTGTCTGCGGCGCGGCGGCGATTCTCCTCCGTGCTTTTCTCCTTCTTCTTGGCAAGGATGGCATCGAGTTCTGCCTCGGTTGCACCGTCCTTCATCGCAGCGGCAAACTGCTCCTCGTCCATCGTCTCGTTCTTCAACAGATACGAAGCGACGAAATGCAGTTTTTCCATATGCGTGTTCAGAATCTCTTCGGCACGATCGTACGCAGTGGAGATCACGCTCATCACCTCATCGTCGATGAGGCCTGCGATCTTCTCGGAATAGTTGCGCGTTTGGTTGAAATCGCGTCCGAGGAAGACCTCGGTATGGCCGGTTCCGTAAACGATCGGACCGAGTTTGTCGCTCATACCGTAGGTGGTGATCATATCGCGCGCAATGGCGCTGGCACGCTCGATGTCGTTGGAAGCACCGGTGGAAATGTCAGAAAGCACCAGCTTCTCGGCCATACGCCCACCCAAAAGAACCACGAGCTGCTCTTCCATCTCGCGCTTGGATCGATATGCGCGATCCTCCTGCGGCTGATGCAGGGTATAACCTCCTGCCATTCCTGCGGGAATGATGGAGATCTGATAGACGGGATCCTGTGTCTCAAGGAAATACGTGGTGATGGCGTGACCTGCCTCGTGGTAAGCCGTGAGGCGACGCGCTTTCTCGGTGACGACGCGGCTCTTCTTCTGAGGGCCGACAACGATGCGAAGCTTGGCATCCTCCAACTCCGGCATACCGATGAGCTTCTTGGAGCGGCGGGCGGCAAGCAGAGCCGCCTCGTTCAAAAGGTTCTCAAGATCGGCACCGGTGAAGCCCGTAGTGCCCTTAGCGATCTCCTCGAGATCAACGGTCTCCTCCAGGGGCTTGCCCTTAGCGTGCACCTTCAAGATCTCGTGACGGCCGCGGATGTCGGGATAATTGACCGTGATCTGACGGTCGAAACGACCCGGACGCAACAGTGCGGGATCCAGAATGTCGGGACGGTTCGTGGCGGCCATAATGATGACGCCGTCGGAGGTTTCAAAGCCGTCCATCTCCACGAGAAGTTGGTTGAGTGTCTGCTCGCGCTCGTCGTGCCCGCCGCCGAGACCGGCGCCGCGGTGACGGCCGACTGCATCGATCTCGTCGATGAAGATGATACAGGGTGCATTCTTCTTGGCAGTCTCAAACAGATCACGCACACGGGAAGCACCGACACCGACGTACATCTCCACGAAATCGGAGCCGGAAATGGAATAGAAATTCACGCCCGCTTCCCCTGCAACTGCCTTGGCAAGCAGGGTCTTACCCGTGCCGGGAGGGCCGACGAGAAGCATACCGCGCGGAATACGTGCGCCGACTTCCTTGAACTTTGCGGGGTTCTTCAAGAACTCGACGACTTCCTGCAGTTCTTCCTTCTCCTCATCCGCGCCTGCAACGTCGGTGAAGTAAACTTTTTTCTTATCGTTCGTATTGAGCTTGGCACGACTGCGGCCAAAGGAGTTGATCTTACCGCCCTTGCCTCCGATCTGGCGCATCATATAGATCCAGAGACCGACGAAGACCGCCATCACCAAGAGGTACGGCAAGAAGGAAAGCCACCACGGAGTTTCCTCGTGCGCCTTTACATCGTACTCTTTGATGATGCCTTCTGCACGCTGCTCGTCAATGAGATCGCCCACCTGCGTCCAGAACAGACCGATGTCGCGCAAGGTGTACTTGACCTCGCTTCCATCCTTGAGCTTTAACGTGATCTCGTTGTTCTCCGCGATGATGAAGGACTCTACCTTTTCCTCTTCAAACGCGGCAATGATATCGCTGTGGTCAACTCCCTCTTTTTCCATACCGCCGAGCAAAAACGAGCTGACCAGCACGATGCCGACGAGAAGCAAGACATAAAAGAGAATTGTTTTTCCGTTTTGTTTCATGGGTCTTTGATCTCCTACGGGAATGTACTACTTTGAATAGATCTCAGGCTTGAGAATGCCGATATGCGGCAGATTGCGGTAATAATCCGCGTAATCCAAACCGTATCCCACCACAAAGGCATCCGGAATCTCACAACCGACAAAGTCGGCGGCGATATCCGCCTGACGGCGGGAAGGCTTGTCAAGCAAAGTGCAAAGCTTCACGCTCTTGGCTCCTTGGTCCTTAAGCACAGACACCACCTTATAGAGTGTGTTGCCCGTGTCCAAAATATCCTCAACGATCAAAACGTGAGATGCGGCGATCAGTTCGGGATCGGGCGCATGCTTGATGGCAACGACGCCGCTGGAGGTGGAGGAACGACCGTAGGACGAGGCGCGCAAAAATTCGATCTGTACCGGAAGTTCAATGCGGCGCAAAATATCCGCCATAAAGACGAGGCTTCCCTTGAGCACGCCGACGATCAAAAGACCTTCGCCCTTTTCCACCAAGGGACGGTAATACTCGTTGATCTCGTTTGCAATGCGCTCACAGATCTCTTGCAGCTGCTCTTCCCGAAGCAAGATGCTTTCCAAATCCGCCCCGGAGGCGTTCTTCATCCAATCACTCATATTGTCTCCTTTTATCAAGTTCTTCCAACAGTCTGCCGCCCTCCAATGCAATGCGCCGTGCACTCGCGCCCTCAGACGCACGTACGCGATCTGCGGCAAGCTCACCCGGGATCCAGACGATCCCTTCCTCGTCGCAGACCAACGGATATCTGTGCCGAATGCCCTGTGGGATGCGACGGGCGGAAAAGAGATCCTTGACAAGGCGCGTCTTTGCGCGGACGGTATATCGATCCGACGCGCGACGAGCGCGCACGTACAAGGTCCCCTTTAGTTTATCACAATCGAGAAATGCACTTGTGTGCATTTTGTGAACTTTTTTACAGTCTTGTGCAACAAGCTTCTCGGAAAACGAGAACGTGCAACCAAAAGCCTCCATTTCAGTATTCCCCTCCCGAAGAGGATACTCAATCGTCTCGGAAAAAAGACTCGAAAAATCCGCACACAGCAAACTGTCCTGCTCCGTCAAAAAACCGAATCCCCCGCCGACTTCCACACGCAAGGAAGCACGCGCTTTCGTACGAAGCGCCGTGAGCAAGCCTGCGAAGTGACGGTGCTCCAGCGGTTCACTCTTCCCCGCGGCTTTCAGCATTTCGGAAAAAAGCTCATAGGTGACGGCGTCCAGACGAGGATCCGACGCAAGCTCTAAAATCGGAGGAAGCGGCATACGGGGCGTGATCTCTCCCAGGCCGAGCGAAGCAAGCTTTTCACGGCTGAGCATCTCAAACGCCTCCGCCGCAAAGCGGGCGTTCTCGGAAAAGCGGGAAAGGCAGGCTTCCACGGACGGGTTTTTACGGCGCAGAAGCGGAAACACCTTATGGCGATAGAAATTACGCAGATAGCGCGTTTGGCGATTCGTGTGATCGGTGACGAAAAAATAGCGTTCTCTTCGGCAGAGCGCACGCACCTCTTCGCTCGTCAGGCACAAAAGCGGGCGGATGACGCCGTCTCCTCGCACGGGCAGGATCCCTGCGGCAGAACGCAAGCCGCCGCCTGTGCAAACGCGCATCAACACCGTTTCCGCCTGATCGCTCAGGGTATGCGCCGTGGCAAGCACGGCATCTTTTTCCCGTGCAAAATCGAGCAGCATCCGATAGCGAAGGACGCGCGCCGCCTCCTCAAGGGAAAGCCCGTGCGCCTCGGCATACGCCTTGACATCGCAGGAAAAACAAACGAAGGGAATCTCGTATTTGCGGCAAAGCTCTTCACAAAAGCGCGCATCGGAATCTGCACGTGCGCCGCGCAAACCGTGGTTTACGTGAGCGCAAAAAAGCGAAATGCCGCGCCGCGCAAGCACGTCGCGCAAAACGTGGAAAAGGCAGACCGAATCCTTCCCGCCGGACAAAGCAAGCACAACGCCGCGGGCATCCTTGAGCATCTCTTTCTCAAAGAGTGTGCGTTCAACCCTCCGACAAGCCTCTTCCCACTCAAGCGGGCGGCGCTTCATTCTCATACTGGTGCTCCACCGTAGAGAAGCGAGTGAACTCACCCTCCCAGTAAAGCTTGACGGTCTTGGTGGCACCGTGGCGGTTCTTGGCGACGATACACTCAACCTCGTAGCCGGACTGCCCCTTGAGATCGGGGTTGTTGTTCTCGGGGTTGTAAAGCAGAAGGATCATATCGGCATCCTGCTCGATGGCACCCGAATCGCGCAAGTCGGAAGCCTGAGGACGGCGCTGACCGCCCGTGGATTTTTCATTGGAACGGGAAAGCTGGGAACAGAGAATCACGGGAACCTTCAGTTCCTTCGCCATCATCTTCAATCCCCAAGTGATATCCGCCACTTCGTTGACCTTGTTGTCATAGCGCTTGCCGTGGCCGCGCATCAACTGCAGATAGTCCACGACGACGAGCCCCAGATTCTTGACACGGCGCAGTTTGGAGCGCATATCGGTCACGGTGATGCCGGCGGTATCGTCGATCAGAATGTTGTGATTGTGGCAGAGTGCGTTGGTGCTCTCCACAAATTTGGAAAAATCTTCATCATTCAAATCGCCGCGGCGCATACGGGTCGAAGACACGCGCGCCTCCGAAGAAAGGATACGCGAGGCAATCTGCACCGTACTCATTTCCAGAGAAAAGATGGCGACGGTGGACTTGACGTGACGGGCAACGTTGGTGGCGATGTTCAAGACAAAGCTCGTTTTACCCATACCCGGTCGGGCACCGACGAGCACGAGGTCGCCTTCCTCCAGACCGTTGAGCACATCATCCAAATGCGAATAATACGTCTTGATGCCGAGTGCGCCCTTATTCTCGCGAAGCGCCTTCAAACGGGCGAAGAGGCTGACGAACGCCTGATCGATCGAGACGAATTCGCTGGAGACGTAGCCCTGAGTGAGTTCAAAAATCAGGCGCTCTGCATCCTGCAAGATCTCCTTTGCCTCCTGCGACTGCTCAAAGGCCTCGTCACGGATCTGCTCAGTGAGCGAAATGAGACGGCGCAAAAGCGACTTGTTACGGATGATCTCCGCATAGTCGCGCACGTTGGAAACAGACGGGGTGCTCTCGGCGAGCTGCGTCAGGTAGGCGTAGCCTTCCTTTTCACCGAAGACGCCGTTTTTCTTGAGTTCCTCCAAGATCATAACCGCATCCACGTCCGTGCTCCTGGCCTGATGCAAAGCGAGCGCGGCGGCATAGATCGCACCGTTTACCTCGATGTAGAAATCCTCCACCGAGAGTAAAGATGCAACCTCATCGATCTTGCGGCTGTCAATCAAAAGTGCGCCGAGCAATGCCTGCTCCGCATCCACGGAGGCAGGAACCGTGCGAACGGTGCCGTTTTGAGTGAAGGTACTGTCCATAGCTGTCCTTTCCGAAATCGTGTAAATAGCCCGCAAGCGGGGCTCTTTTCTTTTGCTGATCCGTCCGAGTCTTTCTTATTCCTGTACGGTGACCGAAAGCTTGGCGACGACACCCTGATAAAGTTTGACATCCAAACGGCATTTTCCGAAGGTGCGAATGGGGGCATCCAGCACAATCTTGCGTTTATCCACCTCAATGCCCTTCTGCTCCTTGAGCGCATCGGCGATGTGGGCGGCAGTGACAGAACCGTACAGCTTGCCGTCTGCGCCTGCGGTGGCAGAGATCTTCACCTCGGCTGCCTCGATCTTTGCGGCAAGCTCCCGTGCGGCAGCAAGCTCCTGCGCGCGGCGAAACGCCTCGGCGCTCTGCTTGTTTTTCGCCTGAGATTCGGCATTTTTATCCGCCTCTACGGCAAGCCCGCGGGCAAACAGGAAGTTGCGGGCATAACCGTCGGAAACGTTGACGATCGTTCCCGCCTTGCCCAAATTGCGAACGTCTTCTTTCAAAAACACTTTCATGGTTCAGACCTCCTTTTACAGGTCAACATTCAAATATTCGTCGATGGAATTCTTAAGAAGCTCCAGAGATTCTTTGAAATCAAAGCCCTTGAGCTGGGCACCGGCGGCATCAAAATAACCGCCGCCGTGCAAACGCTCCAAAATGAGCTGGACGTTCACCTTACCCGCACTGCGTGCGGAGATGTGGGTGCAATCGTCGATGCGGCAAAGCACGAAGGTCGCCTGTATGTTCTCCAGATTGAGCAGACGGTCCGCCGCGCGACTCGCCGCGATCTTGTCGGCAAGGCGGGCAGGCTTATCGGAGGCGGCAATGGCGATGACGTCCCGATAAATGACGACGTTTTTCTCAAAATCAAGCTCCGTGAGCATCGTATCGAGATCGGTGGAAAAGAGGCGCTGTGCCTGCGTGGGATTGGCATCCGCATCCCGCAAGAACTGAGCGGCGGCAAAAGTACGGGTGCCCGTGTTGCGAGTAAATTGCTTGGTGTCGAGCATAATGCCCGCAAACATGACCTCGGCCTCCTCCTTCTGGAGTCTGCCGCGGGAAAGGCTCTGCTCCAAGATCTCGCTGACCATCTCACAGGCAGACGAGCAGGCGGGATCGATGTAGGCGATCTTCGGAGTTACCACGAACTCCTCGGACTTGCGGTGATGGTCGATGATGACCACGTTTTGCGAATTTTCATAGAGTGCGGAAGACTCAAAGGTCCGCACATTGTTCACGTCTGCAATGATGAGCAGGGTGGACGGCGCGACAAGATCCTGTGCGCTGGCGGCATCCAAAAAGACGTTCTCGTATTCAGGGAGTGCCGAAAGCGTACGCAAGATCGGCTTGAGGTTCAAATCCATCGGATTGACCACGATATTGACGGGGCGGGAAAGCTCCATACAGAAGCGCGCCAATCCGACGCAGGCGCCGATCGAATCGTGGTCGGCGGAAGCGTGACCCATCACGAGAACGCGTTCGCTTGCCAACACCAAATTCTTCAGTTCCCCCGCGATGATGCGGCTCTTGATGCGGCTTCGGCGCTGAACGGTCTTCGTTCTGCCGCCGTAATACTCAAGCGTACCGTCACGATCCTTCAAAACCAACTGGTCGCCGCCGCGCTGAAGCGCCATATCGAGCGCCTGATACGAGGCGATCTCCTTCTCGTGCAGGGTGCCGTCGGAAAGGGCGATGCCGGCGGAGACGGTGACGGGAATGTCCACGATGCCCTCGCTCAAGGCACGCACGCGATCGAGAATATCAAACTTCCCTTCCCGAAGCGCCAAAAGCTGCTCCTCCTCAAGCACTGCGAGATAGCGGTCACGACCGAACTCACGGACGATGCCGTTTAAGGACTCCGTCCATTCTTCCAGAAGCGGATAGATGCGGGAGAGCACCGTGCGGTAACCCGCGCCGTTCATGGCAGGATCGTCGGAGACGTTATCAACCGCCAAGAAGAGGACGGCGGGATTTTTGCGGGCAAGCTCCTGCTTCAAAAACGCGCGTTCACTCTGATCCACAAGCGTGCAGATGTAAAAGCCGCCCGTGGTCTCGTGAGGCAAAAGGTCGAAATCAGCCCCTCCGACGACGATCGAAACGGGTTCGCCCTCCGCCTTCTGCAAAGCATTGACGGGCAAAGAGGCCTCAAGAAAACGGTTGAGGTTCTCCCCGTAGAGCTTGGACGCGGAAGACGAAACAAGCGCGCAAAAGGCATCGTTGCACCAATGGATCTGCCCTTCCTCGCTGAGAAGAAGCGTCGGCAGGGTGAAGGTGTGCAGAAAATCCATAGAGACGCTCTGCGTCATTTCGCCCTCGCCTCCGACACGGCGCGCACGACGGCGCATCAGAAGCGCAAACACGAGATAGATACCGCAGAACAAAAGAAGAGCCGCAACGCACAAGAGGGTAAGGCTCGGTTCAACGAGAACGACCGCAAAAGACAACAAGAGTAAAACGACCAAAAGGCAGGCGAACAAGACGCCTGCGCGGAAACGTTCCGAGGGTTTTTGTTTCACTGTCACATTCCTTTCTGTTCGTCAGAAGGCGGTTTTTTGCGCGATCTGACGTACGCAAAAACGGAGTGGAAAAGACCGAAAAAGGACAGAACGGGTATGGCGAGGGAAAGGCAGAACATCCCGCCTGCGATCAGCAAATACAGCGCCGTTTGGTAATTGATCGTGAAGAACACGACGAAAAACACGCCGAGCGCAGCCCAAAAGAGCCAAGAGCGCTTGCCCTTTCTGCGTTCCGATGCGCGCCGCAAGAAAACCGAAAGGCCGACAAACGCAAACAATACCTCCAAAAGCGAGGAAACGGCATTGAGCGCACCGAAAAGCTCCATCGGCAAAAGCGCCGAAAAGAGCGACGAGACAACGAGGCAGATGCCGTACAAAATCGCGGTGACGATCGAGGGAGTGGGATAAAAGCCCTCCGGATACAAGATCTGAAGTGCGCCGCTTTTCTTCATCAACAGGCGCAAAAAGGCGCTTGCCACGTAGGCGACGAAGAACAGCACGGACAAAAACATAGCGGGCAATGCCGAAACCAAGGAGGAGGCAAGCAGCGTATCAAACTCCGACCCCAAGCCCTCCAACTGTTCCGCAGAAACAAGAGATTTGAGCATTTCGCTCATCGTAGCGGCGAACGCGGTGGCGCGCTCCTGCAGAAAGCGAACGAAGTTCTGCGGTTCAAGCGTCCCGAGGTAAGCGGAAAAGTGCAACGCCAAGATCGCCAAAACACCGGCTCCGAGCAAGAAGCAGAAAGCACCGGCGCACGAGAGGCGTGCGGTGCGGCGCATCACCAAGAAATACAAAAGCTCCGAGCCGCCCAGAAGGACGATCCAAACGGGGATCATCTGAGCGGAAAAACCGAGTGCGGCGGCCGCGGCAAAGCCGAAAACGGGACCGAAGGACCAGAAGATGCGGCGATCCGAAAGATGCACGGAGGCAAGCAGAGCGGCGCCAAGCGCGGCACAAAACACGGAAAAGACTACGAAAACGGCGGCGACCGTCAGCCCTGCGGAAAAGACGTCCAAGGCGAAAACACCTGCAGAGCAAAACGCCAAAACTGCAAGTGCAATCGAGGAAAGAATGCCCGCCAGAACGCTGTTCGGACGACGGACGGCTTCGGGATTCCGATCCATAAAGACTCCTGATTCTCTGTTTGGAGTACGGGAAGATCCCCGCCTTCGGCGAGGGCTCTCCTAAGATATTCATTATACCAAAATTCTTCCGATTTGTAAAGTCAAATATCCAGCTTCGTCTGGTTCTCTTCCGGGTCGATGGGATTGAAGATAACGCCCGGTGTGGGCAGTTTGATCTTGCGGCACTTGGCGTAGCTCGTATCGCCCGCCTCCACGGCAACCATCAGACGCACGCGGTCCCCGCGCTTGAGCGCCATAGCCTGAATGCCGGCAGAGGTGCGTGTGGCTTTTTCGCTGACGAGTGCAGACTTGAACAAAGCGCTCTTGCCGTTATAGGTCTGCAGGAAAATGTCACGCACTTCCCCGCTCTTCAAATGGCAGACTCCCACGGCGGGAGAGGCGTCCGAGAAGGCGGGAGAAAGCTTCTTGCGATTGGACTTGGTCTGATACACCGAAAGCGGGAAACGCACGCATTTTCCGTTTTCAAACGCGATGAAGATCTGACCCGTAAACTCCGTCACGGGCAAAAACCATAAGACCTTTTCCCCTTCGTCGAACGCGAGCTTTGCGGGGATGTAATCACCGAGAGCACTCGCCTTGGTGCTTTCAAAATCGGCAAGCCGTGCCTTATAGACCTGCGCGCGGTCGGTGAAGAACAGAAGCTCCGCAAAGGTGGAAACCTCCTGCGAGAAAACAACGGAGTCTCCGTCTTTTAACTTCTGGTCGTCACTTGCGCGGATCGACAGACGGCTGATCTTTTTGAAATAGCCGTCCTGCGTCATCGTGACGTGGAAGAACTCTTCTTTTTCGGGCTCAGGAGCAAGATCCGCCGCCTCTTCAACGTCGTAGAGGATCTCGGTCTTGCGGTCGATGCCGTACTTCTTTGAGATCTCCTCAAGCTGTCGGACGATGATGGTATCCTGACGGCGGGAAGACGCGAGGACCGCCTCGAGATCGGCAATGGACTTCTCCAATTCCTCCGTCTCGGCGGTGCGCTTCAAAATATATTCGCGATTCAAATGGCGCAAACGGATCTCCGCGATGTACTCCGCCTGAATGCGGTCGATGCCAAATCCCTCCATCAAATTCGGGATGACCTGACTCTCCTCAGCCGTGTGTCGGATGATGGCGATGGCGCGGTCGATGTCAAGCAAGATCTTGGCAAGACCCTGCAAGAGGTGCAATCTGTCACGCTTCTGTGAAAGCTCGTGGAAGACCTCGCGCTTCAAGCACTCGCGGCGAAACGCGTGCCATTCCTCCAAGATCTCGCGCACGCCCAAAAGCTGCGGCGTGCCGCCGATCAAGACGTTGAAATTGCAGGGGAAGGTCGTCTGCAGAGGCGTGTCCTTCATCAAGCGTGCCATCGTACGCACGGGATCCGTGGTCTTGTACTTCAAGTCGATGACAAGCTTCAAGCCCTCCTTATCCGTCTCGTCGCGAACGTCGGAGATCTCCTTATACTTGCCGTCCTTGACAAGCTTGAAGATGGCCTCCTGAATGGTCTCAACGTCCGTGGAATAAGGGATCTCGTAGATCTCGATGCAGGCATCCTCCTTGCGGTAACGCCACTTGGAACGCAGCTTGACGCTGCCGCGTCCCGTGCGGTAGATCTCTTCCAGCACGGCGCGGTCATAGAGCAGTTCTCCGCCCGTGGAAAAATCAGGCGCCTTTAAGGTCTCAAAAATATCGGCGTTCGGATCTCGGATGAGCGCAATGGCAGTCGCACAGACCTCGCGCAGATTGAACGAACAGATCGAACTTGCCAAGCCGACGGCAATGCCGGTATTGGGCGAGACAAGAATGTTCGGAAAACGCGTGGGCAAAAGCACCGGCTCTTTCATCTGGCCGTCGTAGTTGTCCACCATATCGACGGCATCCGCCTTGATGCCCGTAAAGATCTCGTTGCAAATGGGGTCGAGCTTGACCTCCGTGTAACGGGCGGCGGCATAGGCCATCTTGGAAAACTTCTTGCCGAAGCTTCCCTTGGAGTCCACAAAAGGATGCAGGAGTGCGCCGTTACCGCGGGCGAGACGCACCATCGTCTCGTAGATGGCGGCATCGCCGTGGGGGTTTAACTTCATCGTAGCGCCGACCACGTTGGCACTCTTGGTGCGGGCGGAATCAAGCAGGCCCATCTGATACATGGTGTAGAGCAGTTTTCGGTGCGAGGGCTTGAACCCGTCGATCTCCGGAATGGCGCGGGAGACGATGACACTCATACTGTACGGCATATAGTTTTCGCGCAGAGTATCGGTAATATTCTCCTCACGGATGGGGGCGTCCGGCAGGATCACCTTTTCTTTTCCGAGCGTTTTGCGTGCTTTTTTCATAATCAAACCTCTACGATGTATGAACTCAATTTGCCTCTTGCTTCCGCATCGGCAAGGGCTGTTACCCGAACGCAGTCATCCAGATATTCCACGTTTTCAATGCCGGCACGGCGATAGAGAAAACTCCATTTATCCTCCTGCGCGTGCGGAAAACGAAACACGGTGCGGCGGCGCAGGCGCGAAAGCGCACAAGAGACGGCAGAAAGCAGACGGTCGATCCCTTCTCCCGTGCGGGCAGAGAGAAAGACGTTCTCCTCGCCTGCCATTCCCGCGGCAAGGGGAGAGGCGCCCTCTTCCAAAAGGTCGCATTTGTTATAGACGTAAATGATCGGAGGCGCGCTGACGTCACGCTTTCGGAAGATCTCGGAGAGAAGTTCCTGCGTCACCGCCAGATGCCGATGGAGATGATCGGAGGTGGCATCCAACACCACCAAGATCAAATCCGCATACGCCACCTCGTCCAACGTGGAGGCAAACGCCTCGACCAAGGAGTGCGGCAGGCGGTCAATGAAGCCGACGGTGTCGGTCAAGAGTACCTCCCCCGCCTCTTCGGTCTTCAGGCGGCGGGTGGTGGGATCGAGCGTGGCAAACAGCTTATCCTCCGCCAAGATGCCCGCATCGGTCAGATAGTTGAGCAAGGTGGACTTGCCTGCATTCGTATATCCCGCGATGGTGATCTGCGGAACACCGCCCGACATGCGCGCCTTTCGGCGCAGATCGCGGGAGGCGGAAAGTTCCTTGAGCTTCTCCTCCAAGGAGGCAATTTTGCGCCGCACGTGACGGCGGTCGGTCTCAAGCTTGGATTCGCCCGGACCGCGCGTGCCGATGCCGCCGCCGAGACGGGAAAGCTCCTTGCCTTTGCCGGTCAGGCGCGGAACGTTGTACTTGAGCTGTGCGATCTCGACCTGCAGCATCCCCTCGCCGGTGACGGCGTTCTTGGCGAAGATGTCCAGAATGAGCATCGTGCGATCAATGACGCGCACGTCGCGTTCGACGGCATCCTCAATGTTTTTGATCTGGCTCGGGCTCAAGTTCGTATCAAACACGACCACGTCGACCTCTTGCGCCGTGCAAAGGTCGGAAAGCTCCTTGAGCTTGCCCGAACCGATGCAGGTTGCAGCGTTCGGCCGCGCCTGCACCTGCACAAGTTCACAGACGACCGCGAGCCCGCAGGTCTCGCACAGACGCGTCAGTTCCGCAAACGCAAACTCCAAGTCCTCCGACTCGGACGTATCGGCGGGCACGCCGACTAAGACGGTCCGTATTTCCTCGGCCGCCTGAATCATTTCCCTATTCTTGTCGTACTCTTGCATAAGCCTGACTCGTGCAATGAATTAAAAAAAGCGGCACCGACCGGTACCGCTCTTTTTGTCCGATTTTTGAACCGCTTCGGCTCTCAAATGCGCACCGCGCAATTCTTACGCACGGTTGAAACGCTTCTTGAACTTGTCCACGCGGCCGCCGGCATCCACAAACTTCTGCTTGCCGGTGAAGAAAGGATGGCACTTCGCGCAGATGTCGATGTGCAGATCCTGCTTGGTGGAACGAGTCGGATATTCAGCACCGCAAGCGCAGATGATCACGGTGTCTTTGTATTCGGGATGAATTCCGCTTTTCATAATCTTTCTCCTCGCTTAATGTTCTCTAGATACCCGAAAAGTATAACACACAAAAAACAAAAATGCAAGTGTTTTTTAAAATTTCTTCCAAGCGCGTTCCGCGCTCCGCGCACCGAGCGTTCCCTCCCGAAAATCTCTTCACGCTCCGTTCTTTCTTTTTTCATATTTTTCCGTTATAATAACCGTTACAGGAAATCCAACTCAATAACTCAAGGAGGTGCACTATGGCAGAAGCCTACGACGTCAACCGACCGGAGCTTGAGAAGCTCTGTGCAAAGATCCTGCAAAACGACCGCATTGATCCGGCACTTTATACGGAATTGGACGTCAAGCGCGGGCTGCGGGACTTAAACGGTCGCGGAGTGCTTGCCGGACTGACGGAGATCTCCGATATCATCGCATCCACGCCCGAAGGCGAAAGCTGTGAAGGTCGCCTGTATTACCGCGGCATCCCCATCGAAGATCTCGTCGGCGGAGCGCTGAAAGAAAACCGCTTCAGCTTCGAAGAGGCCGTTTATCTGCTCCTATTCGGAGACCTGCCCTCCAAAAGCGAACTGGAGCGCTTTGAAGACTTGCTCGGCTATTACCGCTCTCTGCCGAACAGCTTTGTGCGCGACGTGATTATGAACGCGCCGAGCCCCGATATGATGAACTCGCTCTCGCGCAGCGTGCTGACGCTCTACTCCTACGACAAGACGCCGGACGACACCTCCATTCACAACGTTCTGCGCCAATGTCTGCAGCTCATTGCACAGTTCCCGCTTCTCTCCGTTTACAGTTATCTCTCCTCCCAGCACTACCACGGAGGACAGTCCCTGTTCATCCACGCGCCGAGAGCGGATCTTTCCACTGCGGAAAACATTTTGTATCTGCTCCGCGCCGACCACTCCTACACGCCGCTCGAGGCGCGGGTGCTCGACCTCTGTCTGACGCTTCACGCAGAACACGGCGGCGGCAACAACTCCACCTTCACCACCCACGTGGTGACCTCCTCCGGAACCGACACCTACGCTTCCATGGCAGCCTCGCTCGGAAGCCTGAAGGGACCGCGCCACGGCGGTGCCAACTGCAAGGTCGTCGCAATGTTCGAGGACATCAAAAAAACGCTCAAGGATTGGGACGACGAGGAAGAAATTTCTGCTTATCTCAACGATCTTTTGGACAAAAAGGTCTTTGACCGCGCAGGTCTCATCTACGGTATGGGGCACGCCGTCTATTCCCTCTCCGATCCGCGCGCCACGATCCTGCGTTCCTTTGTGGACGACCTCGCGCACGAGAAGGGCGCCGAAAAGGAATATGCCCTCTACGCCAAGATCGAGCGCATCGCCCCCGAGGTGATCCGAGAAAAGCGGCGCATCTACAAGGGCGTTTCCGCAAACGTAGATTTCTATTCCGGCTTTGTCTATCATCTGCTCGGACTGCCGCGTGAACTCTACACCCCCGTCTTTGCCATCGCACGCATCGCGGGCTGGAGCGCACACCGTCTGGAAGAGCTTGCCAACAACGGAAAGATCATCCGTCCCGCCTACCGCGCCGTAATGGAGCATCGCAAGTATCTTCCGCTCTCCGAGCGGTAAAGCCAAATATGAAAAGACCGCCCTTCGGCGGTCTTTTTCTTATGCCTCTGCTTGGCGCAGAAGTTCAAAGAGCTTTGCGGCGATGAGCGCCTCGTCCTCGGCGAAGGCGGCGAAGGTTTTTGCCGCCTCCCCCTCCTCGGTCTCACGCGACCAGGTCTCCAGCTTTCGCACCAGATCCATCGCATCTTCCCAAGCGCGCAGGAGTCGGTCTCGGGTGGTATAGTGGACGTTGTACTTTGAATCCATTTCGTTCCTCCGACGTTTTTTCTTTATTGTTCGTCGGAAGAAGAACACTCATTCAAAAAAATCAGACTGCCCAGACGCAGGGGAAAAGTTCTCCTTTTTCCAGCTGCTTGATTTCGCGAAGTGAATAGCCGTCGCCGTCCTCAAAGAAGCGATAGCGCACGAGGTGAGACGGGATCAGGCGCGTATCCTCTGCAAAAAAGCGCACGAGCACTTCCGTTTCCGCCCCGTTCTCACGGACGTCCAAAACCGTATGAGAAGTGTTCGTTCCGCCGTGACCGCCCATCACGTAACGTCCGTCCGCCTCCTGCAAAAATTCAAGTGAAAGCGAAAGGTCGCGTCCGAAAAGGCGCGAAGCACGCTCCTCGATCTCCTCACGGGAATAAGGCGTCTCGGGCTCTATGGCACTCTCCAGAATAAAGACCTCTTCCCAATCCTCGACTTCGTCAAGCGCAGTCTCATCCCAGCAGAAGTTGACGCAGGCATAAAACAAGGGGCAGAGCGCGTCTTCTACTTCGGGTTGTTCGGGCTCTTCCTGCTCCCACCAGATCCTCGACATCATTCCGGTGTCCACGGTGTAGGTATATTCCCCCACGCCGAAGAGATCCCACCCGCTTTCCCGGATCTCAAAGGAGAACTTCAAAAGTTCTCTCCCGTAGTCGTCGGTCGTTTTTTCCACCTTGTATTCACCGAATTCCAGCGTTTCAAGGGGAGCGAGGAATTCTTCGTAACGCTCCTCTCCGTTCCCCCATAGCGTGCGATCCTCCGGCCGAAGAAAATCGGAAAGGCCCGCAACGTCGCGATTCAAAAAGAGTTCGACAAAGCGGTAGCGGTCGTCTTCCTCCGATTCGGGAAAGACGATCTCCGTTTCCGTTTCTTCCTCCTGCTCAGGCGCGGGATCCGCAGGCGCGGGCGAGGGCTGCTTCACCTCTTCTCCCTCGGGCGACACCTGTGTTCGCGTGCAAGAAAAGAGAAAACAGGACAAGACCAAAAACAGGGACAAAACAAAAATGAGCGTGCGTTTCACGGGATTTTTCTCCTTTCTTTTCACGTGGGTTCGGTGATATGAAGCAAAAAACGGTCTTTTTCGTTGGAAAAGACCGTTTTCACTTATCAAGGTGATCTACAGCAGCGTGACGCCTGCAGCTTCTGCCGCGGCGAGCGTTCCTTCGTCCCAGACGGAAGACTGCACTTCGCCGACGTGCGCCTTGTTCATCAGCAGCATACAGAGACGACTCTGTCCGATGCCGCCGCCCATCGTTTCGGGCAGGATGCCGTCCAGCACGCGGGTATGGAAGGGCAGCTCGGCACGTTCTTCGCGGTCTGCAAGTACAAGCTGTGCGCGCATATTGTCTGCATCGACGCGAATGCCCATCGACGAGATCTCCAGAGCGCACTCCAGGGGCTCAAACCAATAGAGCAGGTCGCCGTTTAAGTTCCAGTCGTCGTAATCGGGGGCGCGTCCGTCATGCGCCTTTCCGTCGGAAAGCACGTGGCCTATGCCCTGAATGAAAACCGTCTTATACTCTCGGCAGATGAGGTTTTCCCTCTCCTTCGGGGTGTGATCGGGATAACGGCGGCAAAGCTCCTCCGAGGTGATGAAGGTGACCTCCCTCGTCAGCTGAGTGGCGATCTGAGGATGGCGCCCTTTGAGTGCCAAAAAGGTCTGATAAACCGCCTCACAGATGAGGCGCACGGTCTGCTGAAGGTACTCCGTCGTGCGGGAGGCGGGGGGCAAGATCTTCTCCCAATCCCACTGATCCACGTACACGGAATGCAAATTGTCCAAGTCCTCATCGCGGCGGATGGCGTTCATATCCGTATAAAGCCCCTGCCCTACGGGGAAGCCGTAGCGCCAAAGGGCTTCTCTCTTCCACTTCGCAAGGGAATGCACGACCTCTGCATCCTTTCCCGCATCGCGGATATCGAAGCGCACGGCGCGTTCCACACCGTTGAGATCATCGTTTAAGCCCGTGCCGCACTCCACGAAAAGCGGAGCGGAAACGCGAGTGAGACTGAGCGCGTCACACAGATGTTTTTCAAAAGTATCTTTCACAAAGCTGATCGCCGCCTGCGTTTCAAACAGCGACAGCCCTCCCTGCGGATCGTAACCCTCGGGAAAATGAGTACTGCTCATAAACTTACCTCTTACGAGTTTTTCTGACACGTTATTATAGCATAAAACCCGCCGAGTGTAAAGATTTTTTCGTTTTGACATATACTGACACGGGAAGTTCAGAAAAAAGGAGCCGCCAGAAGATGAAACGAAAAAATCTGCACTACGGACGACGGGTGGCTCTCAAGCGAGGAGCGCGCTATTCGGACTCCACACCCGTTCCGAAGCGCCTGTGCAAAAGCGTCCAGACCGTTTTGAGTCACACGGAGCATTCGGTGCTTCTCTCGCCCTTGATGCGCCACGTGACGGCAAGATGGCTCCGCGACCTTGATGAGAGAGATGATCTGTGATATACTATCTGTAAACCACGAAAGAAAGGAGGAACCTTGCCGTGCGTATCAAAGCAATCGCAAACACCGTTTATACGGTTTGGAGACGCATCCAAAGTGATCTGCTCGGCCTTTACGCGGCGCAGGCATCGTTCTTCCTGATCATCTCTTTCGTGCCGCTGCTTATGCTGTTTTTGACGCTGGTGCAGTTTATTTTGCCCGTGGACGAGGCAAGCCTCATCGAAGCCTTGGAATTTTACCTCCCCGAGGGGATCCAAAGCTTTGTGACGGGCATCGTACAGGAGCTTTTCTCCAAACAGACCATGTCCATCATCTCCGTTTCGACGCTGGTGCTTCTGTGGGCCGCCTCCCGTGGGGTGCATTCCGTGATCTTGGGATTGAGGCACATCTTCCGCGTGCCGAAAGCCATCTATTACAAAGAACGTTTGCGTTCCCTCTTATATACCGTCGCACTGCTTCTGACCATTCTTTTTGAGCTTGTGGTGCTGGTTTTCGGAAACACGCTCTGGTCGCTCTTGGAAAACGCCTTCCCGCTCCTGCACGCGGCAGGCCCGCTCGTGACACTGACCAAATACGTGCTCTCCGCCCTGCTCATCACACTCTTTGCCCTGCTGCTCTACTGCGCCACTGCGGAAAAGCCGTTGACGAGTTTTCGCGTGCAGTTGCCCGGTGCCATCTTTACCGCCGCCGGTTGGATCCTCTTCTCGACGGGATTCTCCCTCTATATCACAAACTTTGCAAATTACTCCTACATTTACGGATCTCTGACCGCTTTGATCCTCTTTATGCTTTGGATCTACACGTGTATGTGGGTTCTGTTTCTGGGCGCGGAGCTCAACCGCATCCTCTACCAACGCCGCCTATCCCGCCTGCAAATGATGCTGAAGGTTGACGAGGACTAAAGACGGACAAACAAAAAAAGACCGCTTGGGGAGACACTTCGTAAAAAAGTTTCTCCCCACTTCTTTTTTATAATAAAATTGACACTTTCAGTTTGAAAGTGTCATAGTAGGTTACATACTTTAAAATAATACCCATCTCAAAGATAAAAATATGAGTGTTATTGTGAGACAGGTCTCACAGGAATAGTTTGCCTTACGGCAAAGTGATATTAAAACCTTTGGTTTTCGTTATATTATATTCGCCTTTATAATTCGCGAAGCGAATATAACTTGGGCGAAGCCCAAATATAGCTGCGAAGCAATATCACTCGCCTTTGGCGAATATAACTGAGGCACACTTCCTTACGGAGTGTGCTGCTTTCGCGGTCTTTTTTGTTTCAATCCATCGGGCGCCAGCTCTGCGAAAGAAACTCGGCGCGACATTTGCCTGCGGTCAGCTCCGTGCAAAACACCTCGATCGCGTCCCGCTCTTCCAAAAGCACGGTGAAGGTAAGGGTGACCTCCTCCCCGTATGCGGCAGGCTCCATCACGGCACCCGCGCGGGCAAGCTCATACTCCGCACGCTTCTGCAAATGATACGGCACGCTGAGTCGGTAGCGTGCCTGCAAGCGATACTCCGCTTCTCCCGCCGCCTCCAACGCGAGGCGTGCCGCCTTGGAATAAGCGCGCGCCAAGGGCCCCGCTCCGAGAAGCGTTCCCCCGAAATAGCGCGTGACGACGAGGCACAGATTGGTGTATCCCTTGCGCTGCATCGGCTCCATCAGCTGGATGCCGCCGGTGCCCTGCGGCTCCCCGTCGTCGCTCATACGCTGAACGGCGGAAAAATCCGTCAGGTAGGCGTAAACATGGTGGCGGGCATCGGGGTGCGCCGAACGCACCTCATCGAGCATCGCACGTGCCTCTGCCTCCGTCTCCACGGGACGCACAAGGGCGAGAAAACGGCTTTTCTTCTCCTCGTACTCCCCCCTGCCCTCACCGCGCACGGTACGATAGCTGTCGGGAGTCATATATCCGCACGGTCCAGATATTCGTGACCGTATTCGGCAATGTAACGCTTTCTGCCCACGAGATCGTCGCCGAGAAGCAAATTGAACATCTCGTAGGTCTTCTGCTCGTCCTCCGGCAGAATGCGAACGAGGCGACGGGTGGCGGGATTCATCGTGGTCTGCCACATCATTTCCGGCTCGTTTTCGCCGAGACCCTTGGAGCGCTGAATGGTGTATTTCTGACCTTCCAAGCGGGCGAGGATCTCCGCCTTTTCGCTCTCGTCATAGGCGAAAAGCGTCTCGTTTTTGGTGTTGATCTCGTAGAGGGGGCTTTCCGCGATATAAACGCGCCCCTCTCGGATAAGCGTCGGCAAAAGGCGGTAGAACAGAGTTAAAATCAGCGTGCGGATCTGGAAGCCGTCCACGTCTGCATCCGTGCAAAGGATGATCTTGTTCCACTTGAGATTCTTGATGTCAAAATCCGAAAACTCGCGCGATTGCTTGGTTCGGATCTCCACGCCGCAACCGATGACGCGCAAAAGATCGACGATGATGTCGCTCTTAAAGATCTTGTCGTAGGTGCTCTTTAAGCAGTTGAGCGTCTTGCCGCGCACGGGGATAATCGCCTGAAACTCTGCGTCACGGCCGAGCTTACAGCTGGTCAATGCCGAATCACCCTCCACGATGAAAAGCTCACGCTTTTCGGGATCGCGGCTGCGGCAACCCGCAAACTTCTCCACGCGGTTGGTAATATCAAGCGTCGCGGAAAGCTTTTTCTTAATGCTCACACGCGCATTTTCCGCCGATTCGCGGCTGCGCTTGTTGACCATGACCTGCGTTGCGATGCGCTCGGCATCCGCCGGATGCTCCGCAAAGTAGATCTCCAGATTGTGCATGAAAAACTCCGTCATTGCCTCGGCGATGAAGGTATTTGTCACGCTCTTCTTGGTCTGATGCTCAAAGGAGATATAGGTCGAGAAGCAGTTGGTCACCAGAATCAGGCAGTCCTCAACGTCCTGGAAGGTGATCTTCTGCTCGGTCTTATTGTATTTGTTGTTGTTTTTCAGATAATTGTCGATGGCACGCACGAAGGCGCTCTTGACTGCCTTCTCCGGTGATCCGCCGTGCTCCAAATGCGAGGAGTTGTGGAAATACTCAATGCGGTTCTTGGCATTGGAAAAGCAGAAGGCGCAGGACATCGAAAGATCGTACTCCGGCTGATCGGCGCGGTCACGCCCGCGGCGCTCTGCCTGCCAAAACACGGGCAGAGTCAGGGTACCTGCACGGCTCTTTTTGCCCTTCTTTTTCGGCGCGTCTTCTTCCCCGTCCTCGTCGGAGACACCGGCGATCTCGGCATCAAGTTCTGCCTCTGCGGCGGCATCCTCGCCCGCGTCAGTCTCCTCGTTCAAGTCGCCTGCGATCTCACGGACATAATCCAAAATGCCGTTGGGGTAACAGAAGGCGTATTTCTCGTTCTTGCCGCCGAGAACCTCCCACTCAAGGTTAAGCGTGAGGCCCGCATTGACAACCGCCTGCTGCTTCAAGACCTGCAAAAAATAATCCTTGGGGATGTTGATATCCGTGAAGACTGCAAGATCCGGTTTCCAACGGATGACGGTGCCCGTGCGGCGGTGGGGGTAGGGCTTGACCTGAAGCTTGGAGGCGGGATCGCCGCCCTTGAAGGAGATATGAGACTCGTTTCCTCCCGAATAGACGGTGACCTCCATATACTCTGAGGCGTACTGCGTAGCACAGGCGCCGAGGCCGTTCAACCCCAGCGAATACTTATAGGTTCCGCCCTCGGAATTGTTGTACTTACTGCCTGCGTACAGCTCACAGAAGACGAGTTCCCAGTTGTAACGCTTTTCCTTTTCGTTGTAGCCGAGCGGAATGCCGCGGCCGAAATCCTCCACCTCCAGAGAATGGTCTGCGAAGACACGGACGTTGATGACCTTGCCGTGCCCCTCGCGCGCCTCGTCGATGGAGTTGGAGAGGATCTCGAAAAAGGTATGCTGACAACCGCCGAGCCCGTCGGAGCCGAGCATCACGCCCGGACGCTTGCGAACGCGGTCCTTGCCTTTCAGAGAAGTGATACTTTGATCGTTGTATTCCTTACGCTCTGCCATAGAACTTCCTTTTCATTTTCAAAAAAGGCAACGAAAGTGTTCCGTTGCCTTTTTCTGAGATGTATTTATGCCTTTCCGGCGCTGCCGAGAACGTTCAAGATCTTGTGCTTGACCATACCGCGAACGTTGTCGCGCGCAACGGTCAGATACTGACGGGGATCAAACGCTTCGGGGCTGTCGTGGAAGACGCGGCGGATGCCGGCGGTCAGAGCCAGACGGATATCCGAGTCGATGTTGATCTTACAGACGGCCATGGAAGCGGCTTTTCTCAGCTGCTCTTCGGGGATGCCGACGGCATCGGGCAGTTTTCCGCCGAGTTCGTTGATCTCCTTGACGTATTCCTGCGGAACCGAGGAGGCACCGTGGAGAACGATCGGGAAACCGGGCAGACGCTTTTCGATCTCTTCGAGGATGTCGAAGCGAAGGGGCGGCGGAACGAGAATGCCCTCGGCGTTGCGGGTGCACTGCGCGGGAGTGAACTTGTATGCGCCGTGGCTGGTGCCAATGGAGATGGCGAGAGAATCGACGCCGGTACGGGTCACAAAATCCTCGACCTCTTCGGGGCGGGTGTAAGAAGAATGCTCGGCAACGACGTCATCCTCGACGCCGGCGAGAACACCGAGCTCGCCTTCCACGACGACGCCGCGCTCGTGGGCATATTCCACGACCTTGCGAGTCAGGGCGACGTTGTCCTCGTACGGATGGTGAGAGCCGTCGATCATCACGGAGGTGAAGCCGCCGTCGATGCAGGCCTTGCAGATCTCAAAATCGGCGCCGTGGTCCAGATGGAGCGCCACGTCCACGCCGGTATCCTTCACGGCAGCCTCGGCGAGTGCCATCAGGTAGGCGTGCTTCGCATACTTGCGGGCACCTGCGGAAACCTGCAGAACGACAGGAGAGTTGAGCTCCTGTGCCGCTTCGGTGATCGCCTGAACGATCTCCATATTGTTGATGTTGAAGGCACCGACGGCGTAACCGCCCTCGTAGGCCTTTTTGAACATTTCTTTCGTGTTGACAAGTGCCATAGTCTAAGCTTCCTTTCTTTCTGAGGTTTACAGGACGACAACGCGCTTGACCGCGGCATTCTCACCGAGGGCGAGAACGGCGGTGGCGTCGGCATCGGTATCGACGATGGTGTAAGCGATTCCCTTCTTCGCGGCGGTGGCGGAATCTGCCACGGCGATGCCGAGGGCGCGGATGGCGGCCACGGCGTCGAAGCCCTCCTCGTGGATGACGGTGATGCGGTTTTCGCCGGCACAGTCCTTGGAGAGATTCGGAAGGTTCACGGAGTTTCTCACGTTGCCGCACTCAAGGTAGTCACGCACCTCGTCGGCAGCCATCACGGCACAGTTGTCCTCGCTCTCGGGCGTGGAGGCACCGAGGTGCGGGATGGCGACGACGCCCTTCTTGCCGATGACTTCTCCGTTCGGGAAGTCGGTGACGTAAACGGCAACCTTGCCCTCTTCCAGCGCGGGCAGGATGGCGGAATCGTCCACCAGAGCGGCGCGGGAGAGGTTGACGATGCGTACGCCGTCACGCATCTTTGCGATGGCGTCGGCATTGATCATCCCCTTGGTGTCGGGAGTAGCCGGCACGTGCAGGGAGATGTAATCGGAGGCTTCGTAGAGGTCGGCAAGCTCACTCACGCGGCGCACGGTATCGCCGAGCTCGGCAACGACGGCGTCGGACGCAAAGGGGTCGTAACCGACGACGGACATTCCGAGTGCGTTTGCCGCCACGGCAACCTTCTTGCCGATGGCACCGCCGAAACCGACGATGCCGAGAGTCTTGCCCATGATCTCGGGGCCGACGAAGGCACTCTTGCCCTTCTCAACAGCGGCGGGAGCATCCTCGTTTCCTTCCAGACCCTTCGCCCAATCGATGGCGCCGACCACGTTGCGGCTCGCGAGCAGCAGAGCGCAGACGGCAAGCTCTTTGACGGCGTTGGCGTTGGCGCCGGGGGTGTTGAAGACGCAGATGCCTTCCTCGGTGCAACGGTCGATCGGAATGTTGTTCACGCCGGCACCGGCACGCGCGATGGCGCGCAGGCTCTTGTCAAAGGTGACCTCGTGCAGGGCGGCGGAGCGAACGAGGATCGCATCCGCGTTTTCCATCTCCTCGCCGATCTCGTAGTTCTCGGCGGGCAGACGGGAAAGACCGATCTTTGCGATCTTGTTATACAGTTTAATGCGATACATAGCAGTTACCTCACGCGTTTGCCGCAGCAAACTCTTTCATAAATGCGACGAGCGTTTCCACGCCTTCAATGGGCATGGCGTTGTAGATGGAGGCGCGCATACCGCCGACGGAGCGGTGGCCCTTCAGGCTGACGAGACCCGCCTTTGCCGCCTCGGCGCAGAACTTCTTGTCGAGCTCGTCGTCGCCGGTGACGAAGGTGGCGTTCATCAGAGAACGGTTCTTCTTGTCGGATCCCCCCTTGTAGAAGGACTGACTGTCAAGGTAATCGTACAGGATGGCGGCCTTCTTCTCGTTGAGTTCCTTGCGGGCGGCAAGACCGCCGGTGGAAAGGAGCCACTCATAGACCAGCCCTGCGACGTAGATCGCGTAGCAGGGGGGCGTGTTATACATCGACTCGCCGTCTGCCTGCGTCTTGTAATCGAGCATCGTGGGGGTGCAAGGCAGAGCGTTGCCCATCAGATCCTCGCGCACGATGACCACGGTCAGGCCGGCAGGCGCCATATTCTTCTGGGCGCCGGCATAGATGACGCCGAACTTCGTGACGTCCACGGGCTCGGAAAGGATGCAGGAGGACATATCGGCAACGAGCGGAATGTCCCCGGTATCGGGAATATAGTGGAACTTGGTTCCGAAGATGGTATTGTTATAGCAGATGTGCACGTAAGAGGCGTCGGGACGGATGTCGTCGCGCGTGATCTCGGGGATCGTTGCAAAGTTGGACTCCTCACCCGTGGCGATCAAGCGGATGTCTCCGTACTTCTTCGCTTCCTGATACGCCTTCTTGGAAAACTGACCGGAAACAATGTAATCTGCCTTTCCCGTCTTGCCGATCAGGTTCAGCGGAACAGCCGCGAACTGGGTAGATGCGCCGCCCTGTAAAAACAGAACCTTGTAATTGTCGGGAATCTGCATCAAGGTGCGAAGATCCGCCTCCGCCTTTTTAATGATGGCGTCGTAGGTCTTGGATCGATGGCTCATCTCCATCACGGACATACCGCTTCCTTGATAATCCGTCATTTCGCTTGCCGCCTTCTCCAAAACGGAGATCGGGAGCATAGACGGGCCTGCAGAAAAATTGTAAACTCTGGCCACTTCTAACACATTCCTTTCTTGGTATAAAATTGAGTAAAACTCTAGAGTTTTTAATACCTTTCTATTATACACTTTTTGGCAGTTTCGTCAAGGGAGTGTGCGCGACTTCGGCGAATTCACACAAATATTTTTTTGAGAGAAACATCTCTTGTGAATCTTGCCGTATTCCCTCTCCCCCACCCTTGATTTTCTCCTCCGTTTGGGCTATAATGGAACGAAAATATACGCGCTTGTAGCTCAGCAGGATAGAGCGTCCGCCTCCTAAGCGGAAGGTCGGGGATTCGAATTCCTTCAGGCGCGCCAAAAAGTGCCGAAAACACTACGTTTTCGGCACTTTTACTTTTTGTTGCCCACTCATTTTCTTGAGGAGGTTTCTTGTTCAGAGAGAGTAGAACAAACTCAAATTTTTAACACATCCCGATTAGCTATGAATTAGCAGAAAATCGGCGTTTTGCTAATTTCCTGCTAATGGGATTTTTGATGAAATCCTGCTAATGAAAAAGGCGGTTGTTTTATCCATATGTCAAATACTATTCATCAAGGGAACACTACTTGATTTCAATATTTTAAATGTGATATAATCTTTTTAATAAATTTATTTTCGTAAGGGCGGTGTTTTTGTGGAGCATATAATTCGTATATTAACTTTCGCTCTTATACCGATTATTGTAAGCGGTGTTTTTGTTTTTTTGCGTCAACCAAAAACAGCAGAAAAAGGGAAAGTACATTTGCCTAAATTCTTTGCAATTTTAGGTACAATAACATCTACTATATTTTTGATTCCAACTATTATTACGGCTTTTTCTGACGAAGATATATGGGTGCCAATTGTTTTTCTTGTTTTTTCCTTGCTTGGTGCCACATTAATAATCGCTTTTATGAATTGCAGAATTTCCTATGATGATGACGGTTTTGTGGCCAAAACTTTCTTTGGCATCAAAAGAAAAGTGTCTTATGACCAGGTTATCGCTATAAAGGAAAATATGCACGAAACATACATTTATGTTGGAAAACGAAGAGTTATGGTTGACGAATTTTCTATAGGCGGAAAAGATTTTATTAACCTTGTTAAAAAGAAATACAGAACTCTTCACAATGGGAAAAGCTTACCGAAGATAACGAAAACCAAGAATGATATTTTTAATGGGCATGTAAATGATGTAGCAGGCTTTTATGTTGCATATAGTTTGGTGTCTGTTCTTTTAGTTGGATTCATTGTATTTCTTGTTTGCGAAAGTTGTATACCTAAAAATGTAAATAATACTGTTGAACAGACAGTAACCGTTATATCTTGTGATGTAAAAGAAGATGAAGTGATATTAACTTCTGCGGATGATAATATTTATAAAATTTCATATGGCGCTGAACAAATTAATATCAATGGAATCAAATCAATTTGTAACGGGAAATCAAAGGTAACAACATATTCTAAAGAGGTT
>JAZRZY010000048.1:0-2292 GCA_045601605.1 Eubacteriales bacterium
CGATGCCGTCCACGGGGAGAGACTGGAACACGGTCAGGGGAACGTCGCCCGTTCCGGGAGGCATATCGATGAACATCACGTCGATGCCGCGCCAGATGACGTCCGTCCAGAACTGCGTGACGGCGCCTGCGATGACGGGGCCGCGCCAGACGACGGGATCCGTCTCGTTCTCCAAAAGGAGGTTCAGACTCATCACGTCGATGCCCGTCTTAGTGGTGACGGGGATGAGAAAGTTTCCGTTTCCGGCGGCCTTTTCGGAATTGATGTGGAACGCCTGCGGAATGGACGGTCCGGTCACGTCGGCATCGAGGATCGCGGTGCGATATCCCGCGCGTGCCGCATTGACGGCAAGCAGGCTCGTCACGAGGGACTTGCCGACGCCGCCCTTACCGGAAACGACGCCGATGACCTTTTTGACCTCGGAAAATTCGTTGAGCTTTTCTTTTTCGATCTCGCGGCTCGAGCAGTTGGCGCTGCAGGAGGAGCAATCGTGGGTGCATTCACTCATAATTTCATCTTCTTTCTAAACAAAAGTTTCTGCTTGTTATTATAACCGCTTTTTTCGGTTTGTCAAACGGACAGGCGTCGGATCTCGCGGTAGAGCGCCTCCGGCGTATCGACGAGGATCCTCGCGCCGCGCTCGATCAAGAAGTCTCGATCCTTAAAGCCCCACAAAACGCTGATGTCGGTGATGCCCGCCGCTGCGGCAGTCACGATATCCACGTCGCTGTCGCCGACGTAGAGCGCCTCGTCAGGCGTAATGCCAAACGCCTTCAGCGCACAGAGCGGCGCGTCGGGCGCGGGCTTGGCGCGCACCGTCTCGCTCTCGCCGACGGCAACGTCAATAGAATCAGAAAAGAACCGCGCAACAAGCGCCTTGACGCCGGAATCGAACTTGTTGGAGACGACAGCAAGCAGATATCCGTCCTCCTTCAGCTTTTTCAGCGTCTCACAGATGCCCGCATAGGGCGCCGTCTTGTCCTCCATATGCATTTCATAATACGCCTTAAAGGAAGCATAGACCTCGTCGAAGTGCGCGGCAAGTTCCCCTTCGGGCATCGCGCGCTCCACGAGCTTCTTCACCCCGTTTCCGACGAAGGAACGGATCGTCGCGTAGTCGTGTGTGGGATAGCCGTAACGCTCCATCGTCACGTTCACGCTGTCCATCAGATCCTGCAGGGTGTCCAGAAGTGTGCCGTCGAGGTCGAATAACACCGCTTTTTTCACAAGTCAGTCTCCTTAAACTTCGGGTCCGCTCGGGCGAAAAGAATCTTCCTTGCGCGCGAGTGAACGTTCTTTCTCTATTATAGCGAAAAACTCGGAAAGCGCAAGCCAAAAGACGAAACTCGCCCCCTTTTTCGCAAAAATCTTCCGCGCTTCTGTCCACCCGTTGCGCGAAGGAGCATTTGATGCTATAATGAAAAAAACAATTGTCGAAAGGCGGTGATCTTCTGTCGTTTTTGCCCATCTGCCGCGCGGATATGAACGAGCGCGGCTGGCAGGAGTGCGATTTCGTGCTTGTCACGGGTGACGCCTACGTGGATCACCCGTCCTTCGGTACGGCGGTCATCTCGCGCGTCTTGGAGGACGCGGGCTTTCGCGTCGCGATCCTCTCCCAGCCGAAAAACGACGGCGACTACCGTCGCTTCGGCACGCCGCACCTCGGATTCTTGATAAATTCCGGCAACATCGATTCCATGGTGGCGCACTACACCGCCGCAAAGAAAAAAAGAAGCGAGGACGCTTACACCCCCGGCGGGCGCGCGGGCGCGCGCCCCGACCGTGCGCTGACGGTGTATTCGCGCACCGTCCGTCGCCTCTTCCCCGACGCCTTCCTCGCCGTGGGCGGGCTGGAGGCGTCCCTGCGGCGCTTCGCTCACTACGACTATTGGGCAGACAAGGTGATGCCCTCCGTGCTTCTCGACACAAAGGCCGACCTCTTGATGTACGGTATGGGAGAGCGGCACGTGGTGGAGATCGCCCGCCGCCTCGCCGAAGGGGAGACGGCATGCACTTTGACCGACGTGCGCGGCACCTGCGTTTTTTCCGACGTCTGTCCTACGGGCGAGGACGTTCTCCTTCTCCCCTCCTACGAGGAGGTCAGCGAAGTCTCACGACAGGGAAAACGCGCCTACGCCGCGGCCTGTCTGGCGGAGCAGGACGAGCACGACGCCGTGCGCGCCAAAACGCTCGTGCAGGCGCACGGGGATCGCTTCCTCGTGCAGAATCCGCCCTCTGCGCCGCTCTCCACCGAGGAGATGGATCACGTCTATTCGCTCGCCTATGAGCGCA
>JAZRZY010000049.1:0-6250 GCA_045601605.1 Eubacteriales bacterium
CCAGAAGGAGGCGCGGTGGTTTAAGTCAAAGGAGATGAGCGTGCCGTGTTTTTTTGCGGCGCGGGCAAGCTCGAGGCAGAAGATGCTCGTCTCGTGGGAGAGGGCGCCGATGAGCCCCGAAAGGTGCAGAATGGCAACGCCCTCTTCGCCGAAGATGCGCTCCGGGTCGAAGTCTTTGATGTTGAGAGTGCGGCCGACCTCGCCGGCACGGTCGTTGCAGACGCGCGGACCGCGGCTTCCGTAGCCGCTGTCTGCGATGTTGAACTGGTGGCGATAGCCCCAGGGACCGCCCTGCTCCACCTCCACGCCCTCATACTCAATGCCTCGGGCGCGCAGGTCGCGGCGGATGAACTCTGCGATCGGGCTGTCCTTCACGAAGGTGGTGAGCACCTTGGTCTTCAGTCCGAGCTGGGAGGAGATGGAGAGCACGTTGGTCTCGGCGGAGGTGCCCTGCATCATAAAGGTGTTGGAGGATGCCACGGGCTGACCTGCGGCAGGAGTGATGCGAACGCCCATCGAGGAGGGGCAGACGAGCGCGTATTTGTAGTTTTCACGAAGTTTGAGCATCGGTGTTTCCTCTTTTCAGACGGTGTATTGGGTCGCCGCGGTGTCGCCGCCGTGGCCGGTCCAGTTGGTGTGGAAGAATTCGCCGCGCGGGGCATCCACGCGCTCGTAGGTGTGTGCGCCGAAGTAGTCGCGCTGTGCCTGCAGGAGGTTTGCGGGCAGACGGGCGGAGCGGTAGCCGTCGTAGTAGGCGAGTGCCGAGGAGAAGGCGGGGGTAGGCATCCCCGTGAGGGCGCCTTGCGCCACAACGGCACGCCAGCCGGCGACAAGGGAGGCGATCTTCTCGGTGAAATATTCGTCGAGCAGGAGGTTTTCAAGCTCGGGATTCTTGTCAAAGGCGTCCTTGATCTTGCCGAGGAAGACGGAGCGGATGATACAGCCGCCGCGCCACATCAGGGCGATGCCGCCGTAATTCAAGTTCCAGCCATAGGTCTTCGCGGCGGCGCGCATCAGGGTGTAGCCCTGTGCGTAGGAGACGATCTTGGAGGCGAGCAGAGCGCAACGGATGTTCTCCACCCACTGCGCCTTCTCTTCGGCGGTGAGAGCGGGGGCGTCTGCGGCAATGGAGGGCAGGATCGTGCTTGCGTGCACGCGCTCTTCCTTCATCGCCGAGAGGCAACGGGCAAAGACCGCTTCGCCGATGAGGGTGAGCGGAACGCCCTCGTCCAGAGCGGCGATGCCCGTCCATTTGCCGGTACCCTTCTGGCCCGCCGTGTCGAGGATCTTCTCCACGATGGGGGCGCCGTCCTCGTCCTTGTAGGCGAGGATGTCGCGGGTGATCTCCACGAGGTAGCTGTCGAGATCGCCGTGCATCCACTCGGCAAAGACCTCGTGCATCTCGTCTTCGTTCATGCCGAGCAGGTTTTTCATCAGGTAATAGGCTTCGCAGATGAGCTGCATATCGCCGTATTCGATGCCGTTGTGCACCATCTTGACGAAGTGACCTGCGCCGCCTTCGCCGACCCAGTCACAGCAGGGGGAGCCGTCCTCGACCTTCGCGCAGATGGCTTGCAGAATGTCCTTGACGTGTTCCCACGCCGCAGGAGATCCGCCGGGCATCAGCGAGGGGCCGTTGAGCGCGCCTTCCTCGCCGCCGGAGACGCCGGTGCCGACGTAGAGCTTGCCTGCGGCCTCCACCTTTTCGGTGCGGCGAGCGGTGTCGGGGAAGTGGCTGTTGCCGCCGTCGATGATGATGTCGCCGTCGTCAAGCAGGGGGAGGAGCGTGTCGATCATTGCATCGACTGCGCCGCCCGCTTTGATCATCATCATAACCTTGCGGGGGCGGGAGAGGGAGGCGACGAGCTCTTCGAGCGAGTAGGTGGGGATGATGTTCTTGCCCTTGCCGCGTCCTTCGGCAAAGTTCTTCACCTTCTCGGTGGTGCGGTTGAAGACCGCCACGGTAAAGCCCTTCGACTCCATATTGAGAACGAGGTTTTCGCCCATGACCGCAAGGCCGATGAGTCCGATGTCTGCTTGTTTCATCTTGAAAAATCTCCTTTGTTTGTTGGTTTTATCACTCGATGTATCCGATGGTGTCTTTCAGTGCCTCGCGCTGTTCTTGCTGTAAGGCCTCGGGGATGGGGGTGTTGTTTGCGAAGCGGTGCTCTTTGCCGAAGCGCGGTGCCGATTGCATCCGCGCCGTTTCTTTTCGGTAGTACTCTTCGGTGCTGCAGAGCACGTGCGCGGGATTGCCGCAGGCCAAGGAGTGCGCGGGCACGTCGTGCGTGACGACGCTTCCGGCGCCGATGATGCAGCCGTCTCCGATGCGAACGCCGGGAAGCAGGATGGCGCCCGCCCCGATGAAGACGTCGTTGCCGATCTCCACCGTGCCGATCTTGGTGTAGCCGAGTGCGCGCTTGGTGGAGGCGTCGTGGCAGAGCACGTGTGCGCGGGGGGCGATGGTCACGCGGTCGCCGATAGAGATCAGATGGCAATGGCTCGGGTCGAGAATCACGCCGCTCTGGCGGCTGAAGTCTTTGCCCACTTGCATTCCGCGCCGCACAAGCTCCTCGGTGGAAACCTCGCGGGAAAACTTTTTCTTGAGTGTTTGAAGAAGCTTCATAGCAGCCTCACTTGTCGCAGATCCACAGACCGAGGGCGGGGTTGGAGATGTAGAAGATCTCTTCGCCGTCGATCGTGTGCGGGCCGTCCGTCAGGACGCTCGGGTCGTATTTTTTCTTCATTTCATCGTAGGGCGCCCAGTTGAAGGCGACGCCGCGCACCTCCTCTTCGGTGAGGCGCTTTGTGCAGTAGGTGATGGTGAAGCGGCCGTCGGAGGAGCCGTGGATGAGGTGAGCCGCCACGGAGAGGTTTTCTCGGAGATCCTCGTTCTCTTCGACCAGACGCAGAACGGCCTCGCGGCCGACGTAGCCGTATTTGCGGATGAGGCGATCGTTCTCCTCGTCCTCGCCGAAGCGCTCCACGGCGGGGGCAAGCACGATCAGCTCGCCGCCGTCGGCGATTGCCATGCGGGTGCGGTACACGGACTTGTTTCCGAGCCAAGTGCTTTTGAACTCGCGGGGGTCGAGGTTGACGACCACCTTTCGGAAGGGCTCTTTGACGTGGGTCAGGTTGACCTGTTGACTCTTTTTCACCGCCGCCTCAAAGTTTGCGCGCTCGCGCCCGATGTACAGGCCGTGGATGGTGATGTCGTCGCCGCAGTTGGTGGTGGCGGTCAGAATGTAGAGAAGGGGCAGATCCTTTAAGAAATGCTCCTCTGCATAGTCGAAGACGCGGCGCACGGGGGAGAAGTCGCGCCCCATGATGCGCTCCATGCCGTAGAAGGCGCCGAGCATATGGGAGGAGTTGATCATACTGCTCCCGCCGCATCCGACGAAGATGTTTTTCGAGTAATTGGCCATACCCACGACCTCGTGCGGTACGACCTGCCCGACGGAGAGGATGAGGTCGTACTTCTTGTCCAGAAGACGGCGGTTGACCTCTACGTCGATCTTGCTTGTGACGAGTCCCTCGGAGACCTCCGAGACGAAGGAGGCGGGAACCTCGCCGATCTTTTCCACGTCCGTCTTCCAGTTGTGCACCAGCATCTTCTCGAACGGGACGTCCGTTCCGAAGAAGGCCGTCCACTCCTCCTGCGTCATCGGCACGTGCGTGCCGAGGGCGGGGAGGATATCGATCTCGCAGGTGTCGGAGAGCAATTCCCAGAGCAGGCGAGTGATGATGCCCGCGCCCGAATACATACGGGTGTAGTCGGGGGGGAGGATGAGAACACGGTGAAGCTCTCTGCCTTGCAGTGCGTCGGCGAGTGCTTTTTTGAGTGTCTTTTCGTCAATGCCCCGTTTGTTTTCGTAAATCATGGCGTCCTCGTTTTTGCCCGAAGGGCAAATTTTTCCTTATATGTAAATAGTGTAACACTTCGGCAGCTTTTTTGCAAGAAGATTTACGCGCGGCAAAGCAAAAACTCGCGCGTGTGCGCGCGCGAGGCGGGTCGGGGCTTGTGTGCGGGGGCCTTTCGGTGTATAATGAAAAAAAGAACAAAGAGGAGGAGAACCATGTGCCGCGAGCTTTTCTCTGAGATTTTCCCCTTTTGGAGCGCGCTTACCGACGCGGAGCAAACACGCCTTTGCGACAGCACGACGCGCGCCTCGTATCCTGCGGGCGGTGTGGTACACGAGTCGGGCACCTGTGCGGGTCTGACCGTGGTGAAAACAGGCTCTATCCGCGTTTCGCTGATCTCCGAGGAGGGGCGAGAGGTCACGCTGTACCGCCTGCACGCGGGCGATTTTTGCCTGCTTTCCGCCTCCTGCGTCATTGAGGCGATCACCTTTGACGTGCATTTCACGGCAGAGGAGGACTCGGAGTGCTTCGTTCTGTCTGCCGCCGCCTTTTCCGAGGCGGGGCGCGCACATCCCGAGGTGGAGATCTTCGCCCTGAACAAGACCGTGGAGCGTTTTTCCGACGTGATGTGGGTCTTACAGCAGATTCTGTTCTTGTCGCTTGACGCCCGTCTCGCCGTCTTTCTGACCGACGAGCGCGCGCGGCTCGGCACGGATACGCTTCACCTGACCCACGAGGACATCGCCCGCAACATCGGAAGTGCACGCGAGGCGGTCAGCCGTCTGTTGAAATATTTTGAGAGCGAGGGGATCGTTGCCCTTTCGCGCTCACAGGTGCGGATCACGGATCCCGCCGCCTTAAAAAGGCTGGCGTACGGCGCATAAAAAACAAAGCCCGCCGAGCGGGCTTTGCGGAAGCGGTCATTCCGAGAGAAGGGCGAGGACGCGTGCGGCGGGCATGGCACCGAGCGCGCGACGGACCTCCTTTCCGTCTTTCAAAACGACGAGCGTGGGGATGCTTGCCACGCCGAAGGCCTCGGCGAGGGCGGGTTCTTCGTCCACGTTTACCTTGGCGAAGACGTATTCGCCGTGCTCCTCGGCCAGTCGGTCGAGGACGGGAGAGAGCATCTTGCAGGGGCCGCACCACGCGGCGTAGAAATCCAAAAGCACGGGCTTTTCGGTTTGCTTGAGCGCTTCAAAGTTTGCTTGATTTACGTGTAAAACAGACATGTTTAAAACCATCCTTTCTTGGTTTGTGAGTACAGTATAGCAGAAGTGTTTTGCGAATTCTGTAACTTTATCACAGAGGGAGGACGGCGGCAAGGAGGGTTTGCGTGGAAAAGAAGACCTATGAACGGTATCTTGCCGTTTTGCGCCGGGAATTGGTCAGCGCGATGGGCTGTACCGAGCCGATCGCCGTTTCGCTGACGGCGGCGCACGCCGCGCGCGTCTTTTGCGGCACGCTTGAGGGCGTGCGGGTGAGGGCGAGCGCCAACATCTTAAAGAATATCAAGAGCGTTCCGGTGCCGAACACCGACGGCGCTCGCGGCATCTCCGCCGCCGTGCTCGCGGGGGTCGTTTCCCGTGCGCCCGAGCGGCGCCTCGAGGTCTTGGAGGCGCTTGGCGACGAGCAGCGAAAGACGCTTCGCGTGCTGCTGGAGACGGTGCCCGTGGAGGTCTCGGAGGCCGAGGGGGATCTCGTTTTGGACATCGAGGTGGAGCTCTACGGAGGCGGGCATACCGCACGCGCGCGTACGGCGCAGAACCATCTGGGCCTTTGCCTCGTGGAGCGTGACGGCGAGGTGCTTTTCTCGGAGGAGATCGCGCCCGCGCCGAGCGGGGATTCCCCCGACGCGCTTTCCATCGAAGGCATTTTGGAGTTTGCCGACGCCGCCGAGATTGCAGACGTGCGGGAAACGCTTGAGCGGCAGATTGAGTACAACACCGCCATTGCGCGGGAGGGCTTGACGGGGCGTTGGGGCGCCGCCGTCGGGCGCACCCTGCTTGACGCCTACGGAGACGCGGTACACAACCGTGCGCGCGCCTATGCCGCCGCAGGGTCGGATGCCCGTATGAACGGCTGCAATTTGCCCGTCATCATCAATTCGGGCAGCGGCAATCAGGGGCTTTGCGCTTCGCTTCCCGTGATCGTTTACGCCGAGGAGCTCGGCGCGAGCCGCGAGCGGCTCTACCGCGCGCTTTTGGTCTCCAACCTCGTGGCGATCCACTTAAAGAGCGGCATCGGCTGTCTTTCCGCTTACTGCGGCGCCATCAGCGCGGGCTGCGGGGCGGGCGCCGGCGTGACGTATCTGTGCGGCGGCGGGGTGCGGGAGGTCTCCCACACCATCGTCAACGCCCTCGCCATCAACTCGGGCGTGGTCTGCGACGGG
>JAZRZY010000050.1:0-3511 GCA_045601605.1 Eubacteriales bacterium
GGCAAGGTTCGAGCTGGTAGCCGTACCGGTCTTCGAGTTGCTCAAATGCAGAGCACCCGTCTCATCGGTAATGCTGGCGGTGGCGGTTTTGGTGCCGGGGGTCGTTGCCACACCGCCGAAGGTGTCAAAGTTCAGGCTGGAGCCGGAGATCGTCACCTTGGACGTTGCCGTCTCGCTGACCTGAAGGCTTTGGTACGCAGAAGAGTACGCAAAGACATTCAGGGCAAGCGGGATCAGCATCAAGATGCCGAGCGCCAGCGCCAAAAAGCGTGTGGTTTTCATAATTTCCTCCTTCTTTTTATACAGACTTCCCTTTCAGATAAAACGGCAGTCTTCATTCCCCTCTTTCCGAAACGAACGCCAGAGAAAGAAGAGGATTTGGTTGATATCTTATTATACACCTTCTCAACGAAATAAGTCAATTATTTTTTCACACTTTTTCGTTTTCTTTTTCCCTGCGAAACAAATTTCACGCAAAGCAAAAGAGGCACGCGGTGCGTGCCTCTTTTGAGGAGTACTTTTGATTGTGCGCTCTTATTTCACAGTGCACTTGGCAAGTACGGGCTGGTGGTCGGAGTTCGCCGCGTCGGAGACGACCTTGAACTCGTCGACCTGGATGCCGCCGATGTCGGCAAAGATGTAGTCAAAGGCGTACTTGGGAACGCCGTTCTCCTGCATCGTGAAGTAGTTGCCGTCGGCATTCGGGGTGGTCACACCGGCAATGTCCTTCGTAAAGCGGAAGCGGGTGCCGGTGATGGTGTTGGTCTCACCTTGGTACGCAGCTTTACCGGTGAGGTAGTTGAAGAAGTTCGCGTTGTTCGTGTTGAAGTCACCGCCGATGAGGACGTTGTTCACGCCGCTCGGGCAGTTGCGGGCGATCTGATCGACCTGAGACAGAATCACCTTGAGCTGCTGGAAGCGATAAAGGTCAATGTTACCGTCGGTAACGCTCTCGGTACCCGCAGTCGCGCAGAGATGCGTGTTAAAGTACTGGACGAACTTACCGGTGGTACGGTCTTCAAGGACCGCCCAGGTGCAGATGCGGTAGTACTTCAAAGCAGAGATCTTGGACTGGGTGTTCGGGGTATCGGAGAGCCAGAACGTACCGGAGTTGTGCAGAATAAACTTCGAGGTCTTGTAGAAGATCGGGTTGTACTCGTTGTTGAGTGAGCCTCCGCGACCGGAGCCCTGAACTGCCGAGTAGCCCTGATTCTCCATCGCGCTCTTGAGAGAGCTGTAGTAGAAGGTGCCGGCTTCCTGGATACCGACGATGTCGGCACCCTCGGCGGCAGCGTTGGCAGCAACGGAAGAGTAGGAGGTGTTGCCGTTGCGCATATTGTGGCTCATCGCCGTGAAGGTCATCGGACGTTCCACGCCGCCGGTGCCTTCCACGACAATGGTGGTCACGTCGGAGTAGTAGGTCTCAACGTTGTTCCCGTTCTTGACGGAGACGTAGCCGCGCACGAGCCAGGTGCCCGCCTTCGAGGTGATGCCGGCCTTCACGAAACCGAAGACGTCGGCAGCAGCGTCGGCGGTGGAGATACCCTTGGTGACCGTAGCGACCAGGGTGTCGACCACGAGGTGTTCTGCCGTCGCCTTACGGGTCAGCAGAATACCTCTTTCGAGGAGAGTATAACCGGAGACATCGCTGACGAAGGTGGTCATCAAATTGCCGTTGCCATCCACGAAATTGGAGAGCAGGGTGACAGAGGGATCGAAGGTCTTCGCGCCGCTGTTGACGGACTGAATGGTGCAGTCACGGTTCGGCATAGAGACCTGAACGGTCTTCTGAGAGGAGTAGAAGTTACCGTCGAGATTCCAGTTGGTAAAGTTGGAGGAGGCGGCGGTCACAACCGCAACCTTCGCGTAACGAATGCGGAAGGTCTCGGTCGTAGAGCCGTCCTTGACGGTCAGGTTGAAATAAGACGCCTCGTCGTTCTTGTAACGGGCATAGAAGGTGGTGTTGGTCGTCACCTTGTAAGTTTCGATCGCGTTGGTGTAACCCTCGCCGGCGTAGAAGCCTTTGAACTGGTAACCGTACGGTGCGCTCACGGCAGGAATGGCAGCCGTCGGAACGGTTGCGCCGCTCGTGACGGAGGTGCTGCCGAGGATCTTACCGGTCAGAGCATCCTTGAAGGTGACGGTGTAGGATGCGGCACCCTCGCCGGAGGAGGCAAAGACTGCCACAAGTTCCAGCGCGGAGACACCGAAGTTGAACTCAAAGGTGGGTTCGGAGGAAAGGATCGCGCCGGTCTTGGCATTCTTCCAGTAGTAGAAGTTGTTGCCGGAAGCCGTCAGGGTGACGGTCGCGCCGTTGGGGGCGGTGAAGGAAGCTGCGGAAGAGACGGAGGAGCCATTCACCTTGGCGGTGATGCTGCCGGAGCCCTCGACGGAGGTCTTGATCGTGCCGTCGGGCTTCACGGTGGAGGCATCGACTTCAATCATATAGGCATTGGACTTGAATCCGTTGAAGTACTCGCCCTTGCTGTTGGAGTTGCGGGTGATGGTGGTGGGCGTGGTGATGCGGGGGTCGCCCGTGCAATACCAGGTACCCTCGGTGTCAAGCGTCGCAGCTGCGCCCTCATTGAGGGTGACACCTTCGAGCTTCACGTAGTCGTCCTTGGCAAGGCCCATCGCGGTGATCGCACGCTCGTTGCGATCGCCGAAGAGGACGGAGGCGTAGCCGGAGGACAGCACGCTGCCGTTGGCAACGCCGTCCACATGCACCGCGAGAATGAAGCCGCCTTCGGGCACGGTCGCGTCCTTGTTGTAGCCGACCTCAAAGATGCGGTAGATGCCGGTCGCCTTGGTCGGGCCGCACACGTAAGCGCGCCATTCAGAGGACAGCGCGATGCTGTTGAGATTGTTGTTATAGGCAAGGTACTCGTTCATGGACATGCCGGGACGAGTCAGGAGGATGGAAGCGTTCTTCCAGCCGTAGGCGTCGGTCGTGCCGTTATAGGAGGAATGAGAGATCCACAGACGGTCGGTTCCGGTGACGATGCGGGTATTCGCAGGGATCGTGACGCCGGTGCCGGCAACGGTAACGGCACTGCCGCCGGTAGTGGCAGCCGCACCCGCGGTGGAGAGCCAGGTCAGGCGGTTCATGAACCAGTTGCCACTCGTGCCGGTGCAGGCAGCATCCAGTTCGCTCTGCTCGCCGCCGTTTTCGACGATGTCATAGCAGTGGTCGATCCAACCCTTGAAGGCGTTCCAGAAGGTCGGGTTGATGTAGTCGGTGGCGTAGGGCGCGAGATCGTTGTACAGATTCTTCGCGTTTCTCATCTGCTCGTTTTCGACTGCGGGAACGGGATCGCCCTCAAAGCCGAAGTTCGTGGTGTTGGGCACGATAGCGGCAGGATACACGTTCAGCTGGTCGATATAGATGTTTGCCTTGTAGGTGCCGTTGTTGGCGGCAACACCGGCCTGAGCGTTGTTCAGGTTGATGTTTAAGAAGTTGACCGTCGCGGTGGCGCGGTAGCAGAGCGCGATGTTATTGAACGTCGTGCTG
>JAZRZY010000051.1:0-2120 GCA_045601605.1 Eubacteriales bacterium
CTCCCGCCGCAGGTCTTGCGCGCATTTGAGCGCGACTGCACCGCCGTCTTTGACGTAGGCGGCGACGACTCCGGCGCAACAGCGCTCGGTACCTACCGAGAGCGCATCGCCGAAAAAAGCTACGAGCTTTACATCGTCATCAACGCCTGCCGCCCCTACATCCGCGAGACGGAAGACGCCCTCAAAATGATCCGAGACATTGAAATAAGCTCCGGGCTCAAGGCGACCGGCATCATCAACAACACCAACCTCGGTGCCGAAACGGATGCCAGCATCGTTCGTGAAGGATTTTCCTATGCCGAACGCATCTGCGAAGCCGCCGAATTGCCGCTGATCGCCACCACCTGTTTTGCTGAAACCGCAAGTGCTCTGACCGCCGAGGAAACAGCGCTCCATCGTGTAATGACGATCGGTGACGCAACCAAAAAGATTTTTTGAAAAGAGCGCGCAAAAGAAGGCGAAAAACCTTGAAAAACTGAAACTTTTATGCTATAATTTTTCGTATTGAAATCTACAAGAAAGTGAAAGGTAACACTATGAACCGAGTCACATTCAACGTGGACCTCTGCAAAGGTTGCGGCCTGTGTGTCACCGCCTGCCCCAAAAAGATTCTGGAGCTGGATGCAGAGAGCCTGAACAAGAAGGGGTATCACCCCGCAAAAATCACGAATCAAGACGCTTGCATCGCCTGCGCCATGTGTGCAACGATGTGCCCCGACGTGGTGATCACTGTCGAGCGCGACGTCTGAAGGAGGATAGAATGGCCAAATCCCTTATGAAGGGCAACGAAGTCATCGCCGAAGCCGCCATCCGCGCCGGCTGCCGCCTGTACTTCGGTTACCCCATCACCCCTCAAACCGAAATCTCTGAGACGCTTGCAAAGCGTATGCCGAAGGTCGGCGGTCTCTGTCTGCAGGCAGAGAGCGAAATCGCAGCCGTCAATATGGTGCTCGGCGCCGCCTCTACCGGTGCCCGCGTGCTCACCTCCTCCTCTTCGCCCGGGCTCAGTCTGAAGAGTGAAGGTATTTCCTACATCGTCGGAAGCGATCTGCCCTGTGTCATCGTCAACGTCCAGCGCGGCGGCCCCGGTCTCGGCGGCATTCAGCCCTCGCAGGCAGATTACTATCAGGCAACCCGCGCTATGGGTCACGGCGATATGCACCTCATCGTACTCGCCCCCGCCTCCGTACAGGAGATCGGCGATATGACGCAAGAAGCCTTCGACCTTGCCGATCAGTACCGCACGCCCGTTATGATCCTTTCCGACGGTGCAATGGGTCAGATGATGGAACCCGTGGACTTTGAAGGCCACACCTCCCGCACGCTCCCCGAGAAGGATTGGGCTGCCTGCGGCACCGAGGGACGCCGTCCTCACAACATCGTCAATTCTCTTTACATCCAGCCCGACGAACTTGAAAAGATCGTCAAGGAGCGTTTTGAACGCTACGACGCCATTGCCGAAAACGAAGTTCGCTACGAGGATTATCTCACGGAAGACGCTGACATCGTGCTCGTGGCTTACGGCATCACCGCCCGCATCGCCAAGAGTGCCGTCAATGCTTGCCGCAAGGCAGGTATCAAGGCCGGCTTGATGCGTCCGATCACGCTGTGGCCCTTCCCCGAGAAGCATTTGGCAAAGCTTGCCGAAAAGACCCGCGCTTTCTTGACCGTGGAGCTCTCTATGGGGCAGATGGTCAACGACGTGCGTCTCGCCGTCGAGCATCGCGTACCCGTGCACTTCTACGGCCGCACCGGCGGTATGATGCCCTCCGTGGACGAAGTCATCGCCGAGATCACCAAACTTTCCGAACAACTCAACAAGGAGGCAAACAAATGATCGTTTTTGAAAAGCCTCACGCTCTGACGGATACGCCCTTCCACTACTGCCCCGGTTGTACCCACGGCATCGTGCACCGTCTGGTCGCGGAGACCATTGACGAACTCGGGATCGAGGGCGAAACCATCGGCATCGCCCCCGTCGGTTGCTCTGTATTTGCCTACAACTATTTCAACTGCGATATGATCGACGCACCGCACGGCCGCGCACCTGCCGTTGCCACCGGTGTCAAGCGCGCACGCCCCGACCGTTTCGTCTTCACTTATCAGGGCGACGGCGACCT
>JAZRZY010000052.1:0-12878 GCA_045601605.1 Eubacteriales bacterium
CCGCTTGGCCTCCGACTTGGTTGCATAGCACAGAAGCTCTCCCGCCTCTTCCAAAAGCAGGACGTGTGCGCCCGCGCTCTCGCAAAAAGAGGCAAAGCCCTGCTCGCTCCACGGCTCGCAGGACCAGAGCGCCTCCAACTCGGCGAGGGCGGGGAAGTCTCTTTCAACGGCTTGCCTGAACAAGGATGCGACCTTCCTTCACCAGACGATCGATCTGGTTTGAGACGTTGGTGTAGAGGTATTTTGCACAGGTGAGATATTCTTCATAGTCTTTGCCGACGGGCTTGACGACGTAAAAGCAACCGTCGCTCGGCCAAGCGTGGGCACGGTCGTTGTAGAAGGCGTTGAGGCGCTTCTCCATCGTGCGGTGCAAGCCGTGGGCGCGGTGGATTTCGGGGGTGAGTGCCACGCTTGTGCGCTCGGGGATCTCAATGCCGTAGAGCTCGCGCAGGGCGCGCACGGCAAGCGGATCCATCGGGGTGCCTTCCTTGGCATAGATGCCGGCGGAACGGAAGACGCAGTCAAGGCCGCGTTCTTTGGCGAAATAATTGCCGCAGGCGGCTGCCATCGGGGCGGTACAGGTGTCGCCTTCGTCGGCGTAAAGAAATGCTTTGATTACATCGGCCATAGCAGAGTTCTCCTTTGAGAGAGGTGGTTAATATCCGAACGAGCCGGAGAGGCTGTCGTCGTTGAAGACCCACTCCCGCACGTTGATGACGGTGAATTCTTCGGGGGTGTTACGGATGACGACGGAGGAGATGCCGGCGTTGATGACGGTGCGCTTGCACATCGGGCAGCAACAGGCATCGGAAACGAGCTCGCCCGTCTGTGCATCGAGCCCGACGAGATAGATCGTTGCGCCGAGCATATTCTCTCGGCTTGCGGCGATGATGGCGTTCATCTCCGCATGCACGCTGCGGCAGAGCTCGTAGCGTTCGCCGCGGGGAATGCCCAGCTTTTCTCTTTGGCAGAACTTGAGGTCACAACAGTTCTTGCGTCCGCGGGGGGCACCGTTGTAGCCCGTGGAGAGGATGGAGTCGTTCTTGACGATGATGGCACCGTACTTCTTGCGCAGGCAGGTCGCGCGCTGGGCGACGGTCTGGGCAATGTCGAGGTAGTAGTTTTCCTTGGATTGGCGAATGATGTCTTCCATGAGTCTCTCCTTTACAGCGTTTTGACAAATTCTTTTAAATAAGCGGCAAATTCCGCACCGAATTCGGGATGCTTGACGCCCTCGGTGACGTTGGCGGTCAAAAAGCCGAGCTTGGAGCCCATATCGTAGCGTGTGCCCTCAAACTCGTAGGCGATCATGCCTTCGCTTTGTGCGAGGACGCGCATCGCATCGGTCAACTGGATCTCGCCGCCCGCACCGGGCTCGGTCTTTTCCAAAATGTCGAAGATCTTGGCCGGCAGAAGTGCGCGGCCGAGGATGGATTGACAGGAGAAGCGCGCCTCTTTCGTCTGCGGCTTCTCCACCATATCGGTGACGGAGAAGACCTGATCTCGGATCGGCTCGATCTTCAGAGAAGAATATTTTTGAATCGCTTCCTCGGACACGGTCTGGCTTGCCAGCACGCCCAGGCCGAACTCCTCGTAAAGCTCACACATCGAGAGGGCGGTGGGCTTTTCGGAGAGGATGACGTCGTCTCCGTAAAGCACCAAGAAGGGCTCGTCGCCGATGAAGTTCTTGGCGCAGAGCACGGCGTGGCCGAGACCGCGCGCCTCCTTTTGGCGCAGGAAGGTGATGTTGGCAAGTTCGGCGATGCGGCGCAGAGCGGCGCATTCGCTCTCTTTGCCTTTGTTCAAAAGGGCGTTCTCATAGTCGGGGGAGTAATCGAAATAGTTTTCCATCACTTCCTTGCCGCGGGCGGTGATGATGAGAATGTCCGTGATGCCGGCGCCGACGGCCTCTTCCACGAGGTACTGCATCGCGGGGCGGTCGGTGATGGGGAGCATCTCCTTGCAGACGCCTTTTGAGATGGGGAGCATCCGCGTGCCGAGACCGGCGGCGGGAATGACTGCCTTTTTGACTTTCATAGCGGTTCTCCTAACGTGTATGGGATGAGACAAAGAATTTTCTCAGGATAAAGCACAGGGGTATTCCGAGTCCGAAGGCACAGACGACCTCGCCCGCACCGACGGAGAGGAAGGAAGAAAGATACGTGACGCCGAAGGACTCGTTCGGTGTGCTGAGGCAGAAGATGAGCGGGACGATGAGTGCGTTGGAAAGCACCGTCGGCAACGGGGCAAGCCACACGGCACAGCGGTGCCGACTCTTTCGAAGAAGCAGGGTGAACAGTACGGCGATCACCGTGGCGAGCGTGCCGAGGGTGATGTCCAGCGGGAGGATGTACGGGGTGAAGAGGTTTGCGATCAGACAGCCGAGGACGAGACCGATGCCCGTCTCCGGAAAGAGAAAGGGGAGCACGCACAGCGCTTCGGATACGCGGAATTGGATCGGACCGTAAGAAATGGTGGAAAGCGGAGGGGTCACTGTGAGGGCGACGTAGAGCGCGGCGGTCACGGCCGCACGCGTCAAACGCGTAAGCGGAGAGGTGTGTCTCATGTGTCAAAAGTCCCCAAACAAAAAAATCTCATCAATCTATTATAAACGCAAGGGTCTAAAAAGGCAAGAAAAAGAGACAAGAAAAACGAAAAAAACTTCACAAAATTCCCTTGACAAAGAGAAAAACTTGTGATAGTATAATGGACGCGCAAAAAGCGCACCCATGCGCCAGTAGCTCAGCTGGATAGAGTGTTTGGCTACGAACCAAAAGGTCGGGGGTTCGAGTCCCTTCTGGCGTACCAAAACGAAAATCCGTTCTTGAAAGAGAGCGGATTTTTGTTTTGTATTATTCACTATTCATTATTCACTATTTATCATTCATTAAACGGATTTTCGTAATGAATAATGAATGATGAAGTCGCTTCGCTGATGAATAATGAATAATTGATTTGTGTTATAGTTTTTGCTATAATATAGGAAAAGGCGGTGTTTTAAATGAAAGAAAACTTACTTATAGATAAATCTATTGCTTTTGCAGCAAGAATTGTAAAACTGCATCAGCATTTAGTTAAAAATAAAAAAGAAACCGTAATTTCAAAACAAATAGTCCGTAGCGGCACAAGTATAGGTGCAAATATAAATGAAGCAAATTACGGGCAAAGTAAAGCGGATTTTATTTCTAAAATGCATATAGCCTTAAAAGAAACTGCTGAAACGGAATATTGGATAAAACTACTTTATATGTCTGAATATATAGATGATAAAATGAGCGATTCTTTACTTGATGATTGTCTGGAAATAAAACGAATTTTAATTGCATCTATCAACACCGCAAAGGAGAATAGCAAGTGAAGATAAACGAGACATATTGTGACTTACAAGATTGTTTGATTAAAATTCGGTATTATTCATTTGGCGAATGTGAAGATGATGTTTTATATGAAACCACAGTAGAAAAAATTAAGAATTATAAAAAATATATAGTTGACAATCAATTACAAAACGAGCATAAAATTCTTTTATATTGCATAAACACACTTCTTGAAATTATTGATGAAAATGACAAAAAGAAGATTTTAGATTTTGCAGATGCGATACATAACATACCTGAAATCTATATTGGAAAAAGAGATTTTGACTCGTTTTCTTTTGAAATAAAAGAGTTTTGCAATAAATACGGCAAAGAATACTTTGCAGAAATATACGAGGGTTCAAACACATAGGTCAAAAAAATAAATGACATCGAATCTGTGCTACCCTTTCAAAAATCGCTTGCCCAAAGGGGCAGGCGATTTTTGTTTTTTATGATTCGAGGGGACTCGAACCCTGAGAGGGCTGAAAATCGTTTTGGGAAGCCGGGTGCTTTCGTCAAACGGACAAGCGACGGCAAAAAATCCGTACAAAAAGGCACCCGAGCGGGTGCCTTTTTGGGTCATCGTTTTGTCGGCGGTGCGTTCAGCGGATTCCAGGCTCCTCTGAGGTAACAGCTTAAAAAGAGCGCGAAGAGCAAGAGATTGTGGGCGATCATACAGCTCCAGGCTCCCACCAGACCGAAGGAGGAAAAGAGAAGACAGAGCGCGGTTCCCACGATGCGTACGCCCCACATCCCGACGAGATTGTAAAGGAAGGGAGTCTTCGTATTTCCCACGCCGAGCAAAAAACCCTCCACGATGATGGATACGCCGTAAAAGGGCTCGGTGAGGGCGATCATCCGCAGGACCGTGGCGGCGAGTGAGACCACCTCCGCCTCCTTGGAAAAGAGGGCGGCAAGGGCGGGGGCAAAGACGAAGAGGACCGCGCCGGAGAGGAGCATCAAGAGGCTTTCCAAGGGCAAGAAGGTGCGCGGCAGACGGCGCATCTTCTCGCGGTCACGGGCGCCGAAGGCGTTTCCGGCGAGCGTGGCGGCGGCGCTCTGCATCCCGTAGGCGGGGATGTAGAAGGCGCTTTCCACCGTGTTTGCAATGGTGTGGGCGGCCACCGAGACGGGGCCGAAGGAATTGATCATCGAGGCAAAGACCACGTAGCCTGCAGAGGTCAAAAAGCGCTGAAGCAGATTCGGGAGCGCCACCCTCATACAGGGGCGAAGGATCTCGGCATTCGGCTTGAGAGAATAGCCGCGCGGCGAGACGTTCGGATGGCGGAAGAGGGCGATGGTGGTGAGAATGCCGCCGAGGGTGAAGGCGACGGCGCTGGCAAGGGCGGCGCCTTCGACCTTCAGGTTAAGACCGCAGAGGAGAAGATCGTGCCCGAAGAGGCTGACGGTGCGCGTCGGATAGATGAAAAAGAAATTGAGGACGACGTTGATCAGATTGACGAGAAGCGCGATCTTCATCGGTGTTTTCGAGTCGCCTGCGGCGCGCAGAACGGTGGAAAAGACCGTCGTGGCGGTGCGGAAGAGCATCGGCGCGTAGAGGATGAAAAAATAGCGGGAGGCTGCAGGCGCGATCGCTTGATCCACCTGCATCCAAATCGGGATCACGCCGGCAAGCGAGAGGGTCAGCACCGTCAGAAGGACACCGACGAAAAGGGTGACGAACGTGCTCTGTGCCGCCGCACGGCGGGCGCCTTCTTCGTCTTCTGCGCCGAGCGCTTGGGAGATGAACGCGAGAAAGCCGATGGCCAGCGCGGCAACGCTGGAGCCGAAGAGCCAGTTTAGGGTGGTCGTGGCACCGACGGCAGCGGTTGCCTCGGTCCCGAGGGAGCCGACCATCGCGGTGTCGATGTATTGCACCGCCGTCTGCATCGCCTGCTCGAGCACGGTGGGCATGGCAAGGGAGAGGATGGCGTAAAGCATGGCTTTGTCCGCTGATTTTTTTCGCACGAGATCGCCTCCTTGTCCCTGTTTTTCGTCCATTGTAGCAAAAGTGTGCGCTTCTGTCAAAAAAAGTGCCGTTTCTTGCAAAAAACCGAAAATATTGTGTGATTTCCTCTTGCTTTTTTCTATATGTAGGGTATAATAAGGGCAACCCAACCAAATAGGAGTGTCTGTTTATGGATACACAAGTTCGCTTCGGACTCATCGGCTGCGGCCGTATTTCCTGGAACCACCTCGACGGCATCAAAAACGCGCAGCACGCGCGACTCGTTGCGGTCTGTGACATTGACGCCGCGAAGGCAGAGAAGGCCGCGAAGCTCGGCGGGCTCGACAAATACTACACCGACATCGACGAGATGATGAAACACGAGACGCTCGACGTCGTCTGTATCCTCACCCCCAGCGGAATGCACTCGGAGCACGCCATCAAGGTTGCAAATTACAAGGTCAACGTCCTGTGCGAAAAGCCGCTTTGCACCACGCGCGAAAAGATGGAAAAGATGATCGAGGCTTGCCATAAAAACGGCGTCAAGCTCGGCGCGATCTACCAGCGCCGCACCTTCTCCGCCGCGATCGAAACGAAAAAGGCGGTCGAAGAGGGCAGACTCGGTAAGATCACGCTTGCCAGCGCGGAATTGAAGTATTACCGCGATCAGGCGTACTACGACAGCGGCGAATGGCGCGGCACGTGGGCGCTTGACGGCGGCGGCGCGCTGATGAATCAGGGCGTGCACGGTGTCGATATGCTCGACTATATGATGGGCGGCATCGAGAGCGTTTACGCGAAATGCGAGCGGATGGTCTGGCGCACCGAGGTGGAGGATACCGCCGCGGCACTTCTGCAGTTCAAGAACGGTGCCATCGGCGTCCTGCAGGGCGCGACGACGGTCTATCCCGGACTGGACACCATCTTCCACGTCGATGGCAGCGAGGGTACGCTCTCCTTCGGTGACACCGGTTTTTACCGTTGGCAGATGAAGGATCCCGAGTTCAAAAAGCCCGAGACCTTCGGCTCCCTCGGCGGACTCAACTGCCAGTACAACGCAAACAACATCGGTCACACCGTCCAGATCGAGGATATGGCAAACGCCGTCCTGGAGGATCGTGACCCGATGGTCACGGGAGAAGACGCCATGCATTCCGTGGGCATCATCCTCTCCATCTACGAATCCGCAAAGACCGGCAAGGAGGTCTTAGTCAAATAAGCTTTTCTTGAAAGAGCAGGCGAAACAGCCTGCTCTTTTTGTATGCAATTTTTTTATTTACAAATCAATTATTATATGGTAAAATGTGTTTGCGATACAATTTGAATCAACTTTGCACGGGGTTGCATTTTTGCTTTTCGGTAAAAATGCAGGCTCTTTACCGCATTCCTGTGCAAAAGGTAAATTGTATCGCAGCAATCGGAGCCAGGCATTTTACAACGGTGCGCGGCTTCGGCTGCGCACTTTTATTTGTAAAAACGTTTACTACGAAAAGGAGGTCCACTATGAAACCGAAAGTTCTTGTTCTCGTATTTTGTCTGTTGTGTGCGCTCTGCGTTCCGTTTTTGGTATTGGCGGACGAGCCTTTTGTTGACGGTGATTATTTCTATACCGTCGAGCAAGGGGAGGCGACGTTGGTGGGCGCTTCCAAAACGCTCAGCGGCGACGTGGAACTTCCCGCTGAACTCGGAGGATATCCCGTGGTCGCCGTCGGCGCAAGCGCGTTTGAGGATGCGCTCGGCTCAGTTAATTCTTTGACGATTCCGGAGGGTGTCGTTCGGGTGGAGGAAGCTGCTTTTGCGGGAAACTTTACCATTTCTGCCCTCTCTCTTCCCGAGTCTTTGAAGTCCATTGAGGCCTGTGCGTTTCAAAATGCCCAAATTACGGAATTGACGATTCCCGAGGGGGTTGAGTTCATCGGCGCTTCCGCGTTTTACGGAAACCCGATCGACGTTTTGTATTTCAACGCAGTCGATTGTGAGTATTCACACAGAATGAATGAAGCGGATTGCGCTCCTTTCAAAGAAGGCGGATTGAAAAAGGTGGTTTTCGGCGATCGGGTCACCTCTGTTTCGAAGTATCTGTTTTACGCTTGCACAAAGCTTTCCGAAGTGGAGTTTTCCGAGAGCATTCAGGCGATCGGTGAAGGCGCGTTCGGTATGAATTTTGCCTTGGAAACCGTAGAATTTACCAAAAGTCCGGCCACGATCGGCGCGAAGGCGTTTTATGATTGCCGCGCCCTTACGACCGTGAAGTTCGGTGAAGGCCTTGATGCCATCGGCGAAAACGCTTTTTTGGAGTGCGGTGAATTGACGGACGTTTCTTTGCCCGCAAGTCTGAAAACAGTGGGGAACAATGCATTTTATAAGTGCTACAAGATTGCAAAGGTCGAAATTGCATCGGTTGCTTCTTTTGCTCAGGCAAACTATGTAAGCCCTCAATCCAATCCTGCTTATTATGCTAAAAGCCTTTCTCAAAACGGCGAAAAGATCACCGCGCTTGAGATCCCGAACGGTGTAAGCTCCGTCGGTCAATATGCGTTTTACCGAAACGAAGTTTTGACCTCCGTCGATTTTCCCGCCACGCTGAAGACGATCGGCTATGCGGCCTTTGCTGATTGCACGAATTTGACCGACCCTGAATTTCCCAACGCCATGGAGACCTTGGAAGGATCGGCTTTCTCGGGTTGTACGGCACTGCGTCAGCTTGAGATTCCCGCGAGCGTCGAGAGCATTGAGGCGTTTGCCTTTTCCGGTTGTTCCGGTCTCGGCGAGGTGAAGATCTATGGCAGTCCCGTGATTGCGACGCATGCGTTTGCAGATCAGAGAATCGTCTTCTACGGGTATGCCGATTCCACCGTCAAGGACTATGCGGATAGCCTTGCAAACTATGAGTTTACAGAGTTGGGTGCTACAGAAAAGCCCGAGGTCGTCATCGGTGACTGCGACGGCGACGGAAAGGTCACGGCAAACGACCTGACGACCCTTGCCAAATATCTTGCCGGTTGGGAAGAGATCGTCCTCGGCTGAAATAAAATACAAAAAGAGCCTACAAATCCGTAGGCTCTTTTTTCGTTCTTTGACTTGAATTTTTTGTTACTTCTTGTTATACTGTAAAATACTGAAGAAGACAGACGGGAGGAGGGGCAAGATGACGGACTATCTCGTTTTGTTCGGAATGTCTTTGCTTCCCATCGTGGAGCTGCGCGGCGCTCTGATCTATGCGGCCGCAGTCGGCATCGATCCGATGGTTGCCTTGCCCATTGCGGTGCTCGGGAATATGATCCCCGTGCCGTTTATCCTGTTTTTGTTTGAGAAGATCATGGAGTTTTTCTCCGAGCGTCGGTTCATCGGCCCGCTGCTTCGGCGCTTTTGGCGCCGCGCGGAGGCAAAGGCGGCAACGATCGGGAAGTACGAGCTTTTCGGTCTGTTCTGTTTCGTCGCCATCCCCATTCCCGGCACGGGGGCGTGGATGGGCACGCTGATTGCCACGGTGCTGAAGCTCGACCGGAAGAAAGCGATACTTGCCATCCTTGCGGGGGTCGTCACCGCAGGGGGGATCATCACCTTGCTCTTCTATTTTTTGCCGGAGGTATTCACGGCTCTCTTCTCGTAATGCATTTGAACTATTCCCGAAAGGACACTTGATATGAAACGCTTTTTCACTTCCGAATCCGTCACCGAGGGGCATCCCGATAAGGTCTGCGACCGTGTCAGCGATGCGGTGCTCGACGCCATTTTGGCCGAGGATCCCGCGGCGCGCGTCGCCTGTGAGTGCTGTGCCTCCACGGGTCTTTTGATTGTGATGGGTGAGATCACCACCACGGCGAAGATCGACGTTGAGAAAATCGCGCGCGATGCCGTGCGCGACATCGGTTACAACAAGGAAGAGTACGGTTTTTCTGCCGACAGCATGCGTATTATCAACGAGGTCAAGACCCAGTCGCCCGACATTGCCATGGGCGTGGACGCCGACGGCGCGGGCGATCAGGGAATGATGTTCGGCTATGCCTGCGACGAGACGGCGGAGCTTATGCCGCTCCCCATCGCGCTCTCTCACAAGCTTGCCCGCCGCCTTGCTGCAGTACGCAAGGACGGCACGATCCCGTATCTTCGCCCCGACGGAAAGACGCAGGTCACCGTTGAGTACGACGGAGACGAGCCGCTTCGCGTGGATACCGTGGTCATTTCCACCCAGCACGACGAGGACATCGAGCAGGACAGGATCCGAGACGACCTCATCCAAGAGGTGATCTTAAAGGTCATCGACCACGAGCTGTTGGACGATGAGACGAAGGTCTTTGTCAACCCCACGGGCAGATTCGTCATCGGCGGCCCGATGGGCGACACGGGACTGACCGGCCGCAAGATCATCGTGGATACCTACGGCGGATACGCCCGCCACGGTGGCGGTGCCTTCTCCGGCAAGGATCCGACCAAGGTGGATCGCAGTGCCGCGTACGCCGCCCGATACCTTGCCAAAAACGTGGTTGCCGCAGGCCTTGCCCGTCGCTGCGAGGTGCAGATCGCGTACGCCATCGGCGTGGCCAAGCCCGTCAGCGTTCTGGTGGACACCTTTTCCACGGGATGCGTGAAGGACGATCTGCTTGCCGAGACCTTGTGCGAGCTTGTGGATCTCTCCCCGCGTGCGATCATCGCCCGCTTTGATCTGCGCCGTCCGATCTACTCCGGACTGACTGCCTACGGCCACCTCGGCCGTGAGGATCTGGAGATGCCCTTTGAGGTCTGTGATCTGGCGGATGAGCTCAAGGCGCGCTTTTCCAAATGAGTTTTTACATCGATCCCGTGCTCTATGAGGGCGCACCCGCCGACCGCGCCGCTCGCGACGCGGCGGAGCAGGGCTGCTACGACCTTTTGGAGCGCTTGTCGATCCCGTTTTGGCGCGTCGATCACGATGCGGCGGATACGATCGAGGACTGCAAACTTGTGGAGGACGTCATCGGCGTGCACATCTGCAAGAATCTCTTTTTGCAGAACCGTCAGGGCACGGATTTTTACCTTTTGATGATGGCGGGAGATAAGCCCTTCCGCACGGCGGAGGTTTCGAAGCTTCTCGGTGTCTCGCGCCTGTCCTTTGCCTCTCCCGAGAAGATGCTGGAAATGCTCGGCTGTACGCCGGGCTCGGTGAGCATCCTCGGGCTTGCCCACGACAAGGCGCGCCGTATCCGTCTTCTCGTGGACGAGGACATCTGGAACGCGGAGTACGTCCGTTGTCATCCCCTGAAGAACACCTCCACCTTGAAGATCGCCGCAAGCGACGTCAAGGAGCGCCTGCTGCCCTTTGTCGGGCACAAGGCAACCGTGCTTCGCATCACGGGAAAAGTCGAGTAAATTCGAGCCCGTTCGCTCTTGACGCTTGGGCATCTTTCGGATAAAATGAACACAGAACGAAAAAGGAGACAGAACATGGAACAGCACGAATTTGAATTTGAGACCGTCACCCTGACCGACGAGGAAGGTGTGGAGCGCGATTTTGACATTCTTGCCGTGATGGAGTTCGAGGGAGGCGAGTATTACGCTCTCGTTCCCACCGACAGTGACGAGGACGAATACATCATTTTGAAGAGCGAGTTTTCCGAGGGCGACGAGCAGGTGCTCATCACCATCGACGACGATGCGGAGTTTGACCGCGTGGCAGAGGCCTTCGACAACGAGCTGATGATGGACTACGAAGAGGACGAAGGCAAGGAATAAACTCTTTTTCCTGCCCTGTGCGTGCTATCCGTGTTTATAAACCCACGGATAAGAAACGGAGTCTTTATTTTCCCGAGGATTGCAGGCCTCCCGCATGCATTCTGCGTGCGGACGTTGGAAGCGAGGAAATCGGGAAAGCGGACACCACCCTGGCCAGAGCCGGGTTTTTATCTCGCGGATACACGGCAGCGGCGGGTCAACAATGAAAAAACAGCACTCTTTTCAGAGTGCTGTTTTTGTGTTTTGTGTTTCTGTTTCCTCGGTCAGCTTTTCCACGAAGGGGTGGTTGCAGAAAAAACAGAGATGCCGATTTTGAGGCTGCGTTTTTTCGCACTTCGGGCAGGTGATGGTACCGTCTGCATTGGGGGCGACAAGCTGACGCAGGCCTTGAGCGGCACGCTTTTCCGAAAGAGAGATGGAGTTTTCCGCGGGAGTGGAGTTGACCGGAGTACATCGGACAAAGGGTTGTGGGGTGTGTGGTGTTTTTTTGACAAACGGACGTTGGCAGGAAAAACAGATGTAGCGATGCCCCGGCTGGGTCAGCTTGCAGTCCGGACAGGTAATGGTTCCGTCTTCGTTCGGTTCCACGAGAGGGATGAGATCATATTCGGGTGTGCCGGACGCAGAAGGTGCAGACGTATGTGTGGCAGACACCGGACGAGATGTGCCGATGGTACTCGGAGCGGGCGTCGGCAAGAAAAAGGTGTAGACCAGCACAGGGACAAACCCGAAGAAAATGGAGGAGAAATAGTGTCCCCAAAAGCTGAACTCCTTGTTTTTTGCGATATTTGCGGGGATCAGAGAAAGCAAGAGGATCACAAGGAGGCGCAAATACCCGTTTTGGAAGACCAAGGCGTGGATCAGCAGGTTTGCGAGGGTATCCAGGAGAGCGGTGATCGGAAGCAGAAAAAACCACCCGAGATAATAGGCTCCGAAGCTTTTTTCTCCGCGTTTTGCGAGAAGCGCGGCAGGGATCAGAGCAAACAAGGCAAAGACACCTGCAAAGACAAAGAGGATGAAAATGACGGCGCTGTCATCCGGCATCAGCCGGCTTAATTCGCGATAGGCATCGGAAAGATCGGAAAAGGCATCCAACGGTTCAAAACTCCTTTTTTGAATTTAAGTGTAACGGCAAAAGGTGCTGTTTTTATGCATTTTATAACATTATAACATACATTTTTTTGTAATTCAAGAGAAATGGCAAAGGACCTCATTCGTTTTTGGGAGGGGTGTCTTGACAAAAAACGAGCCGGTTTCAGGCTCGTTTTTTGTGTTTTTTCTTTTGAGGCAGGATCAGAGTTCGATGCCGAAGGGTTGGAGGGCGCGCGGAAGAATGCCTGCGGCAAGAGCGAGGGCGATGCCGTAATTGGTCATCGGGGTGTCTTGCTCTGCGGCTCGCTTTGCGCGGCTCTGCACCTCCGCCGTGGGGAGCATACAGCCGCCGCAGTGGATGATGAGGTCAAACGCCCGTGTGTCAAGCGGGAAATCACCGCCTTGGGTGAAGGAGAAGTCAAGCTTCTTTTGCGTCAGCTTCAGAAGTGCGGCGGGGAGCTTGACTGTGCCGATGTCACCGCATTGACGGTGGTGGGTGCAGCCCTCGCTGATGAGGATGCGCGCACCGTCGGGAAGGGCTTTCAGCGCCGCGGCACCGCGCACGAGGGCGGGCAGATCCCCTTTGTAACGCGCGAAGAGGATGGAAAACGAGGTGAGGGGGATCTCTTCGGGCAGGACGCGGGCGACCTGTCGGAACGCCTGCGAATCCGTCACGACGAGGCGCGGCGAAGCGGAAAGTGCCGCAAGCGTTGCGCTCACTTCCTCGGGCTGGCAGAACAAGTCGGAGGCCAAGCGGGCTTAGGAAG
>JAZRZY010000053.1:0-3168 GCA_045601605.1 Eubacteriales bacterium
CAGCGTCGGCAGAGCGGAGGGCTGATAGGCGGCAAGCTGCATCTCGGCGCCGCTTTCGCTCGCTTTCTTCGGAAGCAGGAGCTTCTCAAATTCCGCATCGCTCAAAAAGGCCTCCACGGGACAGTTCTGATACAAAATGCGCGTCTCACTCAAGAGGTCGATTTCCTCGTTTGCAGACTTTTTGCGTGCGTTTTTCAGCGCTTCGGCAAGAAGCTCGCGCAGCTTCCCTTCGTTTTCACTGGCGCCGATGAGTTCGCCGTCCACGTACAGCGCATAGCCCACGCGCACGTAGTCCGTGGTATAAGCAGAGAGCGCCTCCAAAAGCTCCGTTTTGGAAAGGTAGGCGGGCCTGAACTGCTTGGAGAGCGAGTAGGAGATGTTCACGGGCAGCTTGAAGGAGGTGCCGAGCGCATCCGAAACGGTGTTTTCCGTCTCGCGGATGGCGTCTGCAAGCTCTGCACGGCTCTCCACGCAACCGATGGTCTCGTCGCCGACGTGTACAGTGAGGGTAAATTCCATCGAGGAATAAATACCGATCACCGCACCGACCGCCAAGCACAAAACGCAGGAGAAAAGCACGGCGCCCCGACGGCGCAAAAAGCGCGCCGCGCCGCCGATGGCAGTCTGCGAGTTTTCCATCGCGCGGCCGAAGCGTTTGAAATGCCTGCCCACACCGAAAGGCAAAAAGCCGAGCAGACGCGGCAGGAAGGTGACGACGGCAAGCATTGCGGCGGAAAAACGGCGGGGGCGAGGAGCGACGTTCTTGCTGTACCAGCCGAAGGGATGCTTCGGAATCCCGCGCGGTGCGCGCGCCACGCGCCCGTTTTGGTGCGTGCGCTCGCACAAATAGATATAGTACGCGTTAAACAAGCTGTCCGTACGGGAAAGAGCTCGATAGCGAAACGCGCAGTACAGATCCCAAAGACGTACGGAGGGGTCGTGCTCGTCAAGCATACGCTCCGGTGCCGTGGCGCAAAGGAAAGGATGGCGGGCGCGACGCACCATATCGTACAGACGAAACGGCAGAGACCACAAAAAGACGAGAACGGTATAAAGTGCCGTAAGCGGAAACAGGAGAACGCGAATGCCCCAAACGAGCAGGCGCGAGAAAAACTCGCGGCGGCAAGCGGCTTTCGAGGAGATCTTATCCGTCTTGCCCGACATCGATCCACGCTCCTTTCCGAAATGGTTTCAATAGTTAAGTTTATTTTAGCACAAATGCGCCGAGATTGCAAATGCGATCTCAAAGTCTGCCGCAAGAATGCACGCGCAACGGCGTGAAAAACAACGTCCCGGAAAACTCGCGCAAAAAAAGAGCACCCGAAACGGGTGCTCTTTTTGATCAATCAATGATTGAATTCCTTATCTCTGACGGATCTTCTTGCGAATGATCACAACTGCTGCGCAGGAGACCACTGCCACGCCGGCAAAGAGTGCGATGTTCTCGAAATCGCCGGTGGTGGGAGCGTTGTTGTCGCCGCCGTTGCCACCCGGATTGGTGGTGCCGCCGGTGCTGCCTTCGTGTTTGCCGGAGCCGTCGTCACCGGACTGACCGGCATCGCCGCCGTTACCGCCGAGGCCGGTGCCGAAAATGCGGAGTTCGCGGATCGCAAAGTTCATGGAGTTCTTGCCGTCGGCAATGTCGCCGGTGTTACCAAAGCCCCAGATACGGATGCGCTTTGCACCCTTGAAGCTCACGGTGTACTCTTCGGCTTCGGTGCCGGTGCCGGACAGTTTGATGTCGGCCTTGTCGTAGTTGCCGTAGATGTCTTCGAAGTTGTCATCACCGGTGGCTTCCTTAGAGGCCTGGATGATGAACATGTACTGACGCTGTCTGTCGCCCTGAACGGCGTAATCGGGAGCGGGACCGTTGCCCTGGAACCACTGGATCTTGATGGAAGAGAGATCAGCGTCCTGAGCGAGACCGATGGTCAGGTAGCGCTCGCCGCCGGTGGCGATGGAGCCGCCGGTGGGCTCGTCGTTGGTGGAAGCGTTGAACCAGAGATCGCCATCCTGACGGAGATCCGGAATGCAAGCTTCGGGACGGGCGGGCTTGTTGTTGTACAAGCAGTCAACCGCAATGTTCTTAACTTTGATCTCTTCTGCCGCGCTGACCGTCAAAGGCAGGCAGGTTGCCAGAACGAGGACCACTGCGATGAGAGAAAGAAATTTCTTCATGGTTTGTTTTCCTCCAAAAATAGTTTGTGTTGATCCATAAAGATGCACAAATAATATAGCATCAAACCCCCTCTTTGTCAAGAGAGAATTTTGGTAAAAAAGCCCGTTTTTTGCGCCCTTTGCCAAAAAAGCGCGCTGTTCTGCCTTTTATTTTTTCACAGGCGGGCAAAAAAGATGCGCGGTATTTTTTCTCAAAACTCCACCCGTAGTAGAAAAACTTTTTCAAACCACCACCGCTTGCGCCCACAGGGCATTTCCCCGCAAAAAACCGTTTGCACACCCATCTGCGCAGAATCACCAAAATACAAGATAAATCTCTGTGCAAAATAGCAAAAATCGCGCCCCGCAAAAAACAAGCACCCCTCACCAAAATACGGATACGCTTTTTGTTTTGGCGAAAAAAGAAACCGCGAAGGGGTGCGTAAATAATCAGAGAACTTCAATCTTACCAATAATATGACGATTAAACTCCATCAAATCTTCTGCGGGTATCCAATACTCTTGGTGGTAACTTGCTCCTACTGTTTGAATATTAAATCGAGAAATATAGGCGTCGTCAATTTCAAATGTTGTAACATATCCTGCATAACCCGAATCAGCAGATTTCTTATTCCATTTTTCTGCAATTTCTCGGGCGTATTTTTCATTCAGAACAGGATAGAAAATAGGTTGTTCGGGAAGTCTTGGAGGATATTCCGTGTAATCCGTTTTTGCAATTAAATCCAATTCTGCCTGTCCAACAGGTCTATATAATCTCATTTACAGACCTCCTTTTTTACAATCATACCATATAATTCGGTACTCTTCAATGATATATCGCTGACGCGATATGATATAATATCCGCACCTCCATATGCCGAAGGCATATATCATCGCACGAAGTGCGATATCATATCGAAGATATATCACCCGTTCGCGTCAAGGAACGGATATCATTGAAAAAAGTCACTTTTGTCAGTAGACAAAAGTCACTTTTTCTTGGTGACCCGT
>JAZRZY010000054.1:0-2236 GCA_045601605.1 Eubacteriales bacterium
CCTGCTTTTGGAAGCAGACGGCGTCAGGGCCCTCGGCGCCGGGAAGATCAGAAGCGGTCGTGCCTTCCAATACGATGCAGACGTCCTCGTCGTGTGCGTGGGAGAGAACCTTGGCGCCGCGCAGTCCCGCCTCTTCCTTCACCGTGAAGGCGAGGGTGACGTCGTAAGGCAGGTCGTCCGAAAGCGCAAGCTCACAGAGCATCGCGCAGCCGAGCCTGTCGTCGAGCGCGGCGGAGCGGATCACCTCTCCGGCGTCGTAGTAGGGGAGAGAAGTACGGTCAAAGACGGCGAGATCGCCGATCTCCAGATATTTTTCGGCCTCTTCTTTGGTGCGCGCGCCGATGTCAATGTAGAGGTTTTCGTGTTTGGTCGGCGTGTAGAGCTCCTCTTCGTCGCGGTAGAGGTGGATGGGTTTGGCGCAGATCACGCCGTGCAGACCGCTCTTTTCGGGGAAAGAGAGGCGTTTGGCGGGCAAAATGCCTGCCTCAATGCCGCCTACCGTTCCGAATTTTGCGTATCCGTCGGAGGTGATCTCCGTCACGATGAGTCCGACCTCGTCCATGTGCGCGCAGAGGAGAATGGGCGTCTTCGGCGCTTGTTTTCCGCGTTTAAAGCAGATGAGATTTCCCATACGGTCGAGTTTCATCTCCTCGACGTGCTCACGCAGAAGATCGATCAGCACGCGCCGCACGTTTTCCTCCAGCCCGCTCGGGGCGGGAATGGCGCAGAGCGTGTTGAGTAACGTATAAAAATCAGCCAACGAGCGTTACCTCCTTCGGGAAATACTCAGCCTGACAGCAGTAGGCGCAAAGAAGCTTGCACGTCAGATGAAGATCTCGGACGGACACCACCTCGCTCGGGGAATGCATATAGGAGAGTGGGATGGAGATCACGGCGGAGGGGATTCCTCGGCCGGTGACCTGCACGTCGTGGGCGTTGGTGCCGGTCTCCCCCGGCTCGGAAAGGAGCTGATAGGGGATCTTTTCTTCGTTTGCCACGCGCAGAATGTCGCGCGCAAGCGTGCGTGAAAGGGTATCGGAGTAGGAGATGCCCGCACCCTTGTCCATTTCCAAGAGGCGTCCGTTTTGACCGGGGAAGGAGGCGAAGCCTACGTCCACGGCAAGGCAGAGGTCGGGGGCAAGTCCGAAGGCGGCGGTCATCGCCCCCATTCCGCCCACTTCCTCCTGAACGGAGAAAAGCAGGACAACGTTTGCCGCGAGCGTCTCACGGCAGACGGAGGCGGCGACGTCCAGGAGAACCAGTCCCGCCACGCGGTCGTCCAGCGCACGCGAGGCGATTTTGTCTTCCGTGAGCGCCACGCTTCCCTCGGAGAAGGTGACGGGCGTGCCGATGGGACAGAACTGTTTGACATCGTCTTCGCTGAGGAGCGTGTCAACGTATAAGTCGTCCAGTTTCGGTTTTTTCTTCCGATCCTCGGCGCGCATCAGGTGCGGGGGCTTTGCCGCCACTACGGCGCGCACAGTCTTTTTTCCGTGCAGGAGCAGTTCGGAGGCGGGAAGCACACCGGGATCCATTCCGCCGACGCGCGCGATCTTGACAAAGCCGCCGCCCGCATATTCGCTGACGAGAAAACCGATCTCGTCGGAATGGGAGTCGATGAGAATGGTGGGGGCGTTCGGGTCAGCGGCGCGGATGATGCCGAGGACGTTTCCCATCGCATCCATCTTCACCTCGTCACACAGAGGCTTCAGACGCTCGGCAAAGAAGGCGGCGGTGTTTTCTTCTGCGCCCGAAATGCCGGCAACGTGGGAGAGCGCTTCGATCTCGCGGGCATAATCAAAGGCCATGTTGTTCCTCCAATCCTCGCACCAGAGTGCGGAAACATTCCCCGCGCGCTTCAAAGTCGCGGAATTGATCAAAGCTTGCGCTGGCAGGGGAGAGCAGAACGCGATCTCCCTCTTTTGCAAGACCTGCGGCAAGGGCGAAGGCTTCCGAAAAGTCTGCGGCCTCCAAAACGGGGATGCCGCTTTCGGCAAAGGGCTTGAACTCTTGCAGCGCGGCGCGGATCTTCTTCGCCGTCTGTCCCGTGAGCACCACGGCCTTCGCGCGCTCGGTCAGCACGGGGGCAAGGGGCGCGTAATTCAACTGCTTGTCGTAGCCGCCCGCAAGGACGATGGGCTTTTCGCGGAAAGCGCGAAGCGTGGCGATGCTTCTGGTCGGGGAGGAGTCGATGGAAGAGTTGTAATAGCGCACGCCGCGCACCACGCCCACAAGC
>JAZRZY010000055.1:0-5631 GCA_045601605.1 Eubacteriales bacterium
CCCCAAGATCTCGGGAATGATCTCCCCCGCCTTACGCACGCGGACGGTATCCCCGATACGCAGATCTTTTTCGGCGATAAAATCCTCGTTGTGCAACGTCGTGCGGGAAACGGTACTGCCCGAAATACGCACGGGGCGAAGCTCTGCCGTAGGGGTCAAAACACCCGTTCTTCCGACCTGAACCGTAATGCCGAGAAGCTCGGTTTCCTTCTCTTCGGGCGGATACTTATAGGCACAGGCCCACTTCGGAACGTCTGTCAGTTCTCCGACCCGCTCGCGCTCTGCAAGGTGATTGAGCTTGATAACCGCACCGTCAATGTCGAAGGACAATTCATCCCGCGCATCTCCGCGGCGCAAAATCTCCGCAAACAGTTCCTCGTCATCGGTAAAGACCTTTTCGTCCGGAATCACGCGGAAGCCGAGCTCTGCCAAACGTACAAGACTCTCGGTATGGGTGGAAAATGCAAGGCCTTCTGCCGCCTGTAAATTGAAAATGAAAATGGAAAGACCGCGTTTTGCCACCTCGGCGGAATCGAGAAGACGCAGGGAACCTGCCGCCGCATTTCGCGGATTGGCAAACAAAGGCTGACCCGCCGCTTCCCGCTCTTCGTTGAGTTTGCGGAAGACGGACTTCGGCATATAGACCTCTCCGCGCACGCAAAGGTACGGGATCTTTTGAGAAAGGCGCATCGGGATCGCACCGATGGTACGCAAATTTTCCGTCACATCCTCGCCGATGACGCCGTCCCCGCGCGTGGCACCGCGCACAAACACGCCGTTTTCATATTCCAAAGCGACGGAGAGGCCGTCGATCTTATACTCCAACGTAAACTCAGGATCCTCCGAGACGGCACGGATGGAATCGAGGTAGGAGAAAAGTTCTTCCTTCGAGAACACGTCCTGCAGACTCTTGAGCGGCACACGATGGGCCAGCTTTTCAAATCGCTGTGCCACCGCACCGCCGACTCTGCGCGTGGGAGACGTCGGATCGTCGAATTCGGGATGAGCCGCCTCCAGATCCTGCAATCGGCGAAACATGCGGTCGTACTCATAGTCGGGAATCTCGGGATCATCCAGCACATAATAACGATGCGAATGATAGGCAAGATCGCGCCGCAAGCGCTCGATGGTATCCTTTACCTGCTCTGCCATACTGCTCTCCTTGAAGTTCTTGTTTCTCTTTATTTTACCACTCTTTTCCCGCTCCGTCAAGAAAAGGACTTGCAATGTGATACGATTTATGGTAAAATAATGACGAAATTTCGTAATGCAAATCGGAGGTGAGTCGTCTGCGCACGATCCTGCACTGTGATCTCAACAGTTTTTACGCATCCGTGGAAACGGTCTTACACCCCGAACTGCGCGACGTTCCGATGGCAGTCTGCGGCGATCCGAAAGCGCGCCACGGCATCATTCTCGCCAAAAACGAACACGCAAAGCGCTTCGGCGTAAAAACGGCGGAAACCATTCGAGACGCCTTGAAAAAATGCCCCGACCTGGTGTTGATGCCGCCGCATCACCGCCTTTACGAAGAGTACTCCAAGCGCATTTTTGATTTTTACAATACGTTCACGGATCAGGTAGAGCCCTTCGGCATCGACGAAGCCTGGCTCGACGTTACGGCAAGCCGCCGACTCTTCGGAGACGGACCCGAGATCGCCGAACAGATCCGTCGCGGCGTCAAAGAGAATTTCGGCCTGACCATCTCGGTCGGCGTTTCCTTCAACAAAGCCTTCGCAAAATTGGCAAGCGATTACAAAAAACCGGACGCTGTCACGATCTTCTCTGCCGAAAACTGGAAAGAACGGATCTTTCCCCTGCCCGTCGGCGACCTCTTATTCGTCGGGCATCACGCCGAAGAAAAATTGCATGCGCTGGGCGTACACACCATCGGCGACCTCGCTCGTTTGAATCGCGCATTCTTGATCGATACCTTCGGGAAAACGGGCGAGATGCTCCACAGCTACGCCAACGGATCGGATGACAGCCCCGTCGCAAACTACGGCGAGGAAGAGCCGCCGAAATCCATCGGCAACTCCTTTACCTTCCCGCGCGATCTCACGACCGAGGAAGAACTGCAGGTCGGCCTCTGTGCTCTGGCAGACAAAGTTGCAAGCCGCCTGCGCCGCCACGGCATGCACGCCTCGCTCGTTACCATCACCGTCAAGGACTCCTCCTTGCGCAGCGTGACGCGTCAAATGCCGATTTCCAAAAGCGGGCTTGCCGAGGAGCTCTACACAGCTGCCAAAAAGCTGCTCCCACTTGCCTGGGACGGCAAAAAGCCCGTGCGAATGCTTGGGCTGAGCACCGGCAAGCTCAGCGAAGCCTCCGGAGAAAGCGCCGTACAAATCTCCCTCTTTGACGAGGCGGAAAAACCGCAAAATCGCGCCCGCAGCATCCGACGGGAGGATGCGGTGGAACGCATCCGCGAAAAATACGGGGATGCATCTATTCGCGCCGCCTCGCTCTGGAACCGAGACTTGTTTGAGCCCGACTGAATTTGTCTTTTTTTGCGCCCTGTTTTTACAGGGCGTTTTTCTTTTTTGTAAGTTTGCACAAAAATAAAGCGGGCATTTTGTTAAAAACGAAAAAAGCATTTTTACGGGCGAAAAACTCTTGCATTTTTTGATTTATTACATTATAATATCTTTGTGTAATTTTCAAGCCGTTTGCCCACGGCAATTTTCGGGACCGATCTCCCATTGCCGAACGGTGTTTATGCCTTCCGAATTTTCTTTCGGAAGAAACGGCTCATCAACCTTGAAAACTAAATAAAGAAGCGCATGAAAGGAGGTCTCCCCCTCGACTGCACCGTGCAGTCACAAACCCGAAATTCTTTTTTGCATCCCCAAAATTTCAACAGGAGGAAAACAAATCATGACAACCAAAAATCGCATTCTCTCTCTTGCGTTGTCTTTGCTGATGGTCGTGGCGCTCTTCGCCCCCATCGCAACCGTTACTGCCGCAGACTCTCTTGAGATCGTCTGGGCAAGAGACAACGGAGGAACCACCGGTGCCAGTACCGCCAGAGAAGCCATTGCGAATCTCGGTTCCGGTACCTCTTGGTACTCCGCCAACCGCAACACTCTGACCGATAAGGTCTCCGAAGCCACCTACACGCTGAAGCAGTCCGCTTTCGTGGACAGCGTCAAGATCGCTTTCTACTTCGCTCACGAGCGTTCTTACCAGTTCTCCGTGGAATACTCCATGGATAAGGAAGACTGGTACGAAGCTCTCCCGAAGACCTGGTCCACTCAGCAGACCGCCGACAAGACCGCGGAAACCTTCGTGTTCTCCGAATCCGTCGAAGCGCTCCATCTGCGTGTGAAGATTTACGACGCCCGCGTGATGGCCTCCGGTGCCACCAACAACTACGGTGCATTTTATACCTTCGAAGCGTTCGGCGAATTTGATCCCGACGGAATCAACGATCCCAGCACCGTTGCTCCCGAAGGCGAAGTCTGGGCCCTGAAGGCATACCAGACCGAAGGTGCCGAACACACCAATCCGGCCAACCACGCCACCGCTGCTTGCCCGAACCTCCGCACGCAGGACGGGGTTTGGTTCTCCGCAAACGCACAGGGTGACAATACCGTGGCCGCAGTGTTCGTGCTCCCGATCGAAGCTGAGCTCTACGAGATCCAGCTCGATTGGCATTTGGGCGACAGCCGCATCTACGAATTTGCGCTCTACACCTCCCTCGACGGTCAGGAATGGGTTGAAGTTTCGGAATCCATCCTCACCGATGGCGAAACGGTCTCCGTTGATCTGACCTCTGCGGATTATTATGAAGGCACTGCCCTTTACGTGAAGTTCGTCTCCAACGACGGTTGGGTCGATGGCGGCGAGGGCGATCCCAACGGTTGGGTCGCACTCAAAGAGATCCGTTTCATGGGCGAAGCCGTGGAAGGCGGCCGTGAGCCCCTTGCCAACTTCGAGGATGCCAACAACTGGCTGAACATCCGGTCCGACCTTACCGAAGAGCTCTACACCACCGATTCTTGGGCAGCATTCGACGATGCCATCAACGCCATCGACTTTGAAACGTCCATCTACGAGCAGGCCGCTCTCGATGCATCCGTCGAAAACGCCTTTACCGCTTACAAGAACCTTGTGTTCAAGGATCTTGCCTCCATCCAGATCGGCCAATCCTACTGGTCCGATATGGCCGGCGGTCCCGCTTGGACCAACGGCTCCCTGCTCTTCACCGAGCCCGGCTACACGCTTGACCAGTACAAGGTCAGCGGCATGACCCTCGGCACCTGGGTGCGCATCTTTGCCGCTCCCACCGAAGAAGCCGGTATCTACGAGATCACCAACATCATCGGTGAACTCGGCGCCACCGGTGGCGGCACCACCGTTACCGCAGACGAGATCGTTCCCGAGAACGACTACGGCACCGGCTTTGTCCTCGCCATGCACTTGAGCGGCGACGAAACAATTGCCGACGGCGGCGAAAGCCAGTACGCCTCCCTTGAATTCGGCCAGCGCAACGCAGCCGCTTTCGAGGCAATGGATCTCCAGATCGGTGATATGGTCCAGCTCAACAACGTTCTCTTCACCGAAGAAGACTTCGCCAACGAAGGCGAAGACATGCAGGCCGCATGGCTCGAAACCGAAGGCACCTGGAAGCATCGCTACTGGAACACCGTCGGTCTCGGTGACTTCACTCCCACCGTCATCAACCGCAAGTCCAACAAGCAGGATGCCGACGGCAACTACCTCGCCCGCGATGAGTTCGACGGCTTCGTCTCCTACTCCACGCTGAGCAGAATTGCCGAAGAAACCACCATCGTCTTTGCAGACGATAACGGCGGTACCACTGCTACCTCCACCGCGAAGGAAGCTGTGGAAGGCCTCGGCTCCGGCACCTCCTGGTACTCCGCCAACCGCAACACTCTTGCAAACAAGACCTCTATCGCAACCTTCTATTTGAACCGCGCTTCTTACGTGGACGGCGTTGCAATCGCCTTCTACTTTGCCGACCAGCGCGAATACACCTTCTCCGTTGAGTACTCCAGCGACAACGAGATTTGGGAAGAAGCCTTCAGCGGCACTTCCACTCAGCAGGAAGCAGACAAGACCGTCGAAGAATTCTTCTTTGACGACACCGTGGAAGCCACCTACATCCGTGTTCTGATCACCGATGCCAAGGTCGTCTCCACCGGCGCCTCCAACAACTACGGTGCCTTCTACACCATCGACGTCCTCGGCGAGACCATCCCCGGCGGCGCTCTCCCGGTTCTCCCCGGCGCAGACTACTCTGCCCTCGAGACCTGGAAGCTCATCCAGATGGACGTCACCGAAGAGCTTTACACCGCCGATTCCTGGAAGGCGTTCGACGATGCCATCAAGGCTGTCAAGAGCGGCTATTCCATCGCTGATCAGGATCAGCTCGATGCCGAGATCGAAGCCATCCGCGAAGCCTACTTCGCCCTGACCTTCCTCGATCTCGAAGGTCTCCAGATCTCCGGTTCCTACTGGTCCGACATGGCCGGCGGTCCCGCTTGGACCAACGCCGCCCTGCTCTTCACCGAGCCCGGCTACACGCTTGATCAGTACAAGGTCAGCGGTATGACCCTCGCAACGTGGATCCGTATCTTTGCTGCCCCGACCGAATACGAGGGCATC
>JAZRZY010000056.1:0-23128 GCA_045601605.1 Eubacteriales bacterium
CGCAGGCCAGCACGGCGTTGCCCTCGCCACAGCCGCGGCCTACTTCGGTTTGGAATGCGATATTTACATGGGCTCCGTTGACATCAAAAAACAAGCGCCGAACGTTGCCCGAATGAAGATCCTCGCCGCAAACGTCGTGGAAGTCTCACACGGTCTCGCAACCCTCAAGGAAGCGGTGGACGCCGCCTTTGATGCGTATTGCCGTGAGTACAAGGATGCCATTTATTGCATCGGATCCGTTTTGGGCCCGCATCCCTTCCCGATGATGGTACGCGACTTCCAGAGCGTCGTCGGCATCGAAGCGCGCGAGCAGTTCCTCGAGATGACGGGCGAGCTTCCCGACGCGGTCGTAGCCTGTGTCGGCGGCGCGCCCAACCCGATGGGGGTGTTCTCCGGATTTTTGAATGACCCGGTGGACATCTACGGCGTCGAACCCCTCGGTCGCGGCGCAACCCTCGGCGATCACGCCGCAAGCCTCCAATACGGCAGTGAGGGCATCATGCACGGCTTCAACAGCATTATGCTCAAGGACGAAAACGGCGATCCCGCACCCGTTTACTCCGTGGCAAGCGGACTTGACTACCCCTCTTCCGGTCCCGAGCACGCATATCTGCACGAGATCGGTCGCGTCAAATACGACGTCATTGATGATGACGCCGCCGTCGATGCCTTCTTCACGCTCTCAAAACTCGAAGGCATCATTCCTGCCATCGAAAGCTCCCACGCGGTTGCATACGGTATGAAGCTTGCCCGAGAAATGGGGCAAGGTTCCGTACTTATCTGCCTTTCCGGCCGCGGCGACAAAGATATGGACTATATTCTGGAAAACTTCAAACTGAACTGATTTTTTACAATCAATGAAAAAAAGCCATCCTTTCGGATGGCTTTTTGGGTTTTATAGTGTGGATAACTTACTCCGTTTTCGCGGAATCGGAGCCGGTAGCGGGGATCATGATAGATGCGGCATCTTCCCCCGCAACCACGCTGGGCAGTTTCCCATCCCACTTGGAAATATACATTTCTTGCAAGATCTTGTCCGTCAAGGACTTTTCCAAAAGCTCGTTGGCACGTGCCTCGGCTTCCGCCTCCAACACCTTCGCCTTCGCTTCGGCTTCTGCCTGAGCAACCTTGGTCTGGTTCTCATATTCGGCCTTCAGCTGCTTTTGCTCAGCAATCATCTTTTCTTCTACCGCTTGCTCAAAGGCATCGGAAAAATCAATGTTCGTGAGAACGGCCGTATTGACGTTTACAAAATACTCGTCACCGATCGCATCCTTAATGCTGGTCTCCACAGCAGGAGACATTGAGGCACGATCCGCGATGATGTCCATAGCCTTGTAGCGGGAAAGAACCGCTTTGGCCTTCTCGATGGCAATGGACTGAATGCGGTTTTCCAAAATTTCAAGAGAGCCGTATTGATTGGCAATATCAATTACCTTCTCTCCCATGATCTGATACTGCAGGGTCAGTTGAACGTCCATCGTCTGCGCGTCGCTGGAATAGGCAGCGGTAACGATATCCACGTTCTGCACCTTTGCGTCATACACCTGATAGGTGTTCGTGAGCCACAGATCAAAATGTGTGCCTGCAGTACGCACGTCCTTGGCCTGCCCCAAATACTTCACCACGGCAACCTCGCCTGCATCAACGGTATGAAAGCTCATCGGGATCAAGGCGAAGGCAAAGACCAGAAGAACCACCACCAGCGTGCTTATGATTCCCGCAGTTTTGTTCTTCTTGATAAACGAGCGCGCGGCAACAAAAGCGCCCGCCGCAGCAAGTGCCACGATCAAAAGTCCGGTAATAAATGCAAATGACATTTTTACATTTCTCCTTTATTTCATTTTTTGTATCATACGACAACCGAATTCGGTTGTCAATATAATTGTGTGGAGGTGTTAATATAGCGGTTTTAAATCCGTTTGGAATAATTCTCCCTCGCTTCTTCGTACAGACTCTCAAACGAACCGTCATCGAGTGCCGCGCGAATATCCGCAAGCATCCGGTTATAAAACGCCAAATTGTGCTGAACGCACAGCCGCAATCCAAGCACCTCGCCTGCGCGCAACAAATGGCGCAAATAGGCGCGCGAATGCTTTTGACAGGTAGGGCAATTGCACGTTTCATCCACGGGACGGTCGTCACGTGCATATTTTTGATTATTCAAATTCAAAATCCCCTCTTTGGTAAAGAGGTGCCCGTGTCGCGCATTGCGGGAGGGCAAGACGCAGTCGAAAAGATCCACGCCTCGATACACCGCTTCAAAGATATTGGCGGGTGTGCCGACCCCCATCAAATAGCGCGGTTTGTCGGCAGGCATAAAAGGCTCGACCGCCTCAATGATGCGATACATTTCTTCGGCACTTTCCCCGACCGCCAAGCCGCCGATGGCATATCCGTCCAGATCGAGCTCGGCGATCCTGCGCATATTTTCCGCGCGAATGTCGTCATACGTTCCGCCTTGATTGATCCCGAACAAAAGCTGGCGCTGATTCGGCACGTCCGTCTGCATCAAACGATCGTGCGCTTCGCGGCAGCGAACGAGCCAGCGTTGCGTGCGTTCCACGGAGCGCGCGACGTACTCGCGCGGGGCAGGATTTTCAATGCACTCGTCAAAGGCCATTGCGATGGTAGAGCCGAGATTGGCCTGAATCTGCATACTTTCCTCAGGGCCCATAAAAATGCGCCGCCCGTCGATGTGACTGGCAAACTGCACGCCTTCTTCGGAAATTTTTCTGAATTTTGCAAGCGAAAAAACCTGAAATCCGCCGCTGTCGGTTAAAATCGGTCGATCCCAATTGCAAAATCCCTGCAACCCACCGAGATCACGCACAACATCGTCCCCAGGACGAAGGTGCAAATGATAAGTGTTGCAAAGCAACACCTGACAGCCGATCTCCTTGAGATCCTCCGCAGCAAGACCGCCCTTGATCGCCGCCGCTGTGCCGACGTTCATAAAGGCGGGAGTCTGTACCTCTCCGTGCGGCGTTTGAAAAACGCCCCGCCTTGCTTGTTTCTCTTTTTTCAGTACTTTAAACATCGTAATACCTCGTTTCCGAGGATATTATATCACCGCGCGCAAGACTTTGCAAGAATCACTGCAAAACCACAATATTTTGATGAAAACTCAATTGACAATCCCATATGTTTGGTATTATAATTAGTAGAAATATAAAAATTATAAAGGAGCGTCTCATGCAAAAGTACGTTTACATTGAAACCTACGGCTGTCAGCAAAATGAGGCCGACTCCGAAACCCTTTTGGGACTCTGCACCGCCTGCGGGTATGAACCCACCGACGACCCTGAAAAAGCAAGTTTGATCTTGGTCAACACCTGCGCAGTGCGCGAGCATGCTGAGCTTCGCGCGCTTTCCAACACGGGCAAATTTAAGGGACTCAAGGAAAAGAACCCCGACCTTCTCATCGGTGTCTGCGGTTGTATGCCGCAACAGGAGCATCGCGGTCTGGAGATCAAACAGAAATATACCTTCGTCGATTTTATTTTCGGCACGAATTTAATGGCGCAGTTCCCAGAAATTCTTGCGGAAGCCAAAGCCGCAAAGCTTCGCAAAAAAGCACGGCGCGTTTTCCGCGTGGAAAGCTATGACACAAACCCGGGCACCATCGTCGAAGATCTGCCAAAGGTGCGAGGCAACAAACACAGTGCCTGGGTCTCCATCACCTATGGTTGCAACAATTTCTGCACCTACTGTGTCGTCCCCTACGTACGCGGGCGAGAAAGAAGTCGTGAAATGAGCGCGATCGTCAGCGAAGTAGAGGATCTCGTGCACCAAGGATACAAAGAAATCACCTTGCTCGGACAAAACGTAAACGCCTACGGAAAAACACTCATTCCCCGCGTGACCTTCACCGATCTGCTTCGCCGTCTGGATGAAATCGAAGGAGATTTCATTCTCCGCTTTATGACGTCACACCCCAAGGATATGCCATTTGAAACGGTGGACGTCATCGCCAACAGCAAGCACATAGCCCACCAACTTCATCTGCCCCTGCAATCCGGCTCGGATGCGATCCTCGCCAAGATGCACCGCATCTACGACCGCCGTCAATACTTGGAGCTCTGCCGCTACGTGCGCAGAGTGATGCCGGACTGCACGCTTTCCACAGATATCATCATCGGCTTCCCCTCCGAAACCGAAGAGGATTTCCTTGAAACGCTCTCTGCCATCGAAGAGGTGCGTTACGACAACGTTTTCGCCTTCCTCTATTCGCCCCGCGTCGGCACACCCGCCGCAGAATTTGAAGAACAAATCTCTCGTGAAATCAAAAATGAGCGTATGAGCCGTCTGTTGGAACTCTCGCACGCCATCTCGCTGGAAAACAACCGCCGCTACGTCGGTCAAACGCTCACTTGCCTCGTGGAATCCTTCAGCCGCACCAACAAAGACCGTATGACAGCGCGAAGCACCGAAGGGAAACTCGTCCACTTTCCGGCTCCCGCCAACGACCCCTGCGCCCTCATCGGCACATTCCAAAACCTGACCATTGAACGGGCAGAAGCCACCACCCTAATCGCTTTTGCTTTGAACCAGAAAGGATAACCGCCCATGACCCCTATGATGCTTCAGTATTTGGAGATCAAAAAAGAATACCCCGACCATCTCTTGTTTTATCGTCTCGGCGACTTCTATGAGGTGTTCTTTGACGATGCCAAGATTGCCTCCAAGGAGCTTGAGCTTTTCTTGACCGGTCGCGACTGCGGCGAGGCAGAGCGCGCCCCGATGTGCGGCATCCCCTATCACAGCACGGATTCCTATATCGCCAAGCTCTTGGAAAAGGGTTACAAAATCGCCATCTGCGAGCAAGTGCCCGATAAGGTGGACGAAAAAGGTCTTATGGTTCGCGAAGTCGTGCGCATCATCACTCCCGGAACCGTCGTGGACGGCGCAATGCTCTCCGAGGATCGCAACAATTATCTCGCCGCCATCTGTGTGGAGGACGGGATTTCCGGTCTGGCTTTTTGCGATATCACCGACGGTATCGTCTACGTTCGCCGCGCGGAAACTTCGGACACACGCGAAATGTCCCACGCTCTCATCAATGAATTTTCGCTTTTCACCCCCAGCGAGTTACTGCTGAACTTGAATGCAGACGAGGCAAAGGAGTTTGTCAACTACGTCAAGAGTGCTTCATCCGCTGTCATCAATGCAGGACTTTCCCAATATTTCAAACGCGAAAACCTCGGTTATATCGAAACCTACTTTCACAAGACTGCCGAGGAGTTTTCCCTTTCCGAAAACGGCCCCGAAGCACTTGCGGTCGGCGCTCTGCTTGCCTATTTGACGGACACCAAGCAATCCCCCTCGACACTGAAATACATTGAACTTTGCCGCGACGACGCTTTTCTCCTTTTGGATGCATCCACACGACGCAATCTGGAACTGACCGCCACCTTGAGAAGCGGTGACAAACGCGGCACGCTCCTCGGCGTGCTCGACCGCACAAAGACCTCACTCGGGGCTCGTCTGCTCCGCCGTTTCCTTGACCAGCCTCTGGTCAATTGCCGTGCCATCGACCGCCGCCAAGGCGCCGTACAGGAATTTTATGACGATACCGCCTTCTGCGCGGATCTGCGCGATTTACTTTCCGGCACGCAAGACATCGAGCGCCTTTTGTCCAAACTCCTTTACGGAACCGGCAACGGCAGAGACGTTCTCGCCCTCGGACAATCGCTGTGCGCGATTCGCCCCATTACCGAACGAATGAAGCACGTAACGAGCACCGAGCTTTGTGACATCTATGCACAGTTCAAGTGTGAACTGACCGAAGCCCTCGGGCCTCTCTCCGATTATCTGCAAAGCGCCATCGATGAAAAAGCGCCCGCCACCGTGCGTGACGGCGGAATCATCAAGTTCGGCTTTGACCCCGAAGTAGATGAAGTACGTACCCTCTTGAACGAAAGCAACCGTTTTCTCGCCGACATTGAGGCAAACGAGCGCGAACTTACCGGTATCAAAGGACTCAAGATCGGATACAACAAGGTTTTCGGCTATTACCTTGAGGTAACCAATTCCTATCTTTCTATGGTACCCGAGCGCTACATTCGCAAGCAGACCTTAACCGGCGGCGAACGCTTCATCACACAAGAACTCAAGGATCTTGAAGCCCGCATCCTCACAGCTTCTGCCCGTGTAACCGCATTGGAATATGAAGTCTTTTGCAAAATCGTGCGCGAAATTTGCCGTCACGCGCCTCAAATTTCAAAAGCCGCAAATCTCATCGCACATCTGGACGTGTATGCCACGCTTGCAGAGGTTGCGCGTTCCAACAATTACGTTCGCCCCGAGGTGGACTACTCCGACGTTCTGGAACTCAAGGATTCCCGCCACCCCGTAGTTGAGACTCTCTCCGAAGGCTTTTTCGTCCCGAACGACGTCTGTCTGGACACCGACCAAAACCGTATGGCGATCATTACAGGCCCGAATATGGCAGGTAAATCCACTTACATGCGTCAGGTCGCCCTCATCGTTATTTTGGCGCAAATGGGCTCCTTTGTCCCTGCCAAGAGCGCACGCATCGGTGTGGCAGATCAAATCTTTACCCGCATCGGCGCTTCCGATGATCTGGGTGCCGGCCAATCCACCTTTATGTTGGAAATGAGTGAGGTTGCCTCCATCCTGCGTCACGCCACCAAGAAATCCCTCATCATCTACGATGAAATCGGACGCGGCACCTCCACGTTCGACGGTATGAGCATCGCGCAAGCGGTTCTGGAATACACTGCCGGCAAAAAGCTCGGCGCACGCACGATGTTTGCCACGCATTACCACGAACTTGCGGGACTGGAACAGACAGTCCAAGGCGTCAAGAATTACCATATCGCCGCCAAAAAACGGGGGGATACGATCCTGTTTTTGCGTAAGATTGTCAGCGGTTTCACCGACGACAGTTACGGAATCGAAGTGGCACAGCTCGCAGGCGTTCCCAAAGACATCGTCACCCGAGCCAAAAAGATTTTGGCGGATTTGGAAAGCGACAACGGAAAAATCCGCTATACACCACGCGAAGACACTACACCCGTTGAGCCGGAGATCACTTTGTTTACCGCGGCAAACGATGCATTTGTGCGGGAAGTGGCCACGATCGACGTGAATACGCTCACCCCCATCGAAGCAATGGGCAAACTCTATGAGCTTGCCAAAAAAGCGCGCGACCTTGGATAAACAGAAAGGAAAACTATGGCACGGATCAATGTTCTCTCCTCTCAGATCGCCAATCTGATCGCCGCAGGCGAAGTTGTTGATCGCCCTGCATCCGTTGCGAAAGAGCTCTGCGAAAACGCGCTGGACGCAGGTGCAAATCAAATCACAGTTGAGATCCGCGCAGGGGGGATCTCCTTTCTGCGTGTCACGGATAACGGTTGCGGAATGAGTGAAGAAGACGCAAAAAAATGCGTCCTGCGCCACGCAACGAGCAAGATCAAAACGGAAGCAGATCTGGAAGCGATCGGCACCCTCGGCTTCCGCGGCGAAGCACTTGCCGCCATTTCCGCCGTGTCCCACTTCTCTATTCTCACCAAACGCGCCGAGGATGACTTCGGACACAAATTGACTTTTGAATCCGGAAAGCTCGTCTCCGCAGAGGAGGCGGGTTGCCCGGACGGCACCACCATCGTGGTGTCCGATCTGTTTTTCAACCAACCCGCACGGCGAAAGTTTTTGAAACGAGATGCCACCGAGCAGGCTGCCCTGCTTCAATATATGCAACGCTTAGCGGTTGCCTTCCCCGCCGTCTCTTTCAAGTGCATCTGTGAAGGCAGCGTCAAATTCCACACCCCCGGGGACGGAAAACGTCTCTCCGCCATCCGCGCCATCTACGGCAAAGACGTCTCCGATACGCTCTTTGAGGTGGATTATACGCTGGATGATTTAACCGTCAGCGGTTACCTTTCGCGGCCCGAGTATGCGCGCCCGACTCGCTCTCTGCAATGCTTCTACGTCAATTCGCGCTACGTCAAGAGCCGCACGATGCTTTTCGCCATGGACGATGCATTGAAATCTTATCTCAAAAGCGACAGACACCCGGTCGCCTTCCTTTTCTTGGAAACGGCATTTTCCAACGTTGACGTCAACGTCCATCCCGCAAAGCTTGAAGTTCGCTTTTCCGATGAGCGCGCGGTGTATCGAGCAGTTTACGCCGCTGTACGCAGCCGCATCACGGAACTGACAAATCCCTTTTCCGCACCCAAAAGTTTCGAACCCGAGGTCATCCCGGAGCTTCCCAAGGCTGAGCAGATGCGATTCCAACCGCTGACTCCGCGCAAGCCTGCCGCCACACCCAAGATCGCCTCTCCAACCGCAGTTTCTGCCCCCGGACGCGAGTATCCTTGGGCATCCGCAAAAGTTGATCTTACCTCAAAACCAATGTCCGTTGAAACAGCGGCACTCTTTCAAACTCCCGCCGCACAAAGCGAAAAGGAACCGACGCGGAAATCTGCGGATGAACCGAGCCTCCCGCTTTTTGGCAAAACGGCCGACTCTTCTGCACAGAAATCACCGGAAGACTGCACGCCTCTTGAAGCAATCGAGGAAGAAGCAAACAATCCCTTGCAGGATGAAAACGGAAAGTATCTCGGTTCGGTCTTTCAAGCCTATTTGCTATACGAGCTTGACGAAACCCTTTACGTCATCGACAAGCACGCCGCACACGAGCGCATTCTGTATGAATCGCTGCGCAATGCCGCCGATCCGACTCACGCCCGCCAAATGTTGCTCTCACCTGTTTTGGTAACGCTGGATGCTATGGAGTCGGATGCCATCCGCTCTTCCCTCAAAGAACTTGACTCCATCGGATTTGAATTGGAAAGTTTCGGAGAGAACACCTTTGCTCTGCGTGCCATCCCCATGGAATTCTCAGGTCTCGGCGAAAGCGCACTGCAAGCGTCTGTTGAAAGTTTTGCAAACGAGCTTTTGCGTGGGGGAAACGTACAAGAAAAACGGCGCGCCATGTGGGATAAGACACTCTTCACCGTCGCCTGCAAGGCGGCAATGAAAGCCGGACGCGTCGATCATACAAACGACTGTTTGTGGATCATTGAAAAGTTGCGCGAATTGAAGAATATCTTTGTTTGCCCGCACGGTCGCCCCATCGTCTCCGCATTTGACAAGCACTCGTTTGAGCGTCTTTTCTTCCGTGCTTAAGCGACTTTTCTGCATTCTTCTCCCCCTGCTTGTTCTGTGCACACTTTCCTGTGCCCATACGCCGAAAGACGGAGAACTCTGCTACACACTCTTTGATCTGGACGGTGCAGAAGCCGCCCTTTTGCAGATCGGGGATACAAACCTCCTCATCGACTGCGGTGAAAAAACATCCTTTTTTGACCTTGCCGTGGAGCTTGACGCCCGTGGCATTCAACAGATCGACTACTTTATTCTCTCCCACCCACACGCAGATCACATCGGTTGCGCATCGGATGTCATAAAGCATTATCACCCCAAGTACTTACTCTTCCCGAAATTGGAAGCAAACGACGACGGTTTTCAAGCTGCGACAGATGCCTGCACCGAAAGCGGCACTACAATCAAAGCGCTCCTTTCCGGTGATACGCTCCAAATCGAAGAAAGCCTCCTTGAAGTATTTGCGCCCCGAGGCACCGTTTACCCAAACGCAAACGACCACAGTCTGGTCTTAAAGATCACACACAAAAAGACCTCCCTGCTTTTGACGGCCGATGCTGAAATCTACACCGAAATGGAACTTCTCGCTTCAGATTTTGACCTGCGCGCCGATGTCCTGAAGGTTGCACACCACGGTTCGCAAACCTCTACCTGCCAAGAATTTGTAAGCGCTGTCTCTGCAAAATACGCACTGATCAGCACCCCGAATGACGATCACTCTTTCCAACCATCCGTACTGGTGATAGAGCAACTCAAGAAATACGCATCCGAGATCTTTTGTACTCACGAACGCGGAAACATCACCGTGATCTCAGACGGCGAAAATATCACAATCTCAACAGAGAAATAAGTTCAACCGAGGATTCTATGAAACAGGAAAACATCAGAAATATTGCCATTGTTGCACACGTTGACCACGGCAAGACAACGCTTGTGGATGCTATGCTCAGACAAACCGGAACCTTCCGTGAAAATGAAGTGATCGCAGAGCGCGTGATGGACTCAAACGCATTGGAACGCGAACGCGGCATCACCATTCTGGCAAAAAACACTTCACTGACCTACAAAGATCACTTCATCAACATCGTGGACACGCCCGGCCACGCCGATTTCGGCGGCGAGGTAGAGCGCAGTCTTTCCATGGTCGATGGAATCATCCTTCTCGTCGATGCATTCGAAGGGTGTATGCCCCAGACCAGAACCGTTCTGAAAAAAGCCTTGGAGCTGCACCTGACACCGATCGTCGTCATCAACAAGATTGACCGCGAAAATGCAAATGCCGCCAAAGTTTTAGAAGAAACCTACGACTTGATGATCGATCTCGGCGGGGATGAATCCATTTTGGACGCGCCCGTGCTTTACGCCTCAGGCCGTGACGGATATGCCTCCAAAAACCCCGACGAACGCGGCGGAGACCTACGCCCCTTGTTTGATACGATCCTTGAAACCATCCCTTCACCCGAAGGCGATCCGGACGCGCCGTTCCAAATGATGGTTTCCAACATCGACTTCAACGAATATACGGGACGTCTTGCCATCGGCCGCGTGACAAGAGGGTTCATTCAGGAAAAGAGCCCCATCACCGTATGTCGCACCAACGGCAAAAACGATACGCAGAAGGTCGGACGCTTGATGAAGTTTGCCGGACTTTCCCGCATTCCGACCGACTCAGCCTCCGTCGGCGAAATCGTTTGCCTCTCCGGCGTTGCAGATATCAACATCGGTGACACGATCTGCGCCTACGAGCATCCCGATCCGTTGCCCTTCGTTGAAATCGAAAAGCCCGTCCTTTCCGTTATGTTCTCTGTCAACGACAGCCCCTTCGCAGGCAACGAGGGTGATTTTGTCACCTCGCGCCACTTGCGTGAGCGCCTTTTCCGCGAACTGGAATCGAATATCAGTCTGACTGTGGAAGAAACCGACCATGCAGACACCTTTAAGGTTTCCGGGCGCGGCGAACTGCACTTGACCGTCTTAATGGAAAACATGCGCCGTCAAGGTTATGAATTCCAGGTTTCCACCCCGACCGTCATCGAAAAAGAGATCGACGGCGTTCGCTGTGAGCCTTGTGAGATCCTCTACATCGACGTCCCCGACGAGTATTGCGGCACCGTCATTGAACTCATTTCGCGCCGAAAAGGCGAAATGACTGATATGCAACCCATCCCCGGAAACGAGACTCGCATCACCTTCTCCATCACCTCCCGCGCATTGGTCGGGGTACGCAGCGAATTGATGACCGCCACGCGCGGCACCTCCGTCATCAACACCGTATTTGACGGCTATCATCCCATCAAGCCGTATTTCGGCGGAAGAACGCGTGGCTCTCTGGTTGCCTGGGAAAACGGCACTGCCACCTCCTACGGCCTCTACAACTGCCAAGATCGCGGTACAATGTTTATCGGCGTCGGCACACAGGTCTATGAAGGAATGATCGTAGGCGAAAGCAACGACTCACACGAGATCACGCTCAATGTCTGCAAGAAAAAGCACCTGACCGCCATCCGATCCACAGGCGCCGACGAAGCCCTGATCCTCACTCCGCCGCGTGTGATGAACCTTGAGAAAAGTCTCGAATTCATTGCAGAAGACGAACTTTTGGAAGTAACGCCGAAAGGATTGCGCCTGCGAAAAAAGATCCTCGGCACGGAAAACCGAGCAAAAGCCCAAGCAAAGCTCAAAAAACAGTAACAAGAAGGCCTGCAGTCAGCAGGCCTTTTTCAACATAAAAAACGCACGGCTTGCGCCGTGCGTTTTTCATTCGATTACAGTTCGACTTCGTAGATCTTGCCGATTCCGGGAGAAAGATCCTCTGCTCCGTCCTTGCGAACGGCGATGGATTTTTCCCAGCGCAGACCGTAGTTCTCAGTGGTCACAAAAGTGTCGATCTGGAAGGTCATACCCTCTTTGAGAGCATAATCAGAGGTGGTTTCCATCCAAGGTGCTTCCACCTCGATCAGGCCGAGACCGTGGCAAGGACCATAGAGGAAGTTCTTGCCGTAGCCGCGGTCATCGTAGATCTTCTTGAAGCCCTTTGCGATATCACCGGCGATCACGCCCGCCTTGATCTGATCAAAGGTCCAGTTGTGAACTTCAAGACCGAACTCGACCATTTCACGACGATCGGGAGTCAATTTGCCGAGCGAGACAGGCATACCAATGCTGGGAGAATAACCGCAGACCTTAGCAGAAGGATTAACTTCCACGATATCGCCCATCTGAAGTTCACGATAACCGCAACGGGAGATTGCGTGCTTGGTGCTGTTTTCCGCGAAGCAGTACATCGGAAGACCTTCGTACTCGGCACCGTTCTCATAGACGGCACGTTGGGCAACGCCGACGAGTTGAAGCTCGGTGATGCCGGGACGGATCGCCTTGATGACCTCCATCGCAGCGATGTTAGAGATACGGCTTGCTTCACGGATGCAGGCGATCTCGTTTTCGCTCTTGACAGAACGCAGGGTGGTCATGATCTTATCTGCACGGACGATCTCGGCATTCGGAAATGCATTCTTGATGCCTTCCATCATAACGACGTTGGTATCGAGCCAAGCGGCAACACCGATCTTGCCGGGGTTGGAGGCGCCGATTGCCTTGAACACGTCCTGGAAGGTGGAAAAGCTCAGTTCGGGATAGGAGGGATCGGCGGATTCACGATATTCGTAAAGCACAAAGACCTTGTCGATCACGCCTTTGTCCTGCGCGAACACTTCGCTCTCGGGACCAACCATCAAAGCGCAGTCGCCGTTTGCCGCAATGGCAACACCGCAACGCTCAAAGAGCGGCCAGAAGTTAGAGAAATAGCGGGTGTTGGCATAATCCGCTTCACTGCCGTTCACGATCAGGGCATCCAGGCCCCACTCGCGCACGAGGGCGGCGGCGTTGGCTACACGCTGTTTGAATTCTTCGACCGGGATAAATGCTTTGGGTTTCATAATGTTGTCTCCGTTTCTTTCGTTTTTTATTTGCAATAACCCATCACGGTGTAAAACGCGACCGGTTGATCTCTGGTGTCCAAGCGACCGTACTGAGCAACGACTTCCACATCGCAGTCGAGGCGGAACGCATACTGAACCTCAAGCGGGATCTCAACGCCGCCGATATCATTCGGTCGGTTGAGTCTGAAGCAACGCACGCGGCGGGGCTCAATGACCACATCAATATCCGTGATCGGTTCTTTGTCCGTAAAATAGAACGAGAGCTTGCCGTGGGCAGGAACGTCGTTGCAATTCAAGACGATCAGGGATTCATGTCCTTGCATCGGGAAATCTCCGGGAGGGGGCAGTTCACCGTCCGGAAAGATCCAAATCTTTTTTCCGTTTTGTCCTTCCATTGTCTAAATTACCTTTCTGTTTTATTCCACTCATCGGCAAAATCGTCCATACGCATAAAGACGCGCTCACGATCACCGCCGAGAAGCAGGGCACAAAGTTTATCAAGCTCGCGGCGAGCAACCTCACCGGTCTTGCCGACGAAGAAGTCACGGATCCAAACACCGCCTTCACCGAAGGCATAATGGTGTTTGCATTCCACGAATTCCCAAGGATGGAAATAGAAGCAAAGCACCGCCGGAATTCCCTTCTCATCCACAAACTTTTCAAAGTTCAGGATGCGCTGATAGAGATAATCCGCGCCCTTGAGACGGAACAACGGCCACTGGTCGCGATCACGTTCAAAAACTGGGTCTTTGGATTTCATCGTCATATCCGCAAAGTTGGGAATTTCCAAGAGATTCATATCGCCCTGCTTCGTCCAGTCCTCGCGAGAAGGATGATAGGGGGCGAACTGCTCGCGGTAGTAGTACATCGGATAGGTCGCATCCACCTTATAACCGAGATCCTCCAACGCATTGCACACGTGGGTAGAGCCCCAAAGACGAGGGCAACGCCAAGAAACAGCCTTCGTGCCGCTGACTTCTTCGACCCACTCTGTGGCAAGCTTGACACGAAGCGGAACCTCCTGCGAAAGCAGAGGTTTCACCCCGGGGATCTGATACATTTCATCACCGACGGTTTCGTGGTACAAAGAATGCACGCCGACTTCATTTCCGGAGTCCACAATTGTCTTCACCGTATCGGGACAGACCTTAGCGCACTCACCCGTTACAAAAAACGTACCTTTGATGTCGTGCTTGGCATAAATGTCAAGAATGGCTTCCGTTCCGGGCTGAACCATATTGTGGAACGGGGTATTGCTGCCGCAGTCACTTTCGGTATCAATACCAAAGAGAACATAGGATTTTGCCATAACGTACTCCTTACAGATGTTTTCATTCAGCTCCGTCTTGTGCAGAGCCGTAAGACTGAGTAAAACCAAAACGACTTCTCAACTCGCTTTGGAACGCCATCCCCTCCGAAATATCGGAGTAAAGTTTGGCTTCTTCCCGAACTTTCCCACGCGAAAAGACCGTTTTCAAGATTCGGTGAATCCAACAAAATACAAGCAAATACGGATGCTTTTCCAGCACGGGATACTTGATCTTCATATTCTCAAGCGGGAGGAAAATACGCTTCAAAAACATTCCGCGCTTGTTGGCATGAGACTCGTGAAGATCTCCGCTCTTGATGGCATGACGATAAAGCGTATTCATCTCGTTTCCGTAAAGGCCGGAATTGAGCACCAAGAAGCGGCGCATCGGCTCTCCGAAAAATGCATCCCCTGCCTCACCGTCAAACCAAACGGAAGCAAGATGATAAAACTCTCTTTCAAATACCGCGCAACCGTACTCCTCCATCAAGTGCGTTCTTTGAGACTCCTCCAAAAGCTCAAGAAGGCGTCGTTTGGCATACCAAAAATCAATCAGAGTACGAATACCGGTGCCGTGCCCCATACAATGCTTTTGTGCATGTAACACAAAATAGAGATAATAATCCTCCAAGGACATTTCACGCACAAGTTCCCCGTATTCGGAAGCAACGGATCGTTCCCAAAGCGAGTGAAAACGCGCATCGTAAAACTCTGCTTCCTCACCGAGTTCGACGTGAATCTCCACGTTTAAGAAGGGGCGACGGTAATAAACGTCATCGTAGAGCTCATCAAACAGCTGGGTCTCGTATCCGAGCGATTCCATAATCTCGCGAGCGGTGGCGCGATGCTCGTGGTCGATCAGCAGATCCAAATCACCCATCATGCGGTGGTAGCTTTTTTCATAAAAGCGCTTATGGATGATGCCCTTAAGCAGCATAACGCGCACCCCACGCGCGCTGAACGCATCTAAAATTTCTTCCAATGCGTCCTCTTGCGTGGCATCGCGCAACTGATCCGTACGATAATCGCGCTTCAAAAGTTCTAATGACTGCTCGTCCAAAACACCGCTATTCTTTTGAAACAACGGATACAAAAGACCGCTTAAGTGATGAGCAGAGATCAATCGAACCAGATAGGAGCCGTCGATCTCACACTCGGGAATCGGAAGCTCCTTATGGTGGAGTGCGGCAGCGGTAAGTTCCACCAAATACGCCGCGTGTGCATCAGCGCGCATCATGCATAAGCTCCTTCTTTTGAACCTTCTTGCCGGAAATGACAAGCTCATAATCACAAATATCAAAGGCGGCGCGCTTATGAGAAATGATCACCAACGTGCGATCGTCAAGTTCTGCCAAATTACCCAAAAGTTTGCTCTCAGTCTCCTCGTCCAAGGCGCTTGTGGACTCGTCAAGAAGCAAGATCGGCGCACCGAGCAACAGAGCGCGGGCAATGGAAATGCGCTGCACCTGCCCCTCGGAAAGTCCAAATCCCTTTTCACCGATGACCGTATCAAGACCCGCAGGCAAATCCGAGAGAAAATCCGTTACACACGCAAGTTCGGCGGCTTTCAGGATCTCCTCTTCCGTTGCAGTCGGGCAAACGAATGAAATGTTTTCCCGAATCGTGCCGGAAAACAAGAGATTACCCTGCGGAACATACGCAAAAAGTCCCCGAGGTCTTGCAAACACGGACACCTCGGACAGATCCGCATCCCTCATCGAGAAAACGATCTTTCCCGAAGAAGGCTCGTACACGCCAAGCAAAAGCTTTAGCAAGGTCGATTTTCCGATTCCGGACAGTCCTGTGATGACACAAAAATCACCGCGGTTAATGGTGAAAGATGCTCCTTCAATGACATTTTCACCGTCATAAGAAAAGGTCAGATCTTCAAAACGCAGCTCGCGCAGATCGCCATAAAACTCTCGCACGTCCTCGATCGGACATTCTTCGCGGCGTTCGCTCGGCAAAACCTCAAGTTTCGACAAACGCCCGATGGATGCACACATCCCGAAATACTTCGGCAAAACGCCCGAAAGCGACCCGAGGGGTGTTTGGATCTGATTCACCAGCTGCAAAATGGCCATCAAGGTGCCATATGTCATAGCAATGCCGCTTTCAAAAGCACCGGCGAGCGACAAGGAACAATAAAAAAGCGCGGCAAAATAACCGATTTTGAACACGGCGGCAAAACTCACACCCGCCCAAGCACCGAGCAAATATTTTTTCAAGCGAGCGATCACGTACTCTCGTTGCAACTTTTCGGCCTTTTCTCCCGTTGCGTCTTGCGCGTCGAAAGCCTTGAGTACCAAAAGGCTGGAGAAGGATTCCTGCAAAAAGGAGCGCGCCCTGCCGTCTGCCTCCTGCGTGCGCAGGTGCAGCGTCTTCAATCTTCCGGAAAAGAGGCGAGAGGCAAAGTAAACAATTAATCCGCCGACCACAAACAAAAGTGTAAAGCGCCATTCCAAAAACGCCATCACGCCGACCGCGCAAACAAGACGAGTGCCGATAGCGGCAAGGTTCGGCAAAATGGTAGAGGCGGCATCGGCAATCACCGTAACGTCCGAATAAAGGCACGTCATCAGTTCTCCGCTGTGATAGGCGCTGACCTTCCCGAAATCACGGGAAAGCAACGTGCGATAGAGATCCGTACGCAGGCACATTTCAATGTTGGCCGTCAGTTTGTCCTGCAAATATCGGCACAAAAAGCGCATAACCAACTGAAAAACGATAAGCAGGGCGCCGTAATAGGCTGCCGTATAAAGACGCGCAAGTGTAGCAGGATCCGAAAGAGCCGCCGTCGCACAATCAATGACCTCGCGTACCAAGAGAGCCAACGCAACCGAGGACGCCGCAAAAAATACATTGCAGAACACCACAATGGAAAGAAGCGGCACCTGTTTGCGGCACTTGGCCAAAAGCCAAGGCAAGGCACGTACGGTCTGGGAAGTCTGTTTCATGTTCTCCTCAATTTGGCGATGAGCGCCTTTGCATAGCACTTGACGTAAAACGCCACTGCACGCAAAGGACGAGCGGCACAACGAATGACGCTATACAAACGATAACCGAAGCTGTGACAGGAATGATAGGTCTCATCCCGAAAAAAGCCCTCCATCATACCGACTACCATCTCATCGGTAACGGGATACTCTTTTCGCCACTGCGCGTCACCGCACAAAACATAGCCGTCTTTTTTACAGGCAATGATACGATGCAACACGTATTGCCCGTTTGCACGACGATACAAAATGACGTCGTATTTTTTCAGCGGAAACGCCGGCTGTACAAGAACGGCAGAATCACGATGCATTCGCAAAAGAGGTTGCATACTCGGTCCCGCAGGCGGGCCCACGTACTTACCGCGCTCGCGAATGACAGCGGCAAAATCAGTCATCCAAAAGATCCTGCTCTTTTGCGATCGAAAGGAATTTTTTCACATCCGCTGCAGCCGTCTCGGGATCGATCTCGTACTCGGCACAAAGGGCAGATACCAGATCCTCTTCGGAAATATGCGTTTGCAATCTTTCCCAAAGGAAGGCACCGGACTCATTGAGCGTAATCATACCGTGAAAATCGCGAGCGGCGGAAGCACCTGCTATCACCACATATAAGTCATCGATACGACGAAGTTTGAACCCTTTTTTAATCTTCATAAACCTCTCCTTCGGGCACACGCGCACCACGGCGCATTATTACAAATATATACATTGTAAATTATAACGAATTACCGATGAAAAGTCAAGCAAAACGGCAGGATTTCAGCTTTGATTTTTGCCTGAAAATACCGCTGTTTCCCGGACGAGAAAGCAAAACAAGGAAAACGGCCGAATCTCTGCAAGCCAAGCAGAAGATTCGGCCGTTTTTGCCGGGGCTGTGAAAGGCTCAATTCCAGACCACGGGATGCGAGACCGTCTTTTCGGAAGGGGTGCCGTCTGCATAGCCGAGCGCGGCGCAGCCATATACCACGTGGTGTTGCGGAACGCCGAGCCTCGTAAGGATCGCGCGCACCGCAGAATCATCGCACACATCGGTCAATTGATTGATCCAAACGGCGCCGATATCGAGCGCATGAGCTGCAAGATAGATGTTCTGCATTGCACAGGCACAGTCTTCTCGACCATAAGGATGCTCGCGATCGTTGGAACACAAAATCATTGCCGCAGCGCCGTAGAAATCGTAGTTTTCGCGCCCCAGGGCCGTCCCCACCGCGCGATAAAGTTCCTCAAGCACCGCAGAATCGCTCACCACGGTAAATTGCCAGAGCTGGCGATTGCGCGCGGAAGGGGCGTGGCAGGCAACCTCTGCGATGATTTCCAGATCTACCCTTTCGAGCGGATCCGCACGAAATTTGCGACAGGAACGACGCGACAAGAGAAAAGAAATAAATTCGTTCATAAAAGCCTCCGTAAACATTTCTGCAAATAATTATAGCACAATTTTCATCTTTGTGCTATAATGAATCCATGAATCGACACAACTTTTCCTTCTCCCTTCCCTCGGAAGGCGCGTTCGCAGAGCTTGACTCTGCATCTTTGGCGCGTTTGGAAACACTTGGAGAGGCTTGGATGCAACGCATCAACCTCTCACGCAAGCACACCGAACAAATGCGCCAAGACCTTGTCTCGGCAATGGCGAGGTACTTAAGTCAAAAGCTTTGCCCGCAAGAAATCGAAAAACGCTTAAATCCCGAGAAAATCGGCTATTTCTACTACGAAGAACCGGAAGAATGGTATCCGTTGGACACCGCCGCAACCATCTATCCCCTGTCCATGCGGCGAAACTGGATGCCGATCTTTCGCCTGTCTGCCTACTTAAACGAGCCCGTGATACCGGAGCTTTTGCAAATCGCACTTTCCATTGTGATCTGCAGATTTCCCTATTTCTCCGTCACGCTCGGGAAAGGCTTTTTCTGGTACTATTTGGATTCAACGAGGCGACATTTTCGGCTCAAAGAGGAGTCGAAAAAGCCGTTTTCGGTGATGAATCTTGCAAAATTCAACTCTCCCTGCTTCCGAGTGATGTACTACCAAAACCGCATCTCCGTCGAGTACTTCCATCTTTTGACGGACGGAACAGGCGGGACGATCTTTCTCAAAACGTTACTGGGCGAATATTTCCGACTCTTGGGCAAGCAGGTTCCCGCGACCTGCGGTCTCTTCGATCTCTCCGCTCCGGTCGATCCGCGTGAATGCGCCAACGACTTTCACCTGGCAGAACCCACGAAAGCCTCGGGGTTTGCTGGCAAACGCGCAAGGCAACTAAAAGGCGCCCTTTCCGCTTCCCGACCGCATCAAATCCTGCATTTTGAGATGGATGCCGAAAAACTGCATCGGGCCGCCAAAGAGCGAAATTCTACTGTTACCGCATACCTTTTAACGCACTTCTTCTTTGCTTGCAAGAATTCGCTTTCCCCGGGAAAAGGCAACGTTCAAATCCAAGTTCCCTGCAATATGCGAAAGTATTATCCGTCCAAAACTATGCGCAACTTTGCCATGTATTGTATTTTGGGCAGAGACCCGAATTCACTTTTGGATTTCGACACCGCACTCAAAGAAATCGGCGAAGATTTGCAAAAGGAAACCTCCAAAGAGGCACTCACACAGCAGATGCTCGCCGGAACAAAACTGGTTTCCTCTCTGCGTTTCGTCCCGCTGTTTCTCAAAGCCCCCCTGACGCGTTATTTTTATCCGTATTTTTCCGACCTCATTTTGACGACCACGCTCTCAAATCTCGGCGTTGTTGAAATGCCGGAGGAAATCGCAGCTCTGATCGACAAATTTGATTTTATACTTGGAACGACCGTACAAAACCGTGCAACTTGTTCCCTCATCACCTACAAAAACAAAGCCGTCCTTTCCATCTTCAAGGCTACCGCTCACCCCGGATTTGAAGAAGCTCTCTACACACAACTCAAAAACGACGGCATCACCCCCATCGTAACAGGAAGCCAAGCAAATGGATTTCATCGCTGTTTATCCGAAAATTGAGCCAAAGCCAAACGTGCGCCTTCTTTTGCGCACGGTACTTAGTCTTGTGCTTTTGGTTGCGTGCATCGCCGTCGGCATCATCAACCTTTGCGTAGGCGGCCGCCCCTGGGCCCTGTACGTATTCGGCGCTGCCATCGTCTGTTGGGCCGTTTTCCTCTACCAGCCCATGGTGGAATTTTCTCTTTTGCACCGAATTGCGGCCATCCTCCCCACCGTCTGTGCGTATCTCTTTTTAGTGGACTGGCTGGCAGACGGAAGCGGCTTTTCCGGACTGGTTGTTCCCATCGTTCTGTTTGGTGTTTTTATCCTTTGCATCCTTCTTTTCTTCGTGCGTTTCCGCCATCAAAAGCACAACATTTTCCCCATCTATATGATCTCACTAATGGTTTTGACCCTCGTGATTTTTGCCGCATGCGGTCTCTTTTCCCTGCAGTTCAACTGGCCGATGATCGTGCTTGCTTCGCTGGACGGGATCATGCTCATTCTAACCTTATTCGTCTTTCTCAAACCGATCCTCAGGGAATGCAGAAAAAAATTTCACACACGATAAAAAAACGCCCGCACAGCGGGCGTTTTTTTATTGAATTTGAAAGACTCTTTTCGCGTTTTCATAAAAGATCTTTCGCCGATCCTCAGGCGAAAAGTCGATCTCTAAAAGGCGTTCGATCTCATTCTTCGGTACGTTGAGCGGGTAGTCGCTTCCATACATAATGCGATCCACCCCGTGACGCTCGATTCGATGGAGAAACTCTTTTTCGGTAAGGTAATTGAACCATTGGGAGGTATCGAAATAACAATGTGTGCCGACCAGGCATTCGGCCTCCTCCTTCATTTGATAACCACCCATATGCGCTGCAATCACCTTCAAATTCGGAAAGCGCTCCATTACGCGGAAAAGGCGTTCGGGCGACGAAAGATCGCTCTTGGGATCCCCAATGTGAAACAGCACGGGCAATCCAAGGCGCTCCGCTTCTCGCCATGCTTCAAACAAACGTTCATCGTCCACCGCAAAGCCTTGGAATTCGGGGTGGATTTTAACTCCGTTCAAAGAAAGCGCCTCGATTTGATGAAAAACCTCCGCCTGATCCTCTGCCTCGGCATGCGTGGTTCCCAGTGCGATAATTCGGGCGTCCTTTTCACGCTGGGACGCAGTGAACTCGTTTGCAGTATGAATTTTCTCCGCCTTCAACGCCGCAGAACAAATCACGATCCGTCGCACGTTATAAGCATCTGCACTTTTCAGCAAGGTCCTCAAGGTTCCGTCACCCAAAAGCGGCAACTCATAGTAATCCCGAATGCTTTCCGCACCCCGAAGTGCAATGCGGTCCGGGAACACGTGGTTGTGCATATCGATGATCTCAAAAGCACAGAAATTCGCAGAATCAGCTGTAGTGTATTGCATAAAACAGTCCTTTTTCAATTCGCAGTTTGCTCTATCGTAACTCTATTTTTTGAACAAGGTATGAACAAACGGTTTTTTCTCAAAACAACCCACATTTTTCACAGAAATCACGAGAAAAGCCCTTGTTTTTTTACCTCATAAAGATTATAATAAATTAAATATATTTTACATAAGAAGGCCACCACTCATGAAGTACACTTATCCTGCCGTTTGGAACCTCCAAACACCCCCGACCGATGCTTGCGTAGCACTCGCAGAAGATTGCGGAATCTCTGAATTTCTGGCAAAACTGCTCTGGAACAGAGGTCTGCAGAGCGCCGATGCCGTTCGCTCGTTTCTCAACACTTCCGAACATCAGATCCCCCCGTCTGACCTTCTGCCCGATTTGGAGATCGCCGTTGACAGACTCATCCAAGCAATTCAAAGCAAGGAAAAAGTCTTGGTGTTCGGCGACTATGACGTTGACGGAATCACCTCCACCGTTTTGTTGTATTCCTATCTGGAAGCGGAAGGCGCCGAGGTCTTCTATTACATTCCCACGAGAAGCGGCGAGGGCTACGGATTAAACAGCGACGTCATTCAACGCTACGCGGAAGAAAAAGTAACTCTTCTGGTGACGGTTGACTCCGGCGTCACCGCCTTTGAAGAAGTAGAACTCTGCAAAACACTCGGCATGGACGTTGTGTTGACCGACCACCACCGTTGCCGCAAAACGCTCCCTGCCGCACTCGCCGTCGTCAATCCAATGCGCGAGGATTCTCGTTATCCCTTCGCTTCGCTTGCCGGTGTCGGCGTCGTTTTCAAACTTCTCTGTGCTCTGCACAGCAAATATAAGTCGCTCGACTTTGAAACGGCCGCCGAAGAAATGAGCGAGCGCTACATCGACTTGGTTGCCATCGGCACCGTTGCAGACGTGATGCCCTTGATCGACGAGAATCGCCTCTTCGTCTCGCGCGGGCTCGCCGCTCTCACACACACCAAGAATATCGGTCTCGCCGCTCTTCTGCACGAGATCCACCCTGCCGCCACGACCCCGAAAACAATCCGATACAACTCCGGTACCATCGGTTTTCTGATCGCTCCCCGCATCAACGCCGCGGGGCGTGTCGGAAGTGCGATGCGTGCAGTGGAACTGTTTTTGACAAACGACCCGAAAAAGGCCGCGTTGCTCTCTGCAGAGCTTTGCGAAGAGAACAAGCGCCGTCAGGTAGCAGAAACCTTGATTCACAAAGAAGCAAGCGCCGCCATTGAAAAAAGCGGCAGCGCAGAGCGCGATCTTTTCCTGATCGAAGACAACGAGACCTGGCATCAGGGCGTCGTCGGGATCGTAGCTTCCCGCCTTTGTGAACAGTACCAC
>JAZRZY010000057.1:0-4368 GCA_045601605.1 Eubacteriales bacterium
CACACGGGAAGCCTTTTTTCGATAGACAGCGTTGACGGCCGCTTCAAAATCCGCCTTCGGGATCTCAAACTCCAAAACGGCTGTGTTGTCCTTATTCTTGGTAACGTTCTTCAAGCTCATAGTGTTCACGCTCGGCCTCCAATGGCAGTTTGTGAAGCCGAATTTCCTTTCTAACTAATAACTTTTGCCACATCTTAATATTATATGTACCACGACGCGCTTTGTCAAGTACCGAATGGCATTTTCAGCCACATCTCATACGCTGAAAACGAAAGGAGCCTATATGTGCAAACGAGTGAACCGAAAGCCCAAAACCGAGGAACGCGTCTTTCTTCCGAGCGTGCGGCGCAGACTTGCAGACGTAAACGGATACAGAGTGTATGAGCATCGATGCCTTGCATATTCTGCAAACAGAGAGCGTGGGAAAAGCGTCACGCTTCCCTACGTGGATTCCGAAAAAGCCGAAGAATTCAATCGACTTTTATCCCGCGTTGCCGCGCATTTTCTGCAAAATGCCGAAAACGAGTTGGCCGCGCACGAAGGGGCATACCGCACCGCCCTGCATCTTTTCCTAAGCTCTGCGCCCGGAAACGGCGGGATCCTTCAACTCACCGCAAAGCAGGTGAATATCACGCAAAAAAATCGAAAAAAAGAGCGTGTCCGCCGCTATTTTCTCGATTCGGACACCTTCCTGTTTTGCCGCGCAAAGGGCTTGACAAAAAAACAAAAAAACTCTATACTGTAAAGGTATTTCGAAATATTTTTGAGGATTTTATCACCATGGAATTACTCGTTTGTAAATTCGGCGGCTCTTCCCTTGCAAGTGCGGAACAATTTCGCAAAGTGGAAGCCATTATTCGCGCCGACAACCGTCGCCGCTACATCATCCCCTCCGCACCCGGCAAGCGTTGCGCCTCCGACATCAAGGTAACCGATCTTCTTTACGGCTGTTACAACAGCGCAAAGGAAGGCATCTTCCCTACGGAAAAGCTTGAGCAAATCAAGACGCGCTACCGCGAGATCATCGCCGAGCTCGGGTTAAAGATCTCTTTGGAAAAAGAGTTCGACAAGATCGCAGAGCATCTCAAAAACACGCCCGACGCCGATTTTCTGGCCAGCCGAGGCGAGTATTTGAACGGTATGATCCTTGCCGATCTGCTCGGCTTCCCCTTCGTGGATGCCGCCGAAGTCATTTTCTTTGACGCGCGCGGCCGCTACGATGACGCCCGCACAAACAAGGTTCTCTCCGCCCGCCTCAAGAGTCTTAAAACTGCCGTTATTCCGGGCTTTTACGGCTCTGATTACACCGGTCAGGTCAAGACCTTCTCCCGCGGCGGAAGTGACATTACGGGCTCCATCGTCGCCCGTGCGGTCGAGGCCGATCTCTACGAAAACTTTACGGACGTCTCCGGGTTTTTGATGGCAGACCCCCGCATCGTGGAAAACCCGAAGGTCATTCGCACCATCACCTATCACGAGCTTCGCGAGCTTGCCTACATGGGCGCTACCGTGCTGCATGAAGAGGCGATCTTCCCCGTGCGTCAAAGCGGCATTCCCATCAACATCCGCAACACCAACGATCCCTCCGCGCCCGGTACCATGATCGTTCCGAGCGCCCCCGCCGAAGAAGGCAGTGTCATCACGGGCATCGCCGGCCACATCGGCTTCTCTTTCATCACCATCGAGAAAGAGCAGATGAACAATGAGCTCGGCTTCGGCCGACGCGTTCTGCAAGTGTTGGAGGACAACGGCATTTCCTTTGAACACCTCCCCAGCGGAATCGACACGATGAGCGTCGTCGTCTCCGAAAAGAGCCTCGTCGGCAAAAAACAGCTTCTGCTTGACGAGCTCTGCGAGGCAGTCACGCCCGATCACATCAATATGGAAGACGGTTTTGCCCTGATCGCCGTCGTCGGCCGCGGCATGAAATCCAAGCACGGCACAGCCAGTCGCATCTTTACCGCCCTTGCGGAAAACAGCATCAACATCCACTTGATCGACCAGGGCTCCTCCGAGATGAACATCATCGTCGGTGTCAAAGCCGAGGATTTCCAAAACGCCCTGCAAGTCATCTACAACGCATTCCTGTGATTTTTAAGCCAACGGGCAGACGGAACACACCGTCTGCCTTTTTTGTTGCATAAATCACAAAGCACGTGCATAAGGTTGCCATGAGAAATCCGAGCCAGAGAGGAGAAGATTATGGCAAGTTTTGATCTGTACCGAGATATTTCCGAACGCTGTGCGGGAAGTTTGTATTTCGGTGTCGTAGGCCCTGTTCGCACCGGAAAATCGACGCTGATCCAGCGTTTGTTGGAGACGCTCGTTTTGCCCGGTATCGACGACGAACACGAACGCCGCCGCGCACAAGATACCATGCCGCAATCTGCGGAAGGACGCACGGTGATGACGACGGAGCCGAAATTCATCCCCGGGGAAGCCGCCGAGGTCAGTCTCGGGGACGGCGCGCACGTAAAAATGAAATTGATCGACTGCGTCGGCTACGTTGTGGAAGGAGCCTCGGGGACAGAAGAAAACGGCGCTCCGCGTATGGTGAAAACACCTTGGCAAGAGGCGCCGATGAGCTTTGCAGATGCCGCTGAGATCGGCACGAAAAAAGTGATGGACACACACGCAAACGTTGGATTCGTCGTAACGACGGACGGAACGATCGGAGGGCTGGATCGTTCCGCCTACGAAGATGCCGAAGAGCGCGTGATCCGCGAGATGAAGGCACAAAACAAGCCGTTTCTTATCCTTTTGAACTCTGCTGCCCCCACCGCTCCCGCTTCCCGCGCACTGTGCGATGAACTGCGTGAAAAATACGGACACCCCGTTGTTTTGCTGGATTGTCTGCATCTGACCCGTGAGGAAGCGACCGGACTTTTGGAGATGCTGCTCAAGGAGTTCCCGATCTGCGAGATCAAGGTTCATCTGCCCGCTTGGCTGATGGGGCTCTCTGCCGATACGCCGCTCAAATCGGAACTTCTTTCAAGCCTGTTTTTGCAAGCGAAAAACCTCTCGGTGCTTCGAGAAGTACAAGAGGCATTTGATGCCGAAGACGAGCGCGTCCGTTCCATCGTTCTCACCGATCTGGACTATGCGAGCGGGAAAGCCTCGTTTGAAATGACGCTGACGGAAGAATGCTTCTTCCGCGTACTCTCCGACACCTGCAACGTAGAAATCCGCGGCAACGACGAACTGTTTTCTACCCTGCAAACGCTTTCCGAGACTGCCGAAAAATACGAGCGCCTTTCCGCCGCAATTTCCGAGGTGGAACAAAACGGCTACGGCATCGTCACACCGCGCATCGCCGATCTGACGCTGGAAGAGCCCGAAATCGTGGAGAAAAACGGTGCCTACGGCGTGCGCCTGCGCGCCAGCGCTCCCTCCATCCACATGATCCGCGCCAACATTCAGACCGAGGTCTCCCCCATCGTCGGAAGCGAACGACAAAGCCAAGACGTGGTCAAGTTTTTGCTTCACGAATTTGAAGAGGATCCGACTCAGATCTGGGAATCCAACCTCTTCGGGAAATCTCTGCACGAGCTGGTCGGCGAAGGCCTCTCGGCGAAACTCGACAACATGCCCGCCGATGCGCGCGAAAACCTCGCAGGAGCCCTTGAAAAGATCGTCAACGAGGGCGCAAACGGCCTTGTCTGTATTCTGTTTTAGGCCTTCACAAAGAAAAACCGCGCCCCATGCGCGGTTTTTTGTTTCGTTCATTTCTTTTTTGCTTCGAGGTAGGACCGAAGAATAAGAGAGGCGGCAATGGCATCGACATTCTTGCGGCCGTCTTTTTCGGTCTTCCCTACTTCGTGGAGAAGGCTGTATGCTTCCACAGTGGAATAGCGCTCGTCCCAGAGCACGACGGGGACAGAGGTCTTTTCACGGAGCATATCACAGAAGGCCTCGGCACGCGTGGCTTTCTCGCCGTAACTGCCGTCGGTGTTGAGCGGAAGTCCGACGACGATCCGTTCCGGCTTCTCGCGCTCGATGAGCGGAAGAAGCTGACGGATGGTATCGTTTAGTCCCTTGACGTTCAAGACCGCATAAGGGCTTGCCAAAACCTCTCGCTCGTCGCAAGTGGCAACGCCCGTGCGGCGGAGTCCGAGATCGATTCCAAACATTCTCATTCGTTCATTCCTCGTTTCATACGTCCATTATACCACAAACGAAAAAAAAGACAAGATGGGCCGTAAATCCGCTTGTGATACCATACTTTGTATGGTAAAATGCGAAAAAAGAACTTCGGAGGGTGTATGAACCTACGAAATGAACGGCAACGTTTTAAACGATGCTTTCATCTCCAATCTGCCGCGCGAGGCCTGCGTTGAGATCCCCTGCACGGTGGACAAAGACGGGATC
>JAZRZY010000058.1:0-12758 GCA_045601605.1 Eubacteriales bacterium
CGGCAAGGAGTTTTACCGTGGAGAGGGCATCGTTGCCGCAGGCGTGGAGGCAACCATCCGCAACGTGGCACAGCTTGCCTCCTGCGGAATGGCACAGACGGACCGCGAGATCATCCGCATCATGCTCCGTGAGCCGTGACAAAAGAGAAGGTGCCCCGCGGGCGACGCCCTCGGCAGAGCGCTTGAAAACGGAACTGATTTTCGTGGAGAGACGGCGGTGTTCCGACGCGCGGATCCCGCCGAGGGCGCCCTTGGGGCAGAAAAAAGAAGATTCGCACAGGCGAATCTTCTTTTTTGGTTCTTTCACAGAGCTCGGCGAGCGGGGCAAAGAACGCACAAATTGAACTTTTTGATGCAAAAATTGAACTTTTGGGCTGTTTTTGCAAAAAAGTGTTGCAATTTTCCCCCTCGGTGCATATAATAAGGGGGCTAAGGTTCAATTTTTGTGAGGAACAAGTATGGAAAGTTCAACGTTTGCATCTCGCTTCGGTGCAATTTTGAAAGAGAAGAACATCAAGCAGGTCACGCTTCTGCACAAGGCGCAGGAGGCGGGCATCAAGCTCGGTAAGGGCCAGCTTTCGCAGTACGTCTCCGGCAAGACCGTGCCGCGACGGGAGATGCTCGCGTTTCTCGCCTCGGCGCTCGGCGTGAGCGCGGCGTATCTCGCGGGCGACGAAGCGCCCGAAGAGGGCGGCGCGCGCACCTTCGGCAAGTCCCACAAGCTTGACCACGTGCTCTACGACGTGCGCGGCCCCGTTTTGGAAGAGGCGATGAGGATCGAGAACGAGGGAGCGCAGGTGCTCAAGCTCAACATCGGAAACCCCGCGCCCTTCGGCTTCCGCACGCCGGACGAGGTGATCTTCGATATGCGCCGCCAGCTCACGGAGTGCGAGGGCTATTCGGATTCCAAGGGGCTCTTCACGGCGCGCAAGGCGATCATGCAGTACGCACAGCTCAAGAACATTCCGAACGTCTCGGTGGACGATATCTATACGGGCAACGGCGTCAGCGAGCTGATCAATCTCTGTATGTCTGCGTTTTTGAACTCGGGTGACGAGGTGCTCGTGCCCGCGCCCGACTATCCGCTTTGGACGGCCTGTGTGACGCTTGCGGGAGGACGCGCGGTGCATTACCTCTGCGATGAGGCCTCCGACTGGAATCCCGACGTCGCCGACATCCGCAAAAAGATCACCCCCCGCACCAAGGCGATCGTCGTCATCAACCCGAACAACCCCACGGGCGCCCTCTATCCCAGAGAGATCCTGGAAGAGATCGTGCAGGTGGCGCGCGAGCATCAGCTTGCCATCTTCTCCGATGAGATCTACGACCGACTCCTCTTTGACGACGGGGAGCATATCTCGATCGCAAGCCTTGCGCCCGACCTGTTCTGCGTTACCTACAGCGGGCTGTCCAAATCGCATATGATCGCGGGCTTCCGCATCGGTTGGATGATCCTTTCGGGCAACAAAAAGATCGCGCGCGATTACATCGCGGGGCTGAATATGCTGACGAATATGCGCCTTTGCTCAAACGTTCCCGCGCAGTCCATCGTGCAGACTGCGCTCGGCGGGATCCAGCGCGGCAATCGCTATCTCGTGCCGGGCGGCCGCCTCTATGAACAGCGCGAGTACATCTACCGTGCGTTAAACGACATCCCCGGCATTTCCGCAGTGAAGCCGAAGGCGGCGTTTTATATCTTCCCGAAGCTTGACACGAAGAGGTTCAACATTACCAACGACGAAAAGTTTGCGCTGGATCTCTTGCGGGAAAAGCGGCTTTTGCTCATCAACGGCCGCGGCTTCAACTGGGGCGAGCCGGATCACTTCCGCGTGGTGTATCTGCCGCGCGTAGAGGTCTTGGAGGACGCCACCGCACGCCTGACGGATTTCTTGGCGCATTACAGACAGGCTTGAGAAACGAAAAAACCACCTGCCGTTTGCAGGTGGTTTTTCATTGCCCCAACACACTCAGTATAACAGAAGGAAACGGGTGATGTCAAGGGGCGGAAGGAAAGTTCTCCCTTGTGCATAAAGTTGACAGAAAAAGTTTGGATGTTTTGCGAATTGTCAAACGCGTAAAAGTTGTATATACTGTAAGTGCAGAAAGGAAAGGTGATTCCATTGTACAGGATGCTGACCGAGACTTCTGCAAAAACGGTCTAAAAGATTGAAGTCACCCGATCTGATGATCGTCGGGATCGATGCACCGAAGGGGCTGTCCCACCGAACGGGACTTTGAATAAAAGCGGAGACTTGTTCAAGAAGTGGTGCAGACAGACGGGAGGATCGAGACCGTAGAAAGAGAGGTTAAATGGATGTTAGATATCAAGATAAGTGAAAAATAACCCTTGATTGTGAGAGTGTAAAGAAACCGCAATCAAGGGTTATTTTTTTGCCGTCAGCCGCCAAAAAGGGCGGTTTTTTTGCTTTTGTTGTAGAAAACACACAATTCGTAACCATTCTGTGAACGCCGCAAAAACCCTTTGCCTTCCCTTGGGGTTTGTGGTATAATGCCACGAACTCAAAGGAGTCGGAAAGGAGCCGTTATGGCGAAGAAACAACCTGTGACACAGGTGCTGGATCAACCCGAGGCAAAGACCGTCCCCGGAATGCTGTACGATTCGGCGCGCCTGTATCCGAACAAAGACCTCTTCCGCTACCGCCGCGGCGGCGCGGATTGCCATGTGACCTACGCCGGTTTTGCACACCTTGTGCGCTCGCTTGCCTGTGCGTTTCGCGCCCGTGAACTTGCTGCCTTTCACGTTGCCCTCATCGGGGAAAAGAGCCCCGAGTGGATCGCCGCTTACCTCGCCGTGGTGAGCGCGGGCGGCGTCATTGTCCCTTTGGACCGCGAGCTGGACCGCGCACAGATCCCCGCCTTTTTGCAGGAAGCGGATTGCGACGCAGTCGTTTATACCGACACCTTTTGCGAGGTGTTTGAATCCGAGGACGAGCGCCTTTCGGGCATAAAGCTCTTCGTGCGCCTTTCGCTTTCCGTTCCGGCGGAAGCTCGGCTTGCCGCAGGCAAATGCGCGCCGAAGGAAGAGACGCGCGTCGGCTTTGACGCCTTTGCTTCGGCGGGCGAAGCCCTCCTCCTCTCCGGCGCGGAGAGCGAGCCGAGCCCCGACGTGGATCGCCTTGCGGTGTTGCTGTTCACCTCCGGCACGACGGGCACCGCCAAGATGGTCATGCTCAGTCAGGGCAATATCCTGTTCTGCTGCAACCGAGGCATCAAGTACGTGGCGGTGAACGAGAACGACGTGTTTCTCTCCATTTTGCCCTTGCACCACACCTATGAGATGAGCTGTGGCATTCTCGTTGCCATTCTGCGCGGATGCACCATTGCCATCAACGACCGCGTCACCGCCGTGCTTTCGGACTTCAAGCGCTTTGCGCCGTCCGTGATCTGCGTGGTGCCTACGGTGCTTTCCGTGATGTACAAAAAGATTCTGGAGACCGCGCGCAAGGAGGGCAAGGAAAAGACTCTGCTCGCGGCTAAGGCGATCTCCGGCGCGCTTCGCCACCTCGGCATCGACGTGCGCCGCAAGCTGTTTGCCACCGTGCTTGCCGCCTTCGGCGGGAATCTGCGCCTCGTCGTCTCCGGCGGTGCGGCCTGCCCCGCTTCGCTCGTTGAAAACATGGAAGCCTTCGGCCTCAAGGTCAGTCAGGCGTACGGCATCACCGAGTGCGCCCCCGGCGTGGCGATGATCCCGCACGACGTGACCAATTACGCCTCCTGCGGTCTGCCCATCGTCGGCCAGCAGATCTTGATCGACCGCGACGATCCTGCGGACGAGACGGGCGAGATCGTCGTCAAGGGCGGAAACGTGATGCTCGGCTATTACAAAAACGAGCAGGCAACCCGAGAGGTCCTCACCCCGCGCGGCTGGTTCTATACGGGCGACTGCGGCTACGTGGACGAAAACGGCTTTTTGTATATCACGGGCAGAAAGAAGAACGTCCTGGTGCTCGATTCGGGCAAAAACGTTTTCCCCGAGGAGATCGAAGAATATCTTGAGGGGATCTTCGGCATCCGTGACTGTATGGTGACCACCACCAAGCGCGCGGACGGACACCAGCAGCTCACGGCGATCATCCACCCCGACGAGGCCGCTCTTGAGGAGCGCGGCATCGCGGGAGACGAGGCGCTTTTGGAGTATTTCAACACCGAGGTCAAGCGCATCAACGCAAGCCTTGCAGGCTTCCGTCAGGTCAAGTGCGTCAAGATCCGCAAAAAGCCCTTCCCCAAGACCACGACCATGAAGATCCAGCGGCACAAGGTTGCCGCCGAACCCGAAGAATAAGCGAAAAGCGAGGTGCGAGCCACCTCGCTTTTTTGCGGCTTGCTTGCCGAAAAACTTTACAGATAAGTTGACAGATGTAAAGGTGGGTGGTATAATGGCAGGCATGTCAAAAAGGTTCGTATCGTGAGGAAGAAAAACGATGAAACAAGAGATCAACCGATTAAAACGAGAAAAGAATGCGATCATTCTCGCGCACTACTATGCTCCGCCCGAGGTGCAAAAGCTTGCCGATTATGTGGGAGACTCGTTTTATCTTGCCAAGATCGCAAAACAAAGCGATGCTGAGATCATCGTGTTTTGCGGGGTGCGGTTTATGGGCGAGAGTGCAAAAATTCTGAGCCCTCAAAAAAAGGTCCTGATGCCCGACTTGACGGCGGATTGCCCGATGGCGCATATGGTGGCAGAGGGAAAAATCGACGAAATGCGCCGAAAATACGAGGATCTCGCGGTGGTCTGCTACATCAATTCCACGGCAGAGCTGAAGTGTCAAAGCGACGTGTGCGTGACCTCTTCCAACGCGGTGAAGATCGTGCGTGCGCTTCCGAACAAAAACATTTTCTTTCTTCCGGATCACAACCTCGGCGCGTTCGTGGCGGAACAGGTGCCGGAGAAGCGGATTTTCCTCAACGACGGCGCGTGCCCGATCCACGCAAGGATCACGGCAGAGCAGGTTTCGGCGGAACAGAAAAAGCACCCGAAGGCTGAGGTTTTGACGCATCCGGAATGCGCGGCGGAAGTGATCGCGCTCTCGGATTACGTCGGCAGCACGGCAGACATCATTGCCTACGCCGAAAAAAGCGAGGCGCGGGAGTTCATCATCTGCACCGAGGGCGGTGTGGATGCGAAACTTACTGTGGATAACCCGCAGAAGGCGTTTTATTACCCTGCGCCGCATCCGTGCTGTGCGGATATGAAACGGAATACACCCGAGGCCGTTCTTTCGGTGCTTCAAGCAGAAGATCGGGAGGTCTTGGTGGACGAGGCGGTATGCGTGCGCGCATTGAAGCCGCTTGAGAGAATGCTGGAGCTTGCAAAGTAAGATGAAAACAGACGTTTTGATCGTCGGAAGCGGCGTTGCGGGGCTTTACTGCGCGCTGAACCTTCCCGAGGAAAAGAGCATCGTCGTCTTAACCAAGGACAAGGCGCACAGAAGCGACTCGTACCTTGCACAGGGCGGCATCTGCGTTTTGCGCGACGAAGCGGATTACGATGCGTTTTATGAGGACACGATGAAGGCGGGACATTATGAGAACGATCCCGATTCGGTTCGCACGATGATCCGCTGCTCGGGCGACGTGATCTCGGATCTTGTTTCGCTCGGCGTTCGCTTTGAGAGAGACGGAGAGGAGTTCGTCTATACGAGAGAGGGCGCACACTCTGCGGCGCGCATCCTCTTTCACGAGGATGAGACCGGCAAGGAGATCACCTCCCGCCTTCTGGAGGCGGTCGAGAGCAGGAAGAACGTCACCGTGCTGGAACACTATACGATGGTCGATCTTCTCCTCGCCGAGGAGGAGTGCCGCGGCATCGTCGGGCACGACGAAAACGGGAACTACTCGACGATCACGGCGGATTACACCGTGCTTGCGACCGGCGGCATCGGCGGTCTCTTCGAGCATTCCACGAACCATCGGCATCTTTGCGGCGACGCGATCGCGCTGGCGCTGAAGCACGGCATCAAGCTTCGCAACATCGATTACGTTCAGATCCATCCGACGACGCTCTATACGGAAAAGGAGGGGCGCGCGTTTTTGATCTCCGAATCGGTGCGCGGCGAGGGGGCGATTTTGCTCAACGCCGCGGGCGAGCGCTTCGTCAACGAGCTTTTGCCGCGCGACGCGGTTGCAAGCGCCATCTTTGCCGAAATGGAAAAAGAGGGAAGCAAATACGTCCGTCTTTCGATGGCACCCATCCCCGCAGAAGAGATCAGGGCCCATTTCCCCAACATCTGTCAGCGTTGCCTCGAGGAGGGCTACGACGTCACCCGCGAGCCGATCCCCGTGGTGCCGGCTCAGCACTACTTTATGGGCGGTATCGACGTTGACGGATACGGCAAGACGTCGGTCTGCCGTTTGTATGCGGCGGGCGAGACCGCCTGTAACGGCGTGCATGGCAGAAACCGCCTGGCAAGCAACTCCCTGCTTGAAAGCCTTGTGTTCGCAAAGCGGGCGGCACAGCACATCGGACGCCATTATTCCCCTGCGGCGCCGTCCGAGGAGATCGTCGTTGATGCAGCCGAATATGAAGGCTATCAAGAAAGATACAAGGAATTGGTTTTGGCAGCGATCGAAAAGGAGAGAAATGCTCATGAATGATATTTCGATGAAATTGAACGCAGACAACTTGATCCTGCAGGCCCTGCAGGAGGATCTCACAAGCGAGGATATCACCACGAATTCCGTGATGCGCGTCGCCCGTCTCGGCGAGGTTGAGCTGATTTGCAAGGAGGACGGAGTGATCGCGGGACTGGACGTGTTTCGGCGGGTCTTCGAGCTGTTGGACGAAAAGACGGAAGTCACTTTCGCCTGCTCGGACGGAGACGCGGTGAAACAAGGACAAAAGCTCGGCGTTGTGCGCGGAGACATCCGCGTTCTGCTCTCGGGGGAGAGAGTTGCGCTGAACTTTCTGCAGCGTATGAGCGGGATCGCAACCTATACCCGCAAGATCGCCGACCTGCTCCGCGGCAAAAAGACCAAGCTTCTCGACACCCGCAAGACCACGCCGGGTATGAGGATCTTCGAGAAATATGCCGTGAAGGTCGGCGGCGGATACAATCACCGCTACAACCTCAGCGACGGGATCCTTTTAAAGGACAACCACATCGGTGCCGCAGGCGGCGTCAAGGAAGCGATCGCGATGGCAAAGGAATATGCGCCGTTTGTGCGGAAGATCGAAATTGAGGTTGAGAACCTTGAGATGCTCCGAGAGGCCTTGGAGGCCGGTGCCGACATCATCATGCTGGACAATATGAGTGTGGAGGAGATGAAAGAGGCGGTAAGACTTGCCGCGGGCAGAGCCGAGATCGAGTGCAGCGGCAACGTGACCAAGGAGAACGTGGCAAGGCTTACGGACATCGGCGTCGATTACATTTCCAGCGGCGCCCTTACGCACTCTTCTCCCATTTTGGATCTTTCGCTGAAAAATCTGCACGCGGTCTGAGTCGGAAGGGGTGAATTCATGAAAGCAACCGGGCGACGGGCTGCAATCGCAAACTTTTTGTTGTCCGAGGAGCGGGCTGTGTCCGGTGGCGAGCTTTCCGAGCGCTTCGGGGTCTCCAGACAGAGCATCGTTCAGGACATCAACGCGTTGAAGGAGGCGGGCTACGGCATTCTTTCCACGCACAACGGCTACGTAGTCCAAAAATCGCCCTTGAAGGAGCGCGTCTTCAAGCTTCATCACACCACACAGCAGACCGAGGACGAGCTGAACCTGATCGTTGACCTCGGCGGCACGGTGGCAGACGTTTTCGTTTGGCACAAGGTCTATGGCCGCGTGGTTGCAAAGCTCAACATCTTTTCCCGCCTCGAGGTGCAAAAATTCATCGAGGGCGTCAGAACGGGAAAATCCACCGAGCTGATGAACATCACCGGCGGCTATCATTATCACACGGTTCGCGCCGAATCGGAGGAGATCTTGGATCGGATCGGCAAAGAGCTCAGCGAGCGCGGATACATCGCCCCGATCATTTGAAGCGGCAACCGTCGGCGCCGTGTTCTCCGGCGTGGCGGCGTATAACAGCGTTCAAACCAAGAGGAGCATCAACGAGATCAACTCCAAGCTGTGACCTGTCGTTTGGGCTTTGCTCGTTTTTGGGGCGCAAACAGAGCAAAAGAAAAAGCGAGGTGAATTTCACCTCGCTTTTGTGTTTAATGTAGCATATTCGTGCTCAAAAGCAAATTCACGCAGGATAGATCGCCTTGTTTTGCAGATACTCACGGGACAAATCTGTAAAAAAGGAGATTTTTGTAGATATAAGGAAATCGGTGTTGCACGTCAAGTCGCGGGTTGCGTTACAAGAGCACAAAAGTGCACCATTATACAAGATAATAGCGCTGTTCTTCGGCGACGTATTTTATCTGAACACCGAACGTTTTTTCCATGATCGGAGACGTGCTGAATTCATTCGGCGTTTTAGTTATAATCGAGCGTTCATCGGAAATCAGGGCAATTTTGTCTGAAAAGCCGAAGGCCAAGGGCAAATCGTGCATTACGGTCAGAATTCCTTTGCCCCTATCGGCAAGCCTTCGCAAAAGCTTCATCAATTCGATCTGGTGTCCAACGTCAAGATAAGTGGTAGGCTCGTCAAGAAGAACGTAATCCGTATCCTGAGCCAGCGCCATTGCGATATAGGCGTTTTGTCGCATACCGCCCGACAACGTATCTAAAGGCTTGTGTGCAAGATGGAAAATACCAACGTCTTGCATCGCCTTTCTTGCAAGATCCAGGTCGGCTTTTTTGTATCGTCTCGGATAGGAAAGGTGCGGGAATCTCCCGTGCAGGACCATCTGCTCCACCGTCATATCGGGCGTGTTTTTGCCTTGTGGCAGATACGCAACCCTTTTTGCGAGTTCGCTTCTGCTCATGGATTGCAAATTGGTTCCGTCAACAACGATCTCGCCGCCCGACAGCGGCAAAATACCGAGCATTGCTTTGAGCAACGTGCTTTTGCCGCAACCGTTTGTGCCAATAATACTTGTAAGCGTTCCTTTTTCAAAGGCTGCATCTACACCGTTGAGCACGGATGTTTTTCCGTATCCGACGGATATCTTTTTCAGTTCAAGCATTGCGGTGTCCGCCTTTTCCTTTGATCAGAATAAAAACGAAGAAGGGCGCACCGAGAAATGCCATAATAATTCCGACCGGCAATTCGTAGGGCGCGAACGTCACTCTTGCGAGTGTATCGCAAAGAGAGACAAAGCCTGCGCCAAACAAGGCGCAAAGCGGGATCAAATGCTTTGATTCGGACGTTGCCGTTCTTCTGAGTGCGTGCGGCACCAAAAGTCCGACGAAGGAAAGAAGTCCGCAAACGCTGACCGCCGCGCCTGCCAAGAGTGCCGACAGCAACAAGAACACCACCCGCAGAGCGCCTGTGTTCAGACCAAGCCCCTTGGCGTTTTCGTCGCCGAGCGTCAGCACGTCAAGCTCGTTTGAAAGGGTTATCAACACCGAGACGGACACCAAAACGATGATGGCAGAAGGGATTAGCTTTGCGTAGGTCGCCGATGAAAAATCTCCGATCTTAAAACTGTTGCTCATCACACTGACCTCCGGGTTGAAGGTGGTGACGGTATCGGATATTGCTCCGAGCAATGCATTTAGTGCCACGCCCATCAGGATGACCGTTCCCCGCGATGCCCCCCACTTCTTTGCGGCGAGGCTCACAAGCATCACCGCCAAGAATGCGCCGCCAAAGGAAGCCAGAGAAAGCCTGAAGCCTCCAACGATGCCGCTCGCCGAGCAAAGCGTGGCGGCAAGCCCCGCGCCCGCATTCACGCCGATGATGCTCGGAGAGGCAAGTCTGTTTGCAAAAACCCCCTGAATGACCGCGCCCGATGCGGCAAGTGCCGCACCGCACAGAAGTCCCGAAAGCATTCTGGGCAATCGGACGTAGAGGAGGATTCTTGCTGCGGGGCTTTCCATATCACCCGTTGCAAGAGACGAAAAGACATCCGAGAGACGGACCCCCGACGATCCGAGGAACGTGCCGAGGACGGCAGAAACAAAAAGCAAAAGAATCGCCGCCGCATATACGCGGGCTATTTTATTTTTCGGTAAGCGTTTCATACAGGATTTCGTACGACTCTGCCCATCTGTCGTTCGGCTTTAAGTTGAACAGCGCCTTGTCCATTACGTGCAGTCTGCCGTTCTTTACCGCGCCGAGCGTATTCCAGGCCGGGTTCTCCTTTATCAGATTTTCAAGCGACTGTTCTGCCGCCTCGGTGTTACTTCCCATCGTGACTACGAAAATATGGTGCGGCTCTTGGCGAAGGATGGCTTCCACACTCAGGTTTTCGAGCAGCGCCTCGTCGCTGTCGGCAATGTTTATACAGCCCATATCGCAAAGCATCTCGCCGAGCACCGTGCCGCGGCTTCCCTTTGCCTTTACAAAGCTTGACGCCGCGCGAAGCAGCAGAACTTTTCGTTCTCCCTCGGGGATATCGGCGGTTGCATACCGGGCTTTGATCTCGTCGATTTGCGCTTGAACGGCAAGTCCGTTTTGCTCATATAAATCTTTTCTGCCCGTGAGAGAGGTGCAAACGTTTAGCATATACAGGTAATCGTCAAAATTGTCCACGTCAAAATAAACAACCGTAATTCCCATGGCTTCAAGCGTTTCTTTCATCTCCACGTTGGAGGCGGTCGAAGCGCTTGCAAGGACAAGATCGGGATCGGCAGAGATCAAAAGTTCAAGGCTTGGTGAATGTGCACCGCCCAGATTGACGGCACCGCCCGGCACCAGACCGAAGCCCTCCCAAGCATCCTCCGCCGCGGCACAAAGCTTGCCGCCGGCAAGCGTCCAGATATCCGCAAAGCTGCCGAGGAGCGCGGCGACGCGCGCGGGCTTTTTGGGCACGCGCACTTCGCGGTCGAGTGCGTCGGTGAACGTGACGGCGTTTGCGTCGCTTTTGGGGGGCGTTGCCTGACAGGCTGCGGAGAAAAACAGCGTTGCCGCAAGCAACGCGAGGGCAGTCGCGCGAAGAAAGACGTTGTAGGTTTTCATAGATCCTCTCGGCGGGCGGGATTCGTTGACAAATCGTATGTAATGTAATATTATATCAGAAACGGAAGGAAGTCAACGAAAACGAGGTGAACGGCAATGCTGACGGGTGAACAAATCACAAGCGTGAAAGCAAGAGGCTTTTTGAGAAACCGAGGCACCGACTGCTTCTCCGGAAGAGTCGTAACGGTTGCGGGACTTTTTACATCGGAAGAGCTATGCGCAATTGCAGAGTGTGCTGAAAAATTCGGAAACGGAAAAGTGATTTTTACCGCACGGCTTGCCGCCGAGATCGTCGGTATTCCGTTTGATAAAATTCCCGAAGCAGAACGGTTTATGGCAGAGCGCGGCTTGTACTTTGGCGGCACGGGCGCAAAGGTTCGCCCCGTTACCGCTTGTAAGGGAACGACCTGCGTTTACGGAACGATCGACACACAGGATCTTGCCAAGGTTCTTTACGATAAGTTTTACATCGGGATGCGCGACGTTAAGCTTCCGCACAAATTCAAGATCGGCGTCGGCGGTTGCCCGAACAGCTGTATGAAGCCGAGCCTGAATGACGTGGGCATCGAAGGCTGCAAGGTGTTCTCCTTCGACGGCGAGCTTTGCCGCGGTTGCAAAAAATGCGCCGTTTTCGAAAGTTGTCCGACAAAGGCTGTGTCCGTTGTTGACGGAAAAGTGATCATTGACACGGACAAATGCACGAGTTGCGGTGTTTGCGTCGGAAAATGCCCCTTCGGCGCCGTTCCCAAGGAGGCCTCCTCGGTCTGTCGCGTATTTGTGGGCGGAACTTGGGGAAAAACACAGCGGATGGGAACCTTGCTCGGCGGTGTATATTCGGCACAAGAGATCCCCGTCGTTGTTGAAAAGGTTCTGCTTTGGTATAAAGAAAACGGTTACGTTAAGGAGCGTCTTGGCGCAGCAATCGACAGACTTGGCACAGATGTGCTTGAGGCGGCATTGGCAACAAACGACCTGATAGACCGAAAAGAAGAAATTTTGAAAAAGCCCCTGCTTGAACGGTAAAGGCTCGGACGCAGAACGTTCCCTTTGACCGAGATACGCAAGGGTGTCAAAAACGGGGTTTCGGGCGGTTTTAGAAAGGAGTAGTGTAACATTCTAAATATGCCTCAGAAATCCATTGATCTGTTGCAGCCAAAATTGAACATTCAAACTGTCACAAAAAAAGCCGAATGAGCGGCCCAACTCATTCGGCTTTTGTCATACCTGTTTGTCCCCATGCAAGATCCACTCGGCATCATAGCCGAACTCCATCGCAATGACCTTTGCGAGCATCGGAGAGAGCGTTGTGATTTTATTACTCTCGCCGGTCAGCGTGTATACATAGTTTTCGGAAACCCCAACCCGTTTTGCAAACACACGCTTGGAGATCTTCTGTTCGTCAATTATTTGATTTAACCTATTTGCCAGTGACATTGTTTGCTTCCTCAAACGCAGCTTGTACGGATTTAATATGCTTATGTATTTCAAGCAGTTCCTTACGGGAGGATACACCCAATTTCCCGTAAAGGTTTCGATTGTGATATTTCAAGGTTGATTCCTTAATGTTCATATTTGCCATAATCTCCTTGGTGGTAACTCTGGCAATATACGCATCATAGATATCCCGTTCTGTCGGGGTCAGCGTTTTCAGTCCCATCATAAAGACTTCGATGCGCTCAGGTGCAACGGCTTCATCCACTACCGGCTTTTCAAGCACCACATCAGGTGTGGATG
>JAZRZY010000059.1:0-39624 GCA_045601605.1 Eubacteriales bacterium
TCTGCTGAGACATCAATTTGACAACAATTTTGTTTTTTTCTCGAAGCAATATGAATGGATATGAAGCGAAGAGAAACAAGCAAAATCAAGAGTTTGAATGAATATGAATAGATATGAATCGTGGGAGAAACTTTTCCCCACGATGAAACCGTTAGACTGATAAGTTATGATAACCCAAGATATCTGCCGATATCTTGGGTTGTTTCATAATGTCAAACCAAAAGTTAAACCAATCGATGCGTATGTCCTGTTTATGGGACATCAATTGTGCTACTATATTTTATAAAAGGGAGTGAAATACACTATGTATTTGGAAAGATTCACATTGCCGATCGATATGGAAGATGATTTGTTGGCTGACCGAGCGGCGGAAAATGGTGGTCCCTATGGATATGTGGACAATCCGTATCCGTGTGGTCTATTTGCGGAGAAAGATTTGTTTGAAATCGGATTTAAGAAAATTACGATTCTGTATGGTGGAAACGGATCGGGAAAGAGCACACTTCTTAATTTGATAGCCGAAAAGTTAAAGATGAATCGTATTGCACCCTATAACTCCAGCGAAATGTTTGCATCCTATGTAAAAAACTGTGAATACTCACTTGGATATGATGATGAAGGATTTGAACATCGCATACCAAACGGAAGCAGGATCATCACCAGTGATGATATTTTTGACTATATGCTTACTGTTCGCACAAATAATAACGAAATCATTGAGAGTAAAGAAACTGCGAAAGATGAGTGGGCAAATCTCAAATTTGGTGAAACAGTGAAATTCTCGGGAATGCAGGACTATGAAGCGTTGCGGTTACAGGTGCTCGCTCGGAAAAAGTCTGTATCACGCAGACAGTTTATTCGTAAGACTGTAGGAAACGAAGTGAAACTGAACAGTAACGGTGAAACCGCACTGCAATACTTTGAGCAAAAGTTAAAAAACGATACTTTATATTGTTTAGATGAGCCGGAAAACAGCATGTCGCCTAAAATGCAATTGGAACTTGTTAAAATGTTGGAGGAGATGGCACGCTATTGTGGTTGTCAGTTTGTGATTGCTACCCATTCTCCGTTCTTATTGGCTTTGGATGGAGCACGAATTTATGATTTGGATTCCCGTCCTGCCGAAATAAAAGAGTGGTGGGAGCTGGAAAACACAAAGATATATTTTAATTTTTTTGAAAAGAACCGACATTTTTTTCAAAAGTGAATTTAACCCAATTTAAGCCACAACTTAAACCAAAAAAATTCCACAATCTTAACCTATCGGAAGTTATCGTAACCACGTGCAAAATGAGAGAAATTGAGAGCGGAACTTATCGAGCGTTACCTAAACTAATCGGACTTTAGAGCGGTAGATCCCCACAATGAAACCCCTCGATTAAGAAAATGCCGTAAAACAGCGGTATTTCAGGGTTTTCAAAACCCAACAAAAACCGATTTACGACACATTTACGACAAATGAAAAAATGAAGACACCCTATGACCGTAAAAAGTCATAGGGTGTTTTGCTGTTTTATAGGTTACTTTTTTACCAACTCGGCAATTTTATCATATGTGCCTTCGGGCATTTTATAATATTTTTGGAAAGAGGTCATCGGCATAGCGGTAAAGACCATATAGTCATTTTCGAGAATCCAAAAGTCACCGTAAAAATGCTCATCTGATACTGCGAGAGCATCGGATATTTCTGCTTTGGGTTCTTGACTCAAAATAAGCAAAGGCTCTCCGTCTTGGAAAGAAAGGTAAATGTCATCTTGTTCAGTTCTGTCAACTTCGGTTTCCTCTGCCTTTTCCCATTGCTCCATTATATATGTATATAATGCTTTTGCCTCATCATTTTCTATAACAAACTCTGTTTCATGGTCGGTTGAACAAACACACTTGAAATCAGCAATGGCAGAAACATCTTCGTGATATGTTACAATGGCATCATTAGGTTTTTCTTTTGAACAACCAAACAAAGATATTAAACAAGCAACCACACAAAGCAAACAAAGAACTCGCAACATTTTGTTATTCAACATTACAATCTATCCATTCTTATTTCCATCGGTTGATGGCAATATCGTTTTCTTTAACTTCTTTTATGGTGTAGGTCTTATCACATTTGTTGCAACGAAAAACAGTTCGAATGAATTTTATATTTCCGACTAAAAAACCATCACCATTTGAGAAATCATAGTTTTTTGCTTCTTCCGATTTTGAATTAACAATCGTTTCCGTTTTCGTTTTTTCTAACTTCTCACTACAATAGGGGCAATAATGCTTTTTCATACAAAAAATAGGGTGAGACCATTCGCGCTTTACACCGTGTATTTTCACAAAGATAGCACCTCACTTTTTTCTCATTATAACACTAAAATATGAATTTTTCAATATTTCCGCAATCTTCATGAGTTATAACGATTCTTATAGAATCTTTATGACTTTTTTTCTTTTATATAAGACTCTTTATAAATCTTCATGATTATATAAGGCAATTCGTGAAAATACAAAAGTAGTCCGCACAATGAAACCTTCGGATTGATATGGTTCAATGAACTCCGGTAGCTGTGCCAATTTGTGAAGCTTATATCGTTAAAACCCTGTTTCAGAGCCGATTTTCACAAAGAAATTTGCAAAGAAAGTCGCTATGATAGACCAAAAGAGCGGGCGCCGTGCTGTTTGCACGTCCCTTTCATCATATCTAATAATTTTTTCTGAAAGTTATGCAGAGATAGGTATAGCTCTGTCACAGCAACCGGATTTTGCTTGATCTATCTGCGAAAACGCTTTGGATACCTTGAGTGAAGAGAGAGCTATTTCTTGGAATAATATCTGACTTGCAAGCGGGAATTGCGACTGCGGGGGACCGCTGTTGACTTTGCGAAAACTTGTTCAAAACAGAAATGTAAATTTTTTTATCCCCTTGTCTCGTCTTGTTATTTGTGATATAATAATCCTAAATTGGATTAGGATGGAAAAAATGAAAAAAATCGATCCGACTATTAAACGGGAAACACTCTATATTGCCGCTTTTGTGCTGATTTTAAGCGTGTTGATGCAATCGGTGTTTTTGATCATCGACGCTTGGGATTTCACGGTGCTGTTCGGTAATTTGCTCGGTGCTGTTTCTGCTGTGGCAAATTTCTTTTTTATGGCGCTCAGCGTTCAGAAGGCGCTCGGGAAGGAGCCGCAGGAAGCTAAAAATATGATGCGGTTTTCGCAAACGGGGCGCTATTTTGCAATGATCGTTGTTGCGGTCATCGGCTATTTTTGCCCCGCCTTTCACGTTTTGGCAGTTGTGATACCGTTTTTGTTTCCTCGCGTTGCGCTTTTGTTTCGGGGACTGTTTCCGATGGAGAAAGATTGAGTTTTGAGGTATTTGCTTTGATAAAAAAGAATTTGCGCTTTTATGTAGTAGACGTGTTCTACGTTTTGATGATGATCGTTCCGATCGTCATCGGCATTGTGCTGCAAATTTTGACGAAGCCTGCAAGCGAGGGCGTTTCCATCACGGGCGCACGTATTTTTTTTGAGATACCGATGCCGTGGCAGTCAATGCCGATCACGGAATCACAGATCAACTCACTGCTTGTTACCGTGGTGCTGTTTTTCTTCTGCCTTTATATGACGCACGGTCTCGGCGAACACGTAGTATTGAAACGTCAACACTTGGCGGAGATGGCTGTGGAAAAAGTGGAGCAATTGGTTCACGAAAATATGGGAGATTATTTTCGAGGCTTTGTTCCGTTTGTGATGGCGATCATGTGTCTGTCCGCATTCAGCAGTTTGATTACCTTGTTCGGGCTTTATGCACCCACTTCCGATGTCAATGTCGTAGGTGGCTGGGCTCTTCTCGTTTTCCTTATCATTACGTATTATAAACTGAAGTGCGGGCTTTGGCATTACGTTAAGGGCTTGGCGGAACCGGTGGCGTTTTTGATGCCGGTAAATATCATTGGGGAATTTGCAACACCGATCTCAATGGCCTTCCGCCATTACGGAAACGTTTTGTCAGGGTCTGTTGTTTCGGTTTTGATCGCCGCCGGTCTGGGGGGCGTATCTTCCATGATTATGCAAAATCTTCCCGGAATGCTCGCTGATTTTCCGATTTTACAAGTCGGTCTTCCTGCTGTTTTGTCCGTTTATTTTGACGTTTTCAGCGGATTGCTACAGGCCTTCATTTTTGCGATGCTGACTATGCTGTATGTGGCAGGAGCATTTGATTTAGATGAATTTGAACGAAGACGTGCCAAACGGCGCGCAAAAAAACAGAACACTCTTTAAACATTGGAGGAATGAAAAATGGAACTTGCAATTGGTATTATTCTCGGCTGCTGCGCACTTGGCGCGGGTATTGCAATGATCGCGGGTATCGGTCCCGGTATCGGCGAAGGTGAGGCCGTCGCAAAAGCTTGTGAAGCGATTGCACGCCAGCCCGAATCCAAGAGCGCTGTTACTACGACGATGCTGATGGGTTGCGCGGTTGCGGAAACCACGGGTCTGTATGCGCTCGTTATTGCGATTTTGCTGATTTTTGTTGCACCGAACTTGATGGTTGATGTTTTGGTCAACGCAATTAAGTCTTTTAACGCTTGACGTTTCGATGAAGTAAATGCAAAGTTTACCTGTAATTTCGGTTAACCTTTGGCAAATTGTTGCGGCTTTGCTCAACCTTTTGCTGATGTTTTTGATCGTGAAGCATTTTTTGTATAACCGTGTGCGTCGCGTGTTGGATCAACGCCAAGAAACGATTGAGGGATCTTACCGCGTAGCCGAAGAAGCAAAGGAAAAGGCATTTGCCGCGCAGGCGGAGTATGAAACAAAGCTTGCCGATGCCGAGACTGAGGCTCAGAATCTGATTCGCGATGCCGTTGCGACTGCAAATGCACGGGAAGAGGAACTGATTGCTGATGCACGCAAAAAGGCGGACGGTATTCTTCGACAAGCCGAGACGGACGCGTTTTTGGAGCGACGCAAGGCGGAAGAAACAATCAAAGAAGAAATTGTGGATGTATCAGCCGCACTCGCGCAAAAACTCTTGGAACGCGAGGTTAAGAGTGAGGATCATCGCGATTTGATCGATCGTTTTTTGGATGATTTAGACGGAGCTGATAATGGCAAGAGCTGAACGTGAATATGCGGAAGCAATCTATTTGATTGCGGCAGAGAAGGATGCCGTTCCGATGTTTTTGGAACAAATGGAGTGTTTGGCAGAACTGCTGCGAGATAATTCCGATTATCTGCATCTGTTGGCTTCGCCTGCGATCTCCTTAAACGAACGCAAAGGACTGATCGATGAAGCGTTTGGGGCGCATTTTTGTGAAGAGATCGTCTCATTTGTAAAGTTGCTTTGCGACAACGGGCGCATTGATGCGTTGCTTGACTGTGTGGGTGAGTTTACAGCCCTTGCCCGCGCTTTATCCGGAAAGGTACAAGCAGTTGTTGTATCTGCTTATGAACTGGACGATGAGCAGAAGCAGAAACTGCAAAAGAAGCTTCAATCGATGTTCGGTCAAGAGGTTGAGGCGATTTATGGGATTGATCCTTCCCTTATCGGCGGTGTCAAGATCGAAGTGGAAGGAAAAACGTATGACGGGACGCTTTTGCGCCGTCTGCGTGTTGTAAAGGATGTGATGAGTCGATGAATAAGCCGCAGGAAATCAGCAATATTCTCAAAGCACAAATTGAGAATTATAACGCCCGCGTCGAAATGACCGAAACAGGCAAGGTCATTTTGGTCGGCGATGGTGTTGCCCGCGTTTGGGGATTGCGGAATTGTATGGCCAATGAGCTTCTCGAGTTCGACGGCGGTTCTTTCGGTGTTGCACAGAATTTGGAAGAAGAGACCGTTTCCGTTGCTATTCTTTCGGATCGCAACGATATTCGCGAGGGTACCGGCGTGCATCGCACGGGGAAGGTTGTTTCCGTTCCCGTCGGTGAGGCGTTTCTCGGGCGTGTTGTCAATGCGCTCGGCGAGCCGATCGATGGGAAAGGGCCGATTTTGCACAGCGGCTTTCGCCCGATCGAATCTCCCGCTCCGGGTATCATTCAACGCGAGAGCGTGAGCGTTCCGCTTCAGACCGGTATCAAAGCCATCGACAGTATGATACCGATCGGCCGCGGTCAGCGTGAGTTGATCATCGGCGATCGCCAAACCGGTAAAACGGAAATTGCGATTGATACAATGATCAATCAAAAGAACAGCGGCGTGATCTGTGTTTATGTTGCCATCGGTCAGAAAAGCACTTCCGTTGCTCAGCTTGTGGGTGAATTGATCCGCAATGATGCAATGCGCAATACGATCGTTGTTTCCGCAAGCGCTGCCGAGAGCGCACCGCTCCAGTACATTGCACCGTACAGCGGTTGTGCGATGGCTGAGTATTTCCGTGAACAAGGCAAGGACGTTTTGATCATTTACGATGATCTGTCCAAACACGCGGTTGCTTATCGCGCTCTTTCGCTTCTCATTCGGCGGCCTCCGGGACGCGAGGCATATCCGGGCGACGTCTTTTATTTGCATTCCCGTCTTTTGGAGCGTGCTGCTTGTGTTGCCAAGGAATACGGCGGGGGCTCGATTACGGCTTTGCCCATTATCGAAACACAGGCGGGCGACGTTTCTGCTTATATTCCGACCAACGTGATCTCCATTACCGATGGTCAGATTTTCTTGGAAACGGAGCTGTTCCATTCCGGTATTATGCCTGCGATCAACCCCGGTATTTCGGTGAGTCGTGTGGGCGGTTCCGCCCAACTCAAGGCGATGAAGAAAGTTTCCGGTGAATTAAAGCTTCTGTATTCTCAGTACCGAGAATTGCAGTCTTTCGCTCAATTCGGAAGCGATTTGGATGCAGATACCAAAATGCGTCTCGCGCTCGGCGAACGCATTGTGGAGGTGTTAAAGCAAGGGCGCAATGCCCCCGTGCGCGTCGGCTGTCAGGTCGCAATCGTTTATGCAGCAACCAAGGGCTATCTGAACGAAGTTGCGGTAAAGGATATACCTGAATACGAAGCGCGTTTGTTTGCAAAACTTGAGAATCAGAACAAGGATTGGCTTGATCGCATTGAAAGTGGGGAATATGAGCCCTCTGATGAGGAAGAACTCAAGCAAATCCTCTTGTCGATGAAGGTATAACGATGGCCGGTAATACAAAAGCCCTTCGTGTGCGTATGCGAAGTGTTTCTTCTACTCTCCAGCTGACCAAAGCGATGGAGCTTGTGGCATCTTCAAAGATCCGTCGTGCCAATGAGGCAATGCTGGCGGCAAGAGCATATGAGGCATCGCTTGACAAAGTGATCGGCCTGTTTTGTGCAAACACAGAGAGTCTGGAGAGTCCTTATGTAAGAAAGCGAGGCGGGGAGCGTACCCGATTGATCGTGATCGCGGGAGATCGCGGTCTGGCCGGCGGGTACAATGCAAATGCTTTTCGGCTTGCCGCCGAGTATCCCGGCGCAGAGATCCTTCCCATTGGGAAACGTGCTTGTGATCGCTATGGTTCGCAGACCATTTCTTCCGAGGCTTTTACATTTCAAAGCGCATACACAATGGCACAGAAGCTTTGTCGGGATTTTCGAAACGGTGAGTTTGATCGCCTTGGGATTCTATATACGCGATACCGTTCGGTGATTACGCAAGAAGCAACCGTTAAATGGGTATTGCCGCTTTCATCCGAGTGCCGCGATGAACTGGCCGGTGCGATTTTTGAACCGGATCTTTTGACGGCATTGGATCGAGCGGTCTTGGAATACGTGGCCGGAAAGATTACGGCATCGGTGCGCGAGAGCTTTGCTTCGGAAGTATCGGCACGTCGAATGGCTATGGATTCTGCAGGCAAAAATGCAAAGCAGATGATCGACGATCTGCAACTTGCGTATAATCGCGCGAGACAAGGCGCAATCACGCAAGAAATTACGGAAATCGTTGCCGGCGCAGGCACAGATTAAGAGGTACGAAACGTGGCAGAAAAACACATTGGAACAGTTATTCAGGTAATGGGACCTGTTGTTGACGTTCGTTTTGAAGAGGGCCAACTTCCCACGATCTATCATGCGTTGACCATTCCGATCGGTGAACGGACGTTGACTGTTGAGGTTGCCCAGCACATTGGGGACAGCGTTGCACGTTGCATCGCGATGTCTTCTACGGACGGTCTTCAGCGCGGCGTTCGTGTGACGGATACCGGCGCCCCCATTTGTGTTCCTGTCGGTCGAGAAACGCTTGGGCGCATTTTTAACGTTCTGGGAGATCCGGTGGATGATGAACCCGCTCCCGTGGTTGAGGAACGTTGGAACATTCATCGGAGTGCGCCGGAGTATCAGGAATTGGCGACCGGTACGGAGATTTTTGAGACCGGTATCAAGGTCATTGACTTGATTTGCCCTTATTCCAAGGGCGGAAAGATCGGTTTGTTTGGCGGTGCGGGTGTCGGCAAGACGGTTTTGATCATGGAATTGATCAACAACATTGCAAAACAACACGGCGGTATTTCTGTTTTTACGGGAGTCGGAGAACGCACGCGTGAAGGAAACGATCTTTACAATGAAATGAAGCAGTCCGGCGTTTTGGCCAATACTGCTCTTGTGTACGGTCAGATGAACGAGCCCCCCGGAGCGCGTATGCGCGTGGGTCTTTCCGGTTTGACTATGGCGGAATATTTCCGCGACAACGAAGGACAGGACGTGCTTTTGTTTATCGATAATATTTTCCGCTTTACACAGGCGGGCAGCGAGGTTTCCGCTTTGCTTGGGCGTATGCCTTCTGCCGTTGGTTATCAGCCTACGCTTGCAACGGAAATGGGCGCACTTCAGGAAAGAATTACGTCCACAAAGAAAGGTTCTATCACTTCGATTCAAGCGGTTTACGTTCCTGCGGATGATTTGACCGACCCTGCGCCTGCTACCACTTTTGCACACTTGGATGCCACAACTGTTTTGGCGCGTTCCATTGCGTCACAAGGCATTTATCCTGCGGTAGATCCGTTGGAATCTTCCAGTCGCATTCTTTCGCCGGACATCGTTGGGGAAGAGCATTATACGGTTGCAAAAGAGGTTCAGCGTATTTTGCAACGCTACAATGAACTGATGGATATTATCGCGATCATGGGTATGGACGAGTTGTCGGACGAGGATAAGCTTTTGGTTTCTCGTGCGCGCAAGATCCAGCGTTTCCTCTCGCAACCCTTTGATGTGTCGGAAAAGTTTACCGGATTTGCCGGGAAATACGTGCCCGTTTCAGAGACGATCCGCGGATTTAAGGAAATCATTGAAGGCAAGCATGATGATCTGCCCGAGTCTGCCTTCCTCTTTGTCGGTACGATCGATGAAGCGGTTGCCCGCGCAAAGGGCGAGAATTCATGAAGAGCTTTCATCTGACCGTTTCAACGCCTGACGGAAATTTGTTTGACGGTGAATGTTTGAAGCTTTCTGTGCGGGGTGAAGAGGGGAGCCTTGCGGTAATGGCCGGTCACATTCCGTTTGTCTCCGCAGTCGTTTCAGGGGAGTGCAGCATTCTTTTGCCGGATGATTCCGAGCTGTTCGGAACGGTTGACGGCGGTGTTTTGGCGGTTGATCTCACAAATACAACGTTGATCGCGGGCTCATTTGCATTTTCGGAAGAATCGGATGAATAACGTGTTGCCATGTGCGGCTTTTGTAAAAATAACAAGGTTTGTTTTGGCCGAGGGGTTCTATGTCAAATCGGATAAAAATGACTCCAAGAGAGTGGATTGAAAACTATTGGTACCACTATAAGTGGCCTACTTTGGTCGGGCTGTTCTTCGTCTTCGTTTTTCTGGTGGGAATCGTTCAGTGTGCCACCAGAGTGGACGGAGACGTTATCGTGATGTACTCCGGTTCCAAGTCGCTTTCCCTTGATAGCATGCACCTCATGGAAAGCACGCTCGCTGAAGTGATGGAGGAAGACTACAACGAGGACGGCGTGAAATACGTTCAGTATCTTGAAAACGTTGTCATCGTTGATGACTTTACCGGTGTAGATCAGAACGGGAATGAGCAGGTTCTCATTGATAAGACGGAACAGATCGAAAGTTACGTTACGCAAGTGGCTGCGGGTGATGCCCAAATTTATCTGTTGAGTCCCGACGTTTATGACGAGTTATCCAAGCACGGCGTCTTGGTGTCTTTGGATGAAATTTACGGAAAAGTTCCGGTAGAGGCGCATGATTCTTGCTCGTATCAACTTTCTAAGCTCGATGCATACTCTTTGCCCGGACTGCGTGAACTTCCGGAGGACACGCTTATATGTTTGCGCAGAGCAAAGACCCTCGGTGTCTTTGATGCTGCGGAAGCGGAGGAGGAGCATCGCTATGCCAAAGAACTGTTTTGCTCTTTAATTGAATACAAAGCATAGCTGTAAGGGTCTCAAATTTGAGACCCTTTTTGATTGAAAAGGATTGAGAAGAATTCTTGTGCATCGAATTCTTCGGCGGCGGGTTGTGAATCGGCAGGTATGTCTTGCTTAGTCAATACGTCGATCGCATCCGAGATCGGGCGGTGATCGGCAAGTGTCATCAGAAAAGAAACGGAAAGAAGCAGATAAATGAGAAAATAGAGGAAAAGTCTTTTCATTTGAACCCTTCATCCGAACGGTTGAGTCGAACGAGGATCACATCTTCGCCGATGCTTTCAATTTTTCCGATGGGGATACGCATCGGTTCGCGGCGGATCAATGTGAAAAGATTCCCGTAGGCGGGCAGCAGCAGAGCTCGGATCTTGCTGCAGTCCTCCGATAACTCCAGATCCGTTGCGTGCCCAAGCACGCCGCCGTCTTCGGCGTTGATGATTTGCTTCGCTCTCAGGGATTGAAACGTGTATTTGATCGAGTTTTGTTCATTCATAATTACCCTCCTTTTCAAGCTTATGCTTGTTCGGCGAAGAGTATGATGCGGTTGTGTTTTTTTAAGTTGTATGTTATACTTTTTTCGGAGGGAATTATGGCATTTGACGCTGGTTTTTTATCTGCAATTGCAAGAGAGATAAGGGAAGAACTTTCCGATTCTCGCTTGGAAAAGATTTTCCAATGCACACGGGATACGTTTGTATTGGAATTTCGTGCTGCCAAAAAGCCGCGCGCGCTGTTTCTTTCCGCAGGCCCTTCGGGGGGCTTTTGTTATTTGACCGAGCGTCGCATTCCGCACCCCGAAACGCCGCCGATGTTTTGTATGCTTCTTCGCAAGCATCTTGCGGGCGGTCGTTTTTTGGACGCAAGGCAGTTTGGCTTTGAGCGTGTTTTGCGTCTGGATATTGAATTTGTGGACGCTTTCGGTGAGCCGGTACTGCGTACTTTATATTTAGAGGCGATGGGGAAGAACTCCAATTTGATTCTCTGCGATACCGAAGGGGTAATTCTCGGAGCGCTTCGCACCTTGGATCTTGCCCAAAGTCCGGAACGACCTCTTCTCTGTGGGATGAAATATACGCCGCCGCCCCAAAGGGACGGAGCAACTTCGCTTTTGGAGGCGGATGCGGGTGAGCGGCTTTCATCTGCCCTTGCGTCTGCGCCATCGAATCGTTTGGCTCATCAGGTGATTCTGGAGGGGATTGCGGGAATCGGCCCCGTGCTTGCAAAAGAGGCTGTGTTTCGGTTTTGCGGCGATGTAAATGCAAGCGCGGAAATGGCAAGCAAAACGCAAATTGCCTCCTTTTTATCCACACTGTCAAACGCACTTTTTGCAAAAAACACTGTTTTTTATGCCTATTTTGACGATTCTTCCACTCCGCGTCGAGCGGCTGAATATTCCTATGTTCCGCTGATGCAATACGCGGGGCTTTCCTGCTGTGAGTTTGCCTCGCCTTCTCGGCTTATGGATCAGATCCAGGGTGAGCGCGAGGAGGTTGCACGATTGCGCCAGAGGATGGAGCACGCTTCATCGGTGCTTAAGTCGGCGCAAAAGCGATTGCAACGCAAATTTTTCGTCCAGCTCTCTGATCTGGAGGCGGCGAAGGGGGCGGAAGAAAAGCGCATTGCCGGAGACTTGATCATGCAGGAGATCTGGCGGATCAAACGAGGAGATGCTTCGCTTGTCGCCGTTCATTATGAGACGCAAGAAGAGATAGAGATAGCGCTTGACGTGCGTTTGACACCTGCCCAGAATGCTCAACGGTACTACAAGCAGTATCAGCGTGCAAAGCGCGCGTTGGCAGCACTCGAGGAGCAGATAGAGGCAACTCGCGGGGAACTGGAATATGCACAGAGCATCGCAGAAGCACTGAAACGTGTGCAAACGACCGAGGAAGCAGACCAGATCTGCAAAGAAGTGTCCGAGTGGAATTACGGTCGGCGGTTTGCGAAGGGGGATTTGCCCGGCTCAAAAAAGAAAAAAGTGCACCCTGCCTTGCGTGTTACCACGCTTGAAAGCCCCGGAGGCTTTCCTGTTTTGGTTGGAAAAAACAACCTTCAAAATGAGGAGATTACGTTTCGCCTTGCATCGAAACTGGATCTGTGGTTCCACGTGAAAAATCGCCCCGGTCCGCACGTAGTCCTGCACGTTGAGGGTGATCGGCCGGTAAAAGATGAGGATTTGTTGTTTGCCGCGCGGCTTTGCGTGCCGAGCGATTGCGCGGAAGTCGGTTGCGAGGTGGATTACACGCGTGTGAAAGCTGTGAAGCACCATCCGTCCCGTTTGCCGGGCCGCGTGATTTACACGGGCGAAAAGACGATTTTCGTTCGAAAATAAAGGCGAATTTCAAGGGGATCTCACTTGAAATATACTGCTTGGTATGATATAATAAAATATCTATGTTATTAGGAGGTTTTTCCATGTTGCCGGATGTTGTGATTGCGCAGAATGCAACCTTGTTGCCGATTGAATCCATTGCTGAAAAGCTGGGCGTGAATGAAGCAGAGGTATTGCCTTTCGGAAAGACCAAGGCAAAGATTGCCGACACGTGCTTTGAGCGCTTGTCCGATCGCAAGGACGGCAAACTGATCTTGGTAACTGCGGTCAACCCCACGCCTGCCGGTGAAGGAAAAACGACGATGAGCATTGGTTTGGCCGATGCGATGACCAAGAAGGGCTTAAATGCCTGCCTCGCTCTGCGTGAACCGTCATTGGGGCCTGTTTTCGGAATCAAAGGCGGTGCAACCGGCGGCGGTTATGCACAGGTTCTCCCGATGGAAGACATCAACCTGCATTTTACAGGGGACTTCCATGCGATCACCAGCGCCAATAATTTGCTCTCTGCTTTGATCGACAATCATATTTTCCAGGGAAATGAACTGAATATCGATGAAAATCGCGTCCTTTTCCGTCGTTGTCTGGATATGAACGACCGTGCTCTCCGTCGCGCGGAGGTGGAAAGCGGTAAGGAAACAACTCGTATGGAGCGATTCCAGATTACGGCGGCCAGTGAGATTATGGCGACGTTTTGTTTGGCTCGCGATCTCGCGGATCTGAAGCGCCGCCTCGGCGGAATCATCGTCGCATTTAATGTGAACGGCGATCCCGTTACCGCTCGCGACCTGCATGCGGAAGGTGCGATGACGGCTCTTTTGCGGGATGCATTGATGCCGAACCTTGTGCAGACGATGGAGCATACTCCTGCGCTCGTCCACGGCGGTCCGTTTGCCAACATTGCACACGGCTGTAATTCTGTGCGCGCGACGCGGCTTGCGCTCAAACTTGCCGATTATACGGTGACGGAAGCGGGCTTCGGAAGTGAGCTTGGTGCTGAAAAGTTTATGGACATCAAGTGCCGCGCGCTTGGCCGCTATCCCGATGCCGTGGTTTTGGTCGTTACTCTGCGTGCCTTGAAATACAATGGTGGAGTTGCAAAAACGGATTTGTCCGAAGAGAACGTTTCTGCCGTCCGTCGCGGCGTTTGCAATTTGGCCGCGCATTTGGATGCGCTGAAAAAGTATGATGTCAATGCAGTCGTCTGCATCAATCATTTCCCGACGGATACGGATGAAGAACGCGCCGTGGTTTTTGACCTTTGCCGCGAATATGCCGTGCCGTGCGCCGTTTCGTATGCTTTCGCAAACGGCGGCGAGGGTTCTTTGGAGCTTGCCGATCTTGTCATTGCGGCGTGCGAAAAGGAGAATCGGGCACATTCGTTGTATGATCTTTCTCTTACTGTGGAAGAAAAGATTCGTTCGATCGCACAAAATATTTACGGTGCTTCCGAGATCCATCTCGAGGATGCTGCCAAGCAGAGCATCGAGGCATTTGAAAAGATGGGGATTCGAGATCTTCCCGTGTGTATCGCCAAAACGCAGTACTCGCTTTCCGATGATATGAAGGAGCTTGGCAGACCGCGCGATTTTGTGCTGACCATTCGCGACGTGGCACTTTCCAGCGGTGCCGGTTTCTTCGTCTGCTATGCGGGCAGCATTTTGACGATGCCCGGCTTGCCCAAAATTCCCGCTGCAAACGGAATTGATGTGGATGAAAACGGCGTGATTTCCGGTCTGTTTTGATGGAACGGATTTTCACCTCAAACAGCCCCGCTGAAACAGAGGCGATCGCAGCCGACCTCAGTAAGGAACTGCACGGTTTTATCGCCTTGTATGGCAGAATGGGTGCGGGCAAAACCGCATTTGTTCGCGGCTTTGTCGGACAATTTTTGCCGAGCGCACGAGTTTCCAGTCCGACCTACACGGTGATGAATGCCTATAGTGATGAGCTTTATCACTTGGATCTTTATCGATTGAGCGGGGAAGACGATTTGGAATCCATCGGTTTTTTCGATATCCCTCAGAAGGCAACCGTGCTCTGTGAGTGGGCCGAACATTTACCGAACGATATTCACGTGGACTATTCGATCTACATTGAACCCAAACAAGGGGATCAACGCATCATCAAGGTGGTACACTAATGCAGATTCTTGCCTTTGACTCCGCCGCACTGACCGCTACGGCGGCACTTTTGAGAGATGGGGTCATTTTATCGGAGATTTCCAGCACAAATGCGCTCAATCATTCCGTGCGCCTGCTTCCGATGATCGATGAGGTGCTGGCGCTTGCGGGCACTACGATCGGTGAGGTCGATGCGTTTGCCGTCAGCGCGGGCCCCGGCTCTTTCACCGGCGTGCGAATCGGAATTTCCACCTTAAAGGGTCTTGCCCTTGGGACGGAAAAACTTTGTGCACCGGTTTCCACACTTGAAGCGTTGGGATGGAATGAACTCGGGTTTTGCGGAGTCATTTGCGCGGTGATGGATGCGCGCAGAAATGAGTTTTACAATGCACTGTTTTCCACCTCCGAGGATGGGAAACTCGTGCGCCTTACAGAGGATCGCGCCATTGATGCGGAAAATTTATTTCAAGAATTGAGCCGGAGAAATCAGAGTGTTGTTTTGTGCGGAGACGGGGCGCCCTTGTTTTATCAACATTGCAAAACCCGAAATTCTGCAAAAAACATTCAAATTTCGAGCCCGAATCGTATGGTTCAACGTGCCGCAAGCGTTGCTTTGGTCGGAGAACAAATGCTGAAGGACGGGCGCGGTGTGACAGCAGATCAACTTGCACCGTTGTATTTACGCGCCAGCGGCGCAGAAAGAAAAAGAGAAGAGAGAATCAAACAATGTTAATGTTAGCTTGTGACCACGGCGGATTTCAACTGAAGGAAAAAGTAAAGGCGCATCTGGATTTGCGCGGTGTGACTTATGAAGATTGCGGAACGCACTCCGAAGAGTCTGTTGATTATCCGGTGTTTGCAAAAAAAGCATTGGATAAAATCGAAGATCCCGAGCATGACCGCGTTATCCTTATTTGCGGAACCGGTCTTGGTATGATGCTTTGCGCCAACCGTGTCAAAGGCGTGCGTGCCGTCTGCGTATCGGATGCATTTTCTGCCAAGCATTCTCGCAGTCACAACAATGCCAACGTTCTTTGTATCGGAGGACGTGTTTTGGAAGTGGACAAAGCATTGGAAATCGTGGATCTCTTTTTGGATACTGAATTTGACGGTGAGCGACATAGCCGCCGCTTGAATATGATCGACGAATTGTTTTCTTAAAGATTTAATATCCGAGGTTCAAAAAGGCCGTGCTATCCGGGGAGGTAGCGGCACCCTGAACCTGCAACCCGCTACAGCAGGGGCGAATTCCGTGTGTCGAGGCGGATCCTTGTGGCAGTCATCGCGGTGGGATGTTGAGGAATGGGTCTTGCGCAATCATTGACCGTGAATCATGTCAGGTGGGGAACCAAGCAGCATTAAGCGGACTCTTTGATGTGCCGTCAAGGTCACCTGTTCTGAGTTCCATCGCGGGAGGACGTGCAGGGGTTTTGTCGCAAAGCACGGTGCACGGTCTTTTTGAGCTTCGGATTTGGAGTGGAAAATGTATCAAACGCTGTATCGCAAATATCGTCCTCGCACCTTCTCGGATGTCTGTGGGCAGGAGCGTATTACAACCGTTCTGTCTCGTCAGGTCGAGGAAGGGACTCTTACGCACGCTTATTTGTTTTGCGGTACTCGCGGAACCGGAAAGACTACTTGCGCCAAGATTTTGGCAAAAGTGGCAAACTGCCTGCATCCCCAAAACGGTGAGCCTTGCAATGAGTGCGAGAATTGTCTGGCGGCCGATCGCGGCGAATTGCTTGATATATTAGAGGTGGATGCCGCATCACACACCGGTGTGGAAAACATTCGCAAACTTTGTGAAGAATTGAACTTCATGCCTGCGCAAGGGAAAAAGCGCGTTTATATCATCGATGAAGTTCATATGCTGTCCATCGGTGCGTTCAATGCGCTTTTGAAAACGCTGGAGGAACCGCCGTCGCACGCATTGTTTATTTTAGCAACCACAGAATTGCATAAGGTGCCCGCCACGGTGCGCTCTCGCTGTCAGTGCTTTACGTTCCATCGTATTTCGTTAAAGGACATCGCTTCACGGGTTCTGTATGTTTCCGAAAAAGAGCAGATCCCCTTGGAAGAGGACGGCGCTCGTTTGATCGCCCGTCTTTCCGACGGTGCAATGCGCGATGCACTTTCTTTGTTGGAACTTTGCGTGGGTCAAAAAGCACCGTTGAACGAGGAGCTGCTGGATCATCTTTTCGGCCTTGGCGATGCCGAGGCAATCAAAGATTTGGCGCTTTCGCTTTTGCATCGGGATAGTGCAACCGCACTTGGTATTTTAGACGATCTGTATCGTTCGATGGGAGATCTTAAGGAGATTCTTTCGCAGACACTCGGTGCTTTCCGCGATATGTTGATGTATCGCGTCGGCTGTTCGTTTGAAACAACCTCCAATCGTACCGGCGCGCAACAGGAGCAGCTGCGAACGGCTGCTATGAATTCTGCGGATGGGGTGCTTCTGTATGCCGTTGGCGTGCTGGAGGAAGCGCTCGTTCGCTTTGAACGTCTGACCGTCAACAAGAAGACGATTTGCGAAATGGCGTTTTTGCGGATCTGTATGCCTGCGACAGCCGCGGATCAAGAGTCTGTTTTGGCACGCATTGCAGCGCTTGAAGAGGCATTGCAAAACGGTGTGAGCGTTGCGCCTGCCGTTTCTGCCAAGCCTGAGAAACCGCAAACCTCCAAGGTCGATCAAGCGTCGCGGGACGACGTTCCTTGGGCAGAGGAGGCTGTGCCTTCTTCCAATCCCGCTCCGAAGAAGCCGACCAAACAAATAAAGACTGCTTCCGATCCTGTTGCCCCGAGCAGGGAAAAGGCTTTGGGATGTGCTTATGGGGATGCGCTTCTCTCCGCTCTTGGCGCAAGCGATCCTTTGTTTGCCTCATTTTGTACGAATCTTGTGTTACAAGAAGAGGGGAACGTGCTTCATATCTACGGAGAGTCCTTCACCGTTATGATGCTGCAGGGACGCAAGCAGGAGATCTTTGAACTTGCAAAGAAGCATTCTCCGAATTTAACTGCGGTGGAGTTTTCGGAAGGAAAACCGAAAACGATCGAGAAGCCCGCTGATTTAGGTGAATTTTAAGACGCATTTAGAGGTGAAACTATGAAAGCAAGATTACCCGAGGGTTACGGCAAAGGCGGCTCTATGGCTTCCATGCTTAAGCAGGCACAGGCAATGCAGGAACAAATGTCTGCACTGCAGGCGGAACTGGAAGAGCGCGAATACGATATTTCCGCAGGCGGCGGCGTTTGCAAAATCAAGATCACCGGCGCCAAAGAAATCGTGTCGATTGAAATCGCTCCCGAGATCATCGATCCCGATGATCCTGAGACCTTGCAAGATATTTTGGTTGCCGCCGTCAACGAGGCAATCAAGCGCGTGGAAGAAACCACCGCCTCGGAAATGCAGAAATTGACTGCGGCGTCCGGCTTAAATCTGCCGGGAATGTTTTAATGGCAACGCTTATCGCGCCGCTTGAACGTTTGGTGGAACAGTTTCGCCGCTTGCCCGGAATCGGTTACAAGACCGCCGTGCGTTTGGCGTTCCACGTTTTGGAGCGTTCCAAAGAGGAGGCGCAGGAATTTGCGGATGCCATCATGGATGCCAAAGAGCAGATCGGCGTTTGCCGCATTTGTCAGAACATCAGTGAGCATGAGCTTTGCCCGATTTGTGAAGATCTTTCTCGTGATCCTACGATCATCTGTGTGGTGGAGCATTCCAAGGACGTCAGTGCTTTGGAAAAGGTGAAAGAGTTTTCCGGCCGTTACCATGTGCTTGGCGGACTCATCTCGCCGATGGACGGCATTGGTCCGGAACAACTTAAAATTTCGGAATTGCTTGCGCGCTTAAGCGGTGATGAGGTGCGTGAGATCATCGTGGCTACCAATCCGAGCTTGGAAGGCGAGGCAACCGCTCTTTATCTTTCTAAGCTTGTCAAGCCGCTCGGGGTGAAGGTATCCCGTCTTGCCTATGGCCTGCCTGTCGGCGGCGAATTGGAATATGCGGACGAGGTGACGCTTTCTCGGGCGTTGGAAGGCCGCAGAGAACTCTAAAAGAGGAACATTATGCGTAAAAAAGATCCGTTTCCTACTGCATTTGATGGATTGCCCTTGCTTTCCGATGCGCAGATCGGGGGGGTGGGTCTTTTTCTGTTGCGTGTCTCTTATCTGTTGATTTGCTCAATGCCGCTCGTGCTTTCGATGCTTGATGCGATCGCGGGAGTGGCGGCAAGTGTTTTGTACGCAATCGGGCTTTTTGCTCTTTGCGTGCCCCTCATTTTCGATATTGTTCGAAAACTCAAGTCAAAATCACCGACGCTTGATTCGCTGCTCGTCTTTTTCTCCGTGCTGTTCTTCGTGTGGAGCCAAATGTATACGGAAGCTGTGGCGTTGATGATCTTTTATCATTTGGCCGATCTTTTGCTTTGCATTCTTCTTCGATCTGCGCGAAAAAAGTGTGATCTTCACGTCAATCGCATTACGGGTGTGTCCGTTGGACACCGTCCGGACGCACAGGGGCTTTTGCATTTGAGCGATCTCGATGTGCTCGACGTGGATTGCCGTATCGTGCAGGGGAGTGCAATTTGCTCGCTTGGCTTTCTCGATGCTGATGCGGGAGAGTTTTCTGCCGAAGCAGGAGAGATACTGTTCGCCGGAACTCAGGTGATGGAAGGAACGCTTGTTTGCGAACCGCTCGCAGAGTCGGGACACACGGTTTTGGCGGTGCGCCGAAAGCTTTCGCGTTGTCTGAGCAGTCCTTCGGCGTCTTCTCGCTTCCTGATGCGTTGCGGTATATATTTGCAGACAGCATATCTTTTGTTTGTTTTGATGAATGCTACGTTTTTCGATTTGCCGATCGCTCCCGGATTTTTGGGGGTTGTTTCCGTTTTCTTTTGCTTTGATTTCTTCTTGCGCTATCGCCGAGCGATTGAACTCGGGTTGTTGGCCGGATTTTTGCAGAAGGGTATTTTCCCTGAATCCATCGATAAAATGCTTGTACTTCATAAGGGGTATGATAAGGCCGTATTTGCCTCTTTTTCGCCGAATTACCGGCGGGGAAACCTTTCGGGAAAGATGTTTCGTGTGCGTGGGCGTTTGCCTCGTCGGCATTTCTTGATTTCTGAGTATGCGAGCGAGCATTCCGCGCTTGTCGTGGCATCCGACTTTGCACTGATGTATCGAGATCGCGATTCTCTTCTTCCTTTTGTGCAACGGTGTTATGAGAATTCGGTTTTGAATTTGCTTTGTGCGGCTCTTGCCGTAATTTGCCTGATCGCATCCTTGTTATTTTTGATTTTTACCGGATCGGTAGTTGCAGGCTTGATCCCGCTTCTTTTATGTGTTTTGATAACTTTTTTCGTGTTTTCTTTGCCGATGCGCAATCGATTTTCAAAACGATAAGGGATCTTGATTATGGAAAAAGCTTCCGCTTTTGCGGAAGCTTTTTTTTGCTTGATTATTCGGCGAGGGCGGGATGCCATTCGCGACGGAACAGAAGAGTGATGCACCAAAGCGCGCAAATACCAACCAACGTATAAATGATACGGGCAACGATGGTGCCGGCTCCTCCGCAGATCCATGCTACGAGGTCAAACTGAAAGAGACCGACAAGACCCCAGTTAAAACCGCCGATGATCAAAAGGATCAGAGCAATTCTGTCAAGCATTTTTCGTTTGGAGCAAGGCTTGCATTTTCCTTCGTGTTTTTTTCAAAACAATTGCTTTGAAATTTTGTCGGATTCCCGACATGTGTAGTATGCGCCGTGATTTGAAAAATACACGCTGATTGTAAAAATGGATCAGTAAATTTCTCTCAAATGAATGTTTCCGACGGTGCTGGTGAGTTGAGCGAACAATTCTTCCTGTTTGGCTTCTTGATTTAGTTGGATACCGACGGCATTTCCGTTTGTATCGTAGATCGTGCCAAAGGTGGTATTCACGTGTAAACGCGTTGTGTCGTTGTTTTTATACGTTAAGGAAATAGATCCGACGACGGTTCCGACGTTTAGATTGCCCGTCGGATCGGAAATCGATACCTCTCCGCAGGTGATGTTGCAGGATGTGTCGTTATAATGACAGTTGTCGATTTCGATTTTTCCGACATTCGCAGTAAGGTTGAGTGCACATTGTTCGCCTTGGCAGTTTTGAATGAAAATTTCGCCGACGGTCAGCGAGGTGTGCAAGGCGATATCATCAGGTATATCAACGGCGGTGAAGGAGCCGCAGGTGATCTCACTTCGGAGGCAGGAAAAATTATCATTCGCATTCAGATGAATGATGATTTCCGGCAGCGGTCTTGTAGAGGCGTCGTGAAACAAATGGCGCAATCCTCCGAAAGAGATTTCGGAGTGTCCTACGTTGAAGCCGAAAATGTTGACGCTGTTTTTTTCGCTGATGGAGAGCGTTCCGGCGGAAAATTGAAAGCTATAGTTTTCCTGATTGACGTTGTGCAGCTCGATCGTTGTAACGCCGTCTGTTTTTTGTACCTGAACGTTTGCCCCTTGAAGCTGGAGCGAAAGTTCGTTGATTTCCGCATTTTCAGAAGCTCCGCTCGCAAGGAGTGCGTCGGTCAGCTGATACTGTCGGGTGACGAAATCATAAGCGTTTTTTTCATCGTTGTAGATGTCTATCTTGTTGCAAAGCGCTACGACATAGCTTACCGTTGTCAACAGCACGCCGAGCGTAAATAAAATCAGCGCGGAAATCAGCGAGGATTTGGTGGAACGCTTCATTGATTCACCTCCTTGCCGTCGGCGGGGAGAAAGCGCTCGGAACCGAATACAAATGCAATCATACTAAGGAAACAATAGACAAAGCAACGCGTTAAGAAGCGTAACAGGCGCGGGAGCTGTCCGGTTGAAAGTTCGCCGGCGAGTGCCGTGAGTGCAAGGATTACACCCGAAACAGTCAATGCAAGGCCGATTTCGATCAGCCCGACCCAAACGCCGTTTGTGAACAGCTGTACAATTCCGTAACAGAGGCCTGCAATGGCAATTGCAATCAGGATTGCACAAACACAGAGGACCAGCAGCGCGCAAAAGAGGAGCGCGGCAGAGACGATAATGTAAGTGGCGAGAATTGCCGTTAACAGAATGAAAAGGACAAGGCAAAGCAGAAAACCGGCAGTAAAAGCATAAGCTTTACGCTTGGCGGGAGAATCCTCATACTTTTTTTGCGCGGTCGGAATGATGCCTTTGAAGAAGGGGAGGGGCCGAATGGGGCGAAACAGTTTGTCCTTTGAATTTGCCTTCTTGGGGGGCGCGTCATCGAGCAGTTGTTCGACAAACTCACATTCTTCCTCTTCTTCAAAGAAAGCAGTTTCTTCAGGCGGCGGGAGATTTTGGAGGCGGCTGAAGAATTGTTCGTTTTCCTCGTCGGTCATTTCCTGAATGGCCGGGAAAAATGTTTCCGTTTGATTCGGCATTCCTGCTTCGGGAGGTGTTTTAAGATTTTGTTCCATAGCGTGACCTTATTTGAGATTCAATTGTCGGATCGCTTGATCTTTTGAAAAGTTTGTGGCTTGATATAAAAACAGAACGTCGGTGATATTTTCGCTTTCGCATAACTTTAGGGTACTCTCGCGATAACTTCGAAGATCGATGCAGATGATCGTTTCAAAGTGATCCTTCAGAAAGGGAACGAGGCTGTGGGCATAGGAGTCCTTTACAATCAGCAGGCGGCGGTTGTTGTCGGTGTCGGTTTCAATGCGGGTAATGGGGTAGTTGCCCTTAAGGAAGTAGTTGTACTGATCGCTCCCTTGAAGCGCTTCTTCAAAATAGATCGAATCGTATGTCCCGCCGTCGAGCGTTGCGGTGAGTGTCCCTCCGGTTTTGAGATCAAAGCGTGTGATCTGGTCTGCTTGTACGGGAATGTTGATTTTGGAGGAATAGGTTCCCTTAAAATTGTCGGAGACGATCGTTTGTTGATACTCCTCGAGTTTGTGCGGAGTGAAATTCATTGCGGAAGAAAGCTCGGTGTAGGCGTAATATGCACCGAGTGTTGTCCAGTGGTGATCGTTTCGGTAATAGATCGTTTCTCCGCTGTGAAGATCGAGAATCGGTTTTAGGTTCACGTAGTCGTTTCCAAGGATTTCCGAGGCCGCAAGATTGACGTTTTCATAGTCATAGATCGTGGCGAAGGGGGGGAGCTGTTCGGCGAGTACGTGGGCGGAATCCGGGGCGAGTGCGACGGTTACGTTGCAATCGGGGTTCGTTTCCGCAAGCGTTTCGGAAAACGTCTGGATGTCGTTAAGGTTTGTGGTCAAAAGAGCGCAGTTGAGTGAATCTTCTTTGCTGAAGAGATAGTTGTCCGTGCCGAGATAAACGCCTCCGATGTCGCGCTTTCCGAGCAGGATCTCGGTGTTGTTTTTGAGAGCGACGAATTGGTCGCGCATCGGAAATTGATCCGCAACGTAGTTTTCGTATTGTTGGGTAAATTTCTGCTCTTGCACACGCGTGACCAAACCGTTGGCACTGAGCTCGGGGAAGGTTTGCAGAAAGCGTTTTTCCTTTTCGGAATAAGTCTTATCGGGAAGGAGGATGGATATCACGCTCGTCACCGCCAAGACAAAAAGCAGGATGACCGATACGATGATGGAGTAAAGTCGATTCTCTTTCACGTTTTCCTCCTAGAATTGGAAGTAAAGGAAGGGGTTGTAGGTCCCGTCAACGAGATAGGCGACGCCGAGGGTTAAAACGAACAGAATTAAGAAGATCGTAAGACCCGCGCGCAAAATCGGGCGAGATCCGAGCCCTTTATCAACACTATCAAACAACTTTTTGGGCAAATTCGTGGAAGAAACGGCCAAAATTACGAACAAAACTCCGTATCCGAGAAGTGAATAGAGAGCAAAATCGTCGTAAAGAGGCGCGCTGAACATAGCACCGATGAAGGCGAGGGCACTTGAAAGCGCGCCGTCAAACGCAAAGAGGATCCAACTGATGATCACAAGTAAAAGTGTGTAGATATGCCCGAAGATCTTAGGGATGCGTCGGAGAAGCTTTTCAAGGAACAATTTCTCCATGATTAAGATGACGGCAAAATACAGTCCCCACGCAATGTAGTTCCAGCCTGCCCCGTGCCAAAAACCGGTCAGACTCCAAACAATGAGCAGGTTGACGATTTGAATGAGTTTTCCGCGGCGATTTCCGCCGAGCGGAATGTAGAGATATTCGCGAAACCACGTGGAAAGGGAAATATGCCATCTGCGCCAAAAGTCGGTAATGCTGTGAGCAAGGTAGGGGTAATTGAAGTTCTCCAAAAACTCAAAGCCGAAAATTCGCCCGAGACCGATGGCCATATCGGAGTAGCCGGAAAAGTCGAAATAAATCTGGAATGTAAATGCGAGTGCGCCGAGCCATGCCGACAAGACGGTCAGTTCGTCTGCGGGAATTGCTGAAATTTCCGTCCAAAGTGCACCGACGGAGTTTGCAAGCAGAACTTTTTTGCCAAATCCTGCCGCAAAACGTCGTAGGCCGGAGGTGACCTTCTCAAAGTTGCAGGTGCGCTCGTTTAATTGATCCTCGATGGTTTTATACCGGACGATCGGGCCGGCGATCAATTGCGGGAATAATGCAACGTAGGTGCCGAAGGTGACGTAATTCTTTTGCAGAGAGGCATCTCCGCGGTAAATATCGATGGGGTACGACATTGTTTGGAACGTGTAGAACGATATGCCGATGGGAAGGGCAAGCTTTAAGACGTCCAGATTGGTTCCGAAGAAATGATTGACGTTGGTAATTGCAAAATCGGTGTATTTGAAAAAGCAAAGAAGGGCAAGGTTGACGAAAACGGAGGAAAAAACGGCCAGTTTGGCGCTGCAGCGATGTTCGTTTATCTTTGCTTTCCAGACCCAAAAACCGAAGAAGTAGTTGAAGGTGATGGAGAACAGCATAACGAAGAGATAGATCGGTTCTCCCCAAGCATAGAAGAAAAGACTGGTGAGGAAAAGCACCAGATTTCGGAATCGCTTCGGCACCGAAAAGTAAAGAAGCAAAACAAGCGGCAAAAAGCGAAATAAAAAGGGGAGAGAACTAAAAACCATTGCGGTCTCCTATCTCAAGTTTAATCATCTGTATTTTACCAAATTCTCCGAAAAAAAGCAAGTGAGTTACACGCTTCGGAAGGGGGAGTGAAAGTGTAAAGATTTTTTGTGTTTGTTGACAGAACCTTGGGGAAATGCTATGATAAACAATGAAAAAACAAGGGAGGTTTGATCGTGAAAAAACGGTTGTTTTCGGTGTTGCTTTGCTGTTTGGTTTTGTTTGTGTTTTGCTCTTGCGAAGCTCAGATCACCCCCATTACTCCCGAGGCGCAGTCATCTGTCCAGAATTCGACGGACGTCAATGCACGATTGGATGAATTGGAAAGTGTTGACTTCGGCGGTAAGACGTTTCGGATTGCCGTTTATCAAGCCGACACCGTCTTTCCCGAAAACACGGAAACACTTCTTGATAAAGCATTGAAGAAACGCAACGATCAAGTCGAAAAGAAATACAATATTAAACTCAAAAATGCGGCGATCCCGCAGGAGACCTTTTTTTCTACGCTTCGTGATTCCTATGATGCGGGAGAGGATGTCTGTGATATCGTCGTGGCGCCGCGCTCTATGGCAGCCTCTTTTTTGGCGGCCGATATGCTTTTGAACGTCAATTCGTTGCCATATACGAATTTCAATAAGACCTATTTTGATCAGGACGCAATGGATGCGGCCTCTGCAGGTGCCGTAACCTATGAAATTGCAGGGGATTTTGTAACCTCTCCGGGGTCGCAATGGGCCGTTTGTTATAACATTGAATTGATGGAATGGTTTGGTTTTACCGATTTTGTGACCTTGGCCCGAAACGATCAGTGGACTTGGGAGAAATTCAACGTCTATGTCAACTGGTTTTATAAGGATAAGAACGGTGATCGCGTGATGACAGACGCGGATTTATTCGGCTGCACTTCCAGTGCAAGCGAAGAGGTCTTGATGAAGGCGATTTGGGCAAGCAGCGGTATCGAGTTTTTTGAAAACGATCCGCCGGAAGCGATGCAAATGGATTTTGATGACGAGCGCACCGAGAAGATGATGAAGGCGCTGAAAACTGCCATTGAAACGCCGGGGCGCTATTCAGAGGAAGACGGCGAAACAAGCGCTCTGGACCTTTTTTTAAACGATCAGTCGCTTTTTTACATTTGTCCTGCTTCAATGGTCGGTTATTTGCAGCTCCAGGGAATGAACGTCGGTATGCTTCCGTTGCCGAAATTGGATGAAGACCAAGAGCATTTTTATAGTTACGTGGATGCGTCTGCGCCTGTTGTTTATGTCTTGAACAACTGCAAGGATACCGAATATGTCGGACGCATCGTGCAGGCGCTTTTTGCTGCAAGTGAAGGCATTGTGATGGAGAACACCGTTCAGGTTTACAGTGCTTATCATCTGACCGGAAATGCCGCTGTCAATTTCTTTATCGATATGCTTAAACACGGATACTATGATCCTGCTTTTGTCTTGGGTGATGCAATCCCCGAAATACGCGCAGCATCTTGGGGAATTGTCAGCGACTGTATTTTGCTGAAAGGGGATTTCGATGCTCTGTACGCAAATCAGACGGTTGCATTTAATGAGACGTATGCAGAGGACATCATGCACGCCAAAGCAAATAAATAACAAAATCCCCCGCAATGCGGGGGATTTTTGATTGCCGCACGTGTGTGCGGTTATTTTTTTGTCCATTCTTCGCCCAAAGCAAGAAAACTTTGATACCTTGATGAGGGAATGCTTCCGTTTTCGACTGCATCGCGCAGGGCACAGCCAAGCTCACTTTTGTGTGTGCATTTTGTGAAACGGCACGCGCCGAGATACGGCAAAAACTCCGGGAACAGAAAAGACAGATTCGTTTCTTCGTCTTGGGGGATCTGATGAAGTTCCAAACGGGAGAAACCGGCTGTATCGGCGAACAGTCCGGTGGTTTTCAGAACGCTGCGAGTTAGTGAGTGCAGCATCGTTGTGCGTGTTGTGTTCTTTCCGCGTGCGAGTTTCTGGGAAAGGTCACCGACGGTTCCGCACTCGTTCGGAAACAAGAGGTTGAAAAAGGTGGTTTTACCGACGCCGGAGAAACCGGCCATTGCCGTTACTTTGTCTTGAAGGATCGTGCGGAGCAGATCCAAATCCAAGCCCTCGTTTTTTTCGGCGCTGAGGGAAAATGCCTCAAAGCCGCAGGCACGATAAGTAGAAACCACCGCCTCGGCGCTTTGGGCGCTCAGATCGCTCTTGTTGCAGAGGATAATGGGCTTGATGCCCGCAAACTGCGCGCAGACGGTCAGACGGTCGATGTACAAAAGATCCGGCGGCGGATTGTCTGCGGCTGCAAAGATCAACAGTGTATCGATGTTTGCGATCGGCGGGCGAGATAAGATGCTTTTGCGCTCAAGGATTTCTGTGAGGTATCCGTCATTTTCGGTCGATGGGGGGAGCGGTGTCCCGTCATCCGGGAAGATTGCCCCGGGTACAAATCGGACCGCATCACCGCAAAGGGGCTTCACTCCGTGATGGCGGAAGGCTCCTTTGGCATAACAGGAATAGCGCATTCCCTCGGAAAGAACGGTGTAACGACCGCCGACACAGGAAAGGATGATGCCTTGAAGGGTCTTTTTCATTCAGATTCCTTTATGCTGAGTACGAGATCGATTTTGGTGGCGCCTTTTGCGGCTTTGGTTCCCGCGGGGATTGATTGCTCCAGTACGGTATCGGTCGCAAGTTTTGACGGCTCACGCGTGATTTTTCCGATTTGGAAATTGTTTTCGGTGATGAGTTTTTTTGCTTCCTTCAGAGTCAGTCCCTCAAGGTTTGGAATTTTGCCGAGCTGTACGTTTTGCCCGCGGCTGACGTTCAGCGTGATCTCATCTCCCGCAGCGGCAAGATGACCTGCTTCCGGCGTGGTGGAAATGACGTTGCCCTCGGGTACGGTCTCGCTGTATTTCTGAACGATCTGGACGTTCAAACCGCGTTCCTCCAGTAAAAGCTGAGCTTCGCGGTGGTCGAACATCGCTACGTCCGGAATCGGGATGCTTTCTTCGCCCATACTGACGGTGAGGGATAGCTCGATCTTTTTGTTGGTTCCTGCGGCTTTTCGGCTGGTTCCCGCAGGCGGATCTTGCGCGATGATCGTATTCGGCTCGCTGTCTTTGTCATAATGGTACTTGATCTCTGCGATGCTGTAATTGGTTGCCTGCAGTTCGCTGACCAGCGTATCGTTGTAGATTCGCCCGCTGAGATCCGGCACTTTTTGCGAGTGGGAAGAACTCAATGATCCGTTGAAGAAACTGATTAAAAAGATTCCCCCTACGACAGCCGCCACTAAGCAAAATGCCGTAAAAACGCCGAGAATGATGGGAAAGAGCGTGCGTGGACTTTTTTCGTATCGCACGTTGGGGTTTGTGCGGCCGAAAAGTTTTGCGAAAAGGCCGGTCTTTGCATTGGCTTCAGAATCATTCTCCGACAGATTTTTGATCGCTTTCGGTCGATCGCCGAAAACGGTGTTCGGCCGTTCGGAAATGATCTCAATCACACGGAGCATACTGCGCGCGGAATTGAAGCGGTCGGCAGGCTTTTTTGCCATACTCTTCAAAATGATTTGCTCCAGCCCTTTCGGAATCGAGGGGTCAAGTTTGCGCGGGGGAGTGGGCTGGTTATTCAATTGCATCATTGCGACGGCAAGCGGCGTATCAGCTTCAAAGGGCAAACGACCGGTGACCATTTCGTAGAGCATAACACCGACGGAATAGAGGTCGGAAAAGACGCCCGTGGGATTGCCGGCAGCTTGCTCCGGACTAATGTAGTGCACAGTTCCCATAGCCTTGTCACTGTTGGCGATTGCCTTGGAGTCGGGCGTTTTGGCAATACCAAAGTCGGCAACCTTTAATTTACCGTCGTTTAAAAGCAGAATGTTTTGCGGTTTAATGTCGCGGTGAATGACACCTTTGCTGTGTGCGTGATTGAGCGCAGACAAAATTTGCTTGGTGAAACCGAGTGCTTCATCTAAGGAAAGCTTGCCTTGTTGCATCATATACTCTTTGAGCGTCAGACCGTCCAGATATTCCATAACGATGTAGTTGTGGCGCGCATCAAAGGCAACGTCATAGATAGAGACGATATGCTCGTGGTCGAGCAAAGCGACCGCCTTGGATTCGTTTACAAAGCGCCGCATTGCCTCATCGTCCGAGGAATATTCCTCGGAGAGGAGTTTTAACGCAACCGTGCGGTGCATATGTGTATCTTCCGCTTTTAGGACGACGGCCATACCACCGACACCGCGCACGCTGATGATGCGGTAACGCCCATCGATCATCGTGCCGATGAGGGAATCGTATTTTTGAGTGTTATCCATATTCAGATCCTCACAAAATCACAGGGCGATTACGACGGCGGTGATGTTGTCTGCGCCGCCTTTGGCGTTAGCATAGTTGATGAGCAGTTCGGCTTTTTCCTGAATCTCACCCTCTTCGTTTAAGAAAAAGGCAAGGTCGGGACCGGAGAGGTAATTGGAAAGACCGTCGCTGCACAGGAGAAGATAGCCGGAGGCGATGGTACAGCGGGAGAGGTCCGCCTCCACGTGTTCATCCACTCCGACAACGCGGGTGATGATGTTTTTGTTGGGATGATGCGCGGCCTCCTCGGGTTTGATTTCGCCGGAATCAACAAGGGTTTGGACCAAGGAGTGGTCGCGAGTCAGTTTGCGGATCTTTTCACCGCGAACGTGATAGAGAGAACTGTCACCGATGTTGAACAGGGTAACCTTATGTCCGTGAATGACACAGCCCACAAGCGTGGTACCCATACCGGCGAGATCGCGGTTTTTGAGGGAAAGTTTGTAGATCTGGTCGTTTGCGGCATCAATGGCATTGCGAATGATTTTATCCAGCACGGTGGGTAAGGAATCGGGGTTTTCTGCATGTAATTCTTCGATGCGCGGGCAAAGGACGTCACAAAACGTTTCGCACGCCACTTCGCTTGCGATTTTGCCGCCGTTTGCACCACCCATTCCATCGCAAACGATGGCGACAAGATAGTCACAAACCATACGTAGTGCAAAGCAGTCTTGATTGGATTGGCGGCGTTTGCCGACATCCGTTACACCGAAGTATTCCACAGTTCCTCCGAAATTGACGTTGCGTTAAACAGTAGTTTTTTCCGTCTCGCGGCGCAATTGTCCGCAGGCGGCTTCAATGTCCGCGCCGAGTGTGCGACGGACAGTCACATTTATTTTACACTTTTCCAGGGTGTTTGTAAAGAGTTCGCGCTGATTTTCACGCACTTTGCGGTAGGGAGTGCCGGGAACTTCGTTGACGGGGATTACGTTTACGTGGCACTCCATTTTTGATAGGAGGCGTGCAAGGATCTCAGCACAGGCGACGCTGTCGTTTTTGCCTTCCATCAAGGCATATTCAAAGGAGATCCGCCGACCTGTCACAGCATAGTATTTTCGGCAGGCTTTCAGCAGTTCTCCGAGGGGATAGCGATGATTGACGGGCATAATGCTGTCGCGTATTTCGTCTGTCGGCGCGTGAAGAGAGACGGATAGTGTCAAGGGGATGTTTTCGGAAGCGAGCCGCTCGATTTGCGGAACCAGACCACAGGTGGACAGGGAAATGTTGCGTGCGCCGATGAAAAAACGTTCGGGATGCATGGCAAGTCGGATGAACTTCAGAACGTTGTCGTAGTTGTCGAGCGGTTCACCGATTCCCATTAAGACGATGTGCCCAATGCGAAAATCCGATTCCGAGGTACGCATATCGCGTGTGATGGCAACAAGTTCGGACAAGATTTCGCCGGCGGTGAGATTGCGTCCGAAACCGCAGGAAGCGGAGGCGCAGAATCTGCACCCCATCTTGCAACCCGCCTGTGTGGACACGCAAACGGAATAGCCGTGGTGGTAATGGAGCAGGACCGCCTCTACGTGTTCTCCGTCACGAAGCGTGAAGAAGTATTTTCGGGTGTCGTCAAGGCGACTTTTCAGGACTTTCGTCTCGGAAAAGGCATTGAGATCGTAGCAGTCGTTTAACCTGTTTCTCAATGCGGCGGGAAGATTCGTCATCTCTGAAAAATCAATGACGCATTTGCCGAGCCATTCGTTGACTTGTTTTTGGCGAAACTTCGGTACGCCTTCAAACGCTGCACATTGCGAAAGTTCTTCCGGGAAGAGGTCGTAGAGCAATTCTTTCATTGCATTTTCTCCAGTGCTACAAAGAAAAATCCGTCTTGTACTCCATCGCAAGGGAAGAGTGTGCGGGGGGATCCGACGAGCGAGAAGCAGGGGGTATTTTTCAAAAAAGTATCAACGACACCTTCGTTTTCCTCAGGATTGAGAGTGCAAGTGGAATAGACCAGGCGACCGCCGGGCTTAAGTAGCTTTGCGGCTTCTCGTAAGATGTCGAGTTGAATGGTCGGGAGATTTTTGATCTCTTCGGCCGTTTTGTGTCTCAAATCTGCTTTCTTTCCGATGACGCCGAGGCCGGAACAGGGAACGTCGCAAAGGACTCGATCCATTTTCCCGATCAGCACATCCGGTGATTTTCTGGCGTCTCTCGCAGAAACGTTCAGGCAGTGAAGACCGAGCCGCTCTGCGCCTTTCTCGATTAGTTTGGTGCGGTTTTCGTGTAGATCGGAGGCGTAAATGATTCCTTGGTTCTGCATTTTGAGTGCGGCGGCGAAGGCTTTACCTCCGGGGGCGCGGCAAACGTGGGCGACGGTTTCGCCGGGGCGGGGGGCGAGCGCCTGAACGGCACACGCGCTGCTGTAGTCCTGTGCAAAAAAGTGGCCCGATCCATAGCTTTCAAGTCTGCGCAGATCGCCGTGAGCATCGTTGAGCAGGATCAGATCGTGATTGTCCGGGTGTAAGGATGCCGCGATTCCTTGCGCTTCAAGCTCTGTTAAGAGGGAGACAGACGTGGTTTTGAGGGTGTTCGTATGCAGGCAGGTTTTGGATGGGACGGAAAAACTTTGGCAGACGGCATCGCATTTTTCTTTTCCATAGGCATTGTCCCAAAGGGAAATCATCCATTCGGGGATCGCATAGCGCACACTTCGTTGCGTGATCTCGGAAAGCCCACACAGGAGATCTTCTCCTGCCTCCTTTGCGCGCAGGAATGCGTGCAAAACGGCTGAAACAAGATTTGCACCCGCTTGCTTTTCCGTGCTTTTTGCAATTTCGGCGGATTCGAATAAGACGGCGCGTACGGGAGTGTTGGTGAAATACTCAAGTTGGTACAGCCCGCATTGCAGCGTTGCCCGCAAAAAGGGAGAGAGTGCGTGAGCGCGGCGGTTGCAAAACTTGGAAATGTAGTGATCCAGCGTGATCTCTCGCTCGATCACACCGTAGACCAAGGTCGTAAACAGAGCGCTGTCGCGCTCGCTTAAATTTGACTTCTTCAGAAATGAGTCAAGCTCCAAATTGGCATATCGCTGACTTTTGCGGATCGATACGAGCGATCGGACGGCGGCAAGTCTGGCGGGATTCATCGCAGAACGTCTCCGTGTGTGAGTTTGCGACCGTTGACAAGGGAAGCGGCATCCATCTCGCCCTTTCCTTGGGGTTTGACACGCAAAAGTTCCAGCTCCGATCCAGAGCAGGCAACAAACACGTGAGACTTTTGCGTGCGTATTGTGCCGCACGGGGCAGTGGGCTTATTTTCCGTGACTTTTGCGGCACACACCTTCATCTCCGCTCCGTTCGGCAACAGAACGCTTGCGAGGGGGGCGGGAGCTAAGGCACGGATTTTGCAATCCAGTTCTTTTGCGGTGAGTGAGAAGTTCAGCCGTTCGTCTTCACGGGTGAGTTTTGCGGCGTAAGTAGCGCGCGCATCGTCCTGAGGTGTGCGGCGTAACGAACCTGCGCCGGCTTCGCGGAGGGCTTCACAGATGAGTGCAGCGCCGCAGTCGGCGAGTTTGTTCGTTAAGGTCAAGGTATTGTCATCCGTGCGGATCTCCACGGCTTTCTGCAACAAGATATCACCGGTGTCAAGGCCGTAGTCCATTTGCATAATGGTAACTCCGGTTTCGGTATGACAATCCCAGATGGAACGCTGGATCGGCGAGGCTCCGCGATACAGGGGGAGCAAAGAGGCATGCACGTTCATACAGCCGAGGCGCGGAAAGTCGATAAAATATGCAGGGAGGATCTTCCCGTAAGCAGCAACGATTGCCACGTCAGGACGGATCTCTTCCAAAACGGGCAGGAAAGCCTCGTTTTTGAGTGTTTCGGGTTGATACAGGGGAAGATCTCGCTCGAGAGCATACGCCGCTACGGGAGGCTGAGTGAGCGTCATTCCGCGCCCCTTCGGACGCGCCGGTGCAGAAAGGACAAACAACTCGTCATCCGCAAACTGCGTGTGAATTGCCTGAAGCACCGTTTTGGCGAAATCCGGCGTTCCGCAAAAAAGGATTCTCATTTTTCGTGCTCCTTTAAGTAAGCATCCATTTCATCGTCATTTTTGAACATATGTACAGCCTCGTCGTAGAAAAGTTTGCCGTACATATGATCGATCTCGTGGCAGAAGCAACGGGCTACGATACCTTCTCCGGTAGATTCGACGCGTTCGCCGTTTCGATTTGTGTAGGATACGGTAACCTTTGCGGGACGGTGAGTCAAACCCCATTTCCCGGGACAGGAGAGGCAGCCTTCGATATCTTCTTGTGTGCCTTCGGTGTGAATGATTTCGGGATTGATGAGTTCTAAGAGCTCCTCGCCGTTATCCACAATGCAAATTCGCTTTAAAACGCCGATCTGCACGGCACAGAGTCCTGCACCCTGTGCTTTGAGGAGTGTTTCCTTCATATCGTCCAAGAGCGTCAGAATGCGCTCGTCGATGACGGTGACATCTCTGGACTTGGAGCGCAGGAAGGGGTCGGAATCGTGAATGATTTTTCGGATTGCCATAATAATACCTCAAAATTGGCTTGGTTTTGCGTCGTAGAAAATGGAAACTGCAGTGCTTTGCGATTCGTTGAACCACTCAAGCAGACGGGCGTAGAACGCGCGGGTTTCGCGATCGTTTTGATGCTTGATGATAAATTTTTTTCGGTACAGGTTGTTTACCTTCAAGACGGCGGGCTCGATCGGTCCGTAAACGATGATTTTTATGTTTGTGTGTTCCTCGAGTTCTTCGGCGATGTGTTCGTTGAAGGCGAGTGCGGCACGGTTCAAAAGATCTTCGCGTTCAGAGGTTAAAGTGAATGCAGACAGATGGCAGAAGGGCGGGTAGAGAACCGCGCGGCGAAGCGCGATCTCGCCCTCGTAGAATGTGTTGTAGTCCTGCGATGCCGACAGAGCGAAGATTTCATGGTCGGGGTTGAGGGTTTGAATGATGGCGCGGCCGGCTTGGTTTGCGCGCCCCGCTCTGCCGATGACTTGTGTTAAGAGAGAAAAGGTGTCCTCGCTTGCGCGGTAATCGCCGAGGTAGAGCGAGGTATCGGCCATAACGACGCCGACGAGAGTGACGCCGCTGAAGTCGTGACCTTTAGTAACCATTTGTGTGCCGAGCAGAATGTCTGCTTTTCGGTTTTGAAAATGCTCCAGTATTTTCTCGTGGGAAAGCTTTTGAGATACGGTATCCGCATCCATACGAAGCACTTTTGCGCGCGGGAAACGCTGCTTTACTTCTTCTTCCAGCCGTTGAGTGCCGTATCCTTTGAAGAAAATATGTTCTGCGCCGCAAGAGGGGCACTTGCTTGGAGGCGGGACTTTGTAGCCGCAGTAATGACAGCAGGCAAATCGCCCTCTGTGACTGTGCAGTGTCAATGCAACGGAACAATTCGGACAGGTAATGACGTGGCCGCAACTCGGGCAAAACGGCGCGTATTGATACCCTCGCCGATTCATAAACAGAATGATCTGTTCTTTCTTCTCCAACGTCTCTTTGATTGCATCGCACAAATGATCGCCGAGCAGTCGTTCGGGGGATGCTTTCAGGTCGTCGCGCAGATCCACGATTTCAACGGTGGGGAGCTTCATGCCGAGGGCGCGCTGTGTCAGGCGGCAGAGCGAATAGGTCCCGTTTTGTGCTTTGTAATAGGTTTCGATGTCGGGTGTTGCAGAGGCGAGTACCAACAGCGCGTTTTCGTGTGCCGCGCGATAACGTGCAATATCTCGCGCGTGGTATCGCGGAGAATTGTCAGCGTTGTAACTTTGATCTTGCTCCTCATCCATAAGAATGAGTCCCAGGTTTTGTACCGGCGCAAACACAGCGCTTCGTGTGCCGAGCGCGATGTGCTTTTTGCCGCTTTTGAGTGCGACCCATGCATCGTGTCGCTCGCCTGCGGAAAGGCCGGAGTGGAGTACGGCAACTTCGCCCGGGAAATGAGCAAGCAGTGCTTGTGCGGCGCCTGAGGTCAATCCGATCTCCGGAACGAGAAAGATCACGCCTTTTTCAAGTTCCAAAGCGCGGTCGATGACGTACATCATAACGCGCGTTTTGCCGCTTCCCGTAACACCGTGCAACAAGCAGGCGCTGCCGCGATCCTCCTCAAGCTTGGATTTGATTGCGTTGACTGCTTTGGTTTGCTCGACGTTGAGTCGCTCCAGTCGTTTCGGCACGGCATAATCGACGTAAGGAGAGCGATAGACTTCCTGTGCGTCAATGGAGATCAATCCTCGCTTTTCCAAGGTTTCCAAAGCAGGCCGAGCCACGGAGAAGCGGTCGCAGATTTCGCGTTCGGGCGCGGTTTTGGTCGGCAACGTATGGAGATAACGGAGCATCTGCCGATAAACGTCAGCTTTGGCAAGAGGCATATGACGGAATACACCTTCGGGCAGCTGCTCAGGGTCGCAGGCGGGGTGGATGACGCGGGTGAATTTGCGATTTGCGGCACTTTGCGGCAGATATGCTTTGCGAGCGAATTTGTGCTTGAGCAGATAATCACAGGCATCGCGGTTTCGGTCACGGATTTCGAGCATTGCGCCGCCGAGTAAATGCAAATACAAGTTGTTGAGCGCGCCGTTTTCAAATGTTGCGCCGCGGTCTGCATCCGGATGAAGTGCGATCAACGTGCGTGTGCGGAAGGTGAGGCCGGTCGGGAGAGCGGTGCGCGCGAGTTCACCGACGGTGCACAGGAGGTGAGAGGAAAAATAAAGACAGAGATCCATCATTTCATCGGTGAGAGAATACGGCTCTTCCAACGTGTAGAGGATCTCTTTAAGTTCGGTTGGATTTGCGTCTTCGCGCACTTCGGTGATGATGCCGAAGGTGGGGCGGTTGGCCTTTCCGAAGGGGACTGCACAAATTTTGCCGCGACGCACAAAATGCGCGTTTCCCGCCAAGTACGAATAGCCGCGATCGAATTCGCGGCGCACTTGCAAAAGTCTTACTTCACATACGGTTGGCATACGGCGGTAATTCCCTCAGAAAAAATGCGTGGGGCAAATCAAATACGGATTTGCCGCCACGCCTGTTTTGTTCAAGTTCAGTCTTCGAACTTATTTGCAACGTAAATGGTGAAATCGCTGTTGTCCAGACGGTTGATTGCGGTGCGGACGGGCTTTTCGGAAGGGATCGAGGTGCGTGCGTATTTGTCGTCCTTTGCGTCACGCTGGATCTGTTGGATCGCTTCGATCTGTTCTTCGGTGATTTCGCGGGCACATTTTGCGGTTGCGATGCAGAGCATATAACGGTTGTAGATGCCGCGGGAGAGTTCTTCAATAGACGGGTAGATCATAGTTTCCTCCGATTTAATCGTTTAAGAGTTTTTGTATAAATGCGTCAATGTCATCGACGCGTAGTTCGGGATATGAAATTTCGCTGCCGAAGAAGAGTTCGCTGATGGTTTGAGCAACATCCTCGGAGCGCTGGTTGAGATTGACTAAAACGTGTTGGTAATTCGGGAGCAAGAGGAGCTCCTTCTTTGCCTTTGCCATACGAAGACGAATGGAATCCTCGGTTTCGCTTTGACGGCCGCGCAGGCGGTTTTCAAGCGTAGTGAAATCAGGGCTTGCCAAAAAGACGGAAACATAGTTGTCCGAAAAAGACATCACCTGAGAGGCACCGTCGGTCTCGATCTCCAAAACCGTAACCTTGCCGAGTTCGGCATTGCGTTTGATTTCGCTTTTCGGTGTGCCGTAGAAGTTTCCGCAGAATTCGGTGTGTTCAATAAACTCGCCGTCTTCCAATTTCTGCAAAAACTCTTCGCGGCTGACAAAGTAATAGTCCACACCATTGATCTCCCCTTTGCGCGGGGTTCGGGTGGAGTAGGAGATGGAAGGGGAAAAACGGGGGTCGTTTTTCAGAAGAACGCGCAGGACGGTGTCTTTGCCGACGCCGGCAAAACCGGAAAGGATGAGTAGATTGGGTTTATTCATCTGTGTCCTCCGTCACGTTTTCTCCGCGAATGCGGGCGGCGACTGTTTCGGGTTGAAGCGCAGAAAGGACGATGTGGCCGCTGTCCGTGATGATCACACAGCGGGTCCTGCGCCCGCAGGTGGCATCTACGGCGGCGCCGGAATCCTTGGCATCTTGCACCAAGCGTTTGATCGGTGCGCTTTCGGGAGAACAGATCGTTACGATGCGTGAGGTTGAGACCAGATTGCCGAATCCAATGTTGACAAGCATATTCATCACTCCACGTTTTGGATTTGTTCGCGAATTTTTTCGATTTCGGTTTTCAACTGAATGACGACAGAGGTGATTTCCAAGCGGGAGCACTTCGAGCCGATGGTATTTGTCTCGCGATTGAGTTCCTGCGTTAAAAAGTTCAGTTGATGGCCCACGGGCTTATCTTCCTGCAAGAAGACGCGGAATTGCGCTATGTGGCTTTTCAGACGCGTAAGTTCCTCGTCGATGGCAACTCGATCCGCAAGGAGTGCCACTTCGGTGAGCAGTCTGGCATCGTCATAGTTCGCACCGACGAGTTCGTTGAGTTTTGCCTCGAGGCGGGCTTGATAAAGGGCGGCGGTTTCGGGTGCTTTTTCGGAGATGGCTGCATGGAAACGTTCCAGAGTCTGCAGTTTTTCTTCGAAGTCTGCGGCAAGCGCAGCGCCTTCTCTTAAGCGCATTTCATTGAAGTTTTGGATCGCGTCTTTTGCGACGACCGAGAGCTTTTCCCATGCGGATTCAATGTCTTCTTCCGGCAGATTGTGCAGGAAAAGTTCGCTGTTGCGAGCGACGGTGGAAACGCGAATGTCATCCTCAAGACCGAAGGTGTCGCGCAGATGGTAGAGCGCATCGATGTACTGGCGTGCCAAAGGCTCATCCAACGCGATTTGTGCATTGGAGGTGGTAAGGGAACGCGCGTGACAGTACACGTCAAGTTTGCCGCGGGTGACTGAAGCGCTGACGAGTTTTTTGAGGCGGTCTTCCAATTGAACGTATGCACGCGGCATTCGGATGGAAAGATCGAGGCCACGACTGTTGACTGCTTTGAGCTCAACGGAAAGTTCCAAATCATCGAATGTGGCAACGGCTCGGCCGTAGCCTGTCATACTGCGGATCATATACACTCCCGATTAATATTTATATATATTATATAATACACTTAAATTTATATAATGTCAACGCAAAAATCTTTGAAAAAATGCGCAAGATCGGTTGACACGCTCGGAAAAATGTGCTATAATCCCTCACGCAGATCTGGGTGTGGCGCAGATTGGTAGCGCGCTACCTTGGGGTGGTAGAGGCCGTGGGTTCAAATCCCGCCACTCAGACCAAAAGCCAAAGAGCCGCTTGGTTCTTTGGCTTTTTCTTTGCCTTTCAGGTATTCGGAAACACGGGACGCGGGGAGGAAGTTTTGGAAAAAAGCGATTTGAAGTGTTTGAGAAAGCATTGCCTCGAACACGGTGAATTAACCCTGCAAGACGTCTTCAAGTTTTTGCACCAAAGCGTTTTCGGTTGCGAGCATCTTGTGGGCGATTTGTCTGATGCCACCGATGGAATTGTGCGGGAGTTTGCGCGTTCTTCCGTTTTCGGAGACACTGTTGTCGAGCCTCTTGACGGGCCGTATTGTCGAGTGGATCTCGGCATTTTAAATCGCGGAATGAGCGCCGATACCCTTGGGAAGCTTTTTCATCTATCCGCTCGGGAAACCGCGGGCGACGCGGGAGAACTTCGCGGGAAGAAGCCGAACGTGCGCCGGCTTCTGTGCGGAGAACTCCGCCTGTTTGACAGCGGCGCGTTTGACGCAGCATGGACTCTATGGGAACAAGAGGGTTTTTGCGCCGTGCGCCACTCTTCGACGTTTCGGGAAAAATATATGCCGTCTTATCGGGTGATTTCAGCGCGATTTGTCCCGTTTTTGCCGCTTTTTTGTGAGATCGATCGTGCGCTTCAAAAAGGGAATTTTACACTTGCGTTGGAAGGTGGAAGTGCAAGCGGTAAAACGACTTTGAGTTCTTTACTCGCAGAGGTGTATAGCGCAACGGTTTTCCATATGGACGACTTTTTCCTGCAACCGCATCAGCGTACTCCCGAGCGTCTGTCGGCGGTCGGCGGAAACGTTGATTGGGAACGATTTTTGGAGGAGGTCTTGATTCCGGCAAAAGAGCGGAGAGAAGTCACTTATCGAAAATTTGATTGCTCCGTGATGTCGCTCGGCGAAGCGCAGACCATCAAGCCGAGCCGATTTGTAATCGTTGAAGGCGTATATTCATTCCATCCGAAGCTTGCGCCGTTTTACGATTGGTGTGCTTACTTGAAGATTGAGGGCGAACTTCAAAAAGAACGTATTTTGAAGCGCAATTCGCCTGAATATGCTCATCGCTTCTTTGAGGAGTGGATCCCGCCGGAGAACCGCTATTTTGAATTGACCTCTCTTGAAGAAAGATGCAACTTAATCATACAAGTGAAATAAAAAAGAGACGC
>JAZRZY010000060.1:0-11039 GCA_045601605.1 Eubacteriales bacterium
CGGCGGCGCGGTGCTTTCTTTCGCCCCGTTTCGCGCGGAAAAGAAAAGACTTGACTTTCTGTGTTTCTTATAGTATAATTGCCGAGTATCGCGGCGAGAGTCGCGAGATACTTTCTTGCTTTCCCGCAAGGGGCGGGAAGGCCGTATGACCAAAAGGAGGTGCAAATCATGGCTCAGAACAAGTATGAAACCGTGTTCATCGTCACTCCCGAACTCGACGAAGAGGCTGCCAAGGCCCTTTCCGAAAAGTTCCAGAACCAGATCGCTGAAAACGGACAGATCGCCGAGGTCACCGATTGGGGCAAGCGCCGTCTGGCGTATCCCATCAACGATCTCGAAGAGGGCTACTACACCCTCGTGAACTACTCTGCTCCCGCCGATTTCGTTGCGGAGCTCGAGCGCAAGTTCAAGATCGATGAAAACATCCTGCGCTTTATGACCGTGCGGGAAGAGGAGTAAATAAGGAGGCAATATGGCATCGTTCAACAAAGTCATTCTGATCGGAAATCTGGTTGCGGACCCCGAGCTCAAGCAGACCTCGAGCGGCATCGCTGTCACTTCCTTCCGCATTGCCGTTGGGCGTAAGTTTGCCAAATCGACGGATGCCCAGCAGGCCGATTTTATCGACATCGTTTGCTGGAGACAGACCGCGGAATTTGTCACCCGTTATTTCTCCAAGGGAAAGAGCATCCTCGTATGCGGTTCCCTGCAGTCCAGATCCTGGACCGACCAAAACGGCAACAAGCGCTACGCGACCGAGGTCGTTGCGGATGAGGTGAGCTTCGTGGAGAAGAAAACTTCCGACGGCATTCCCTCCGCAGGCCCTGCCGGCGCTGCCGCAAACGCTTACAGTGCAAGTCCCAAAGAAGTCGAGTTCTCTGAAATGAGTGCCGACGAGGATTTGCCGTTCTGAAAAAGGAGGTAATATCTCATGGATAACGAGAGAGAGGTCAAAAAGCCTTACAAGCCGCACGGCAAGAGAAAGAAAGTTTGCTCTTTCTGCGCGGAAAAGATCGAACACATCGATTACAAGGACAGCATTCGCCTGCGTAAGTACACCAGCGAGCGCGCGAAGATCCTGCCCCGCCGCATCACCGGCACCTGCGCGAAGCATCAGCGTCAGCTGACCACCGCGATCAAGCGCGCCCGTCAGATCGCTCTGCTTCCGTACGTCACCGACTGATAGGAGAGTAATATGGAAATACTCGAACTGGTTTTGTGCATTGCACTGATCGTTTTGGCAGTTTTTTTGGTCGTCGTCGTTCTGCTGCAGAGCGGCAAGAGCAATAAGCTGTCCGGTACGATCACGGGCTCCTCGAGCGATTCCTTCTACGGAAAGACCAAGGGTCGTACCGCAGATGCGATCCTCTCCAAGCTCACCGCGATTGCCTCGATCCTGTTTGCGATCTTAGTCATCGCAGTTTTCGCAATTCAGTCGTAAGCTGCCCGGTGCAGCGCGACGAAGATGCGGGAGGAGGCACTTCTGCTTCCGCTATCAACGAAAACGAAGAGGAAGAGACGACCGAGGAGGCCGCATAACAACCAAATAGGAACTCTCCCTCTCTGATGCATTTTTTGCTTTTGAGAGGGAATTCTTTTCTTTGGGAGGAAGGAATTATGAAACGTATTTTTTCACTGTTTTTAGTCTTGGGGCTTGTGTTCTGCCTCGCTTCCTGCGTGCAGGAGCCGGATGCAGACGTTCTCACCGAGGAAGAGCTGGACGCCATCCTCGATGAAATGATCCTCGGCGACCAAGTGGACCTCGACGATTATTCCGACGAGGAAAAGGAGCAGATCAAAGACAAGCTTGACAAAGACGGTTTTGAGATCGACGACGAAGGCGCGTTGGTGCCCAAGGATCCCATCAGCGACGAAAAACTTGACAAGATCGTCTCCGACGCGCTGACGGACGGTGAAGTGGATCTCGACGATTACGACAAAGCTCAGAAAGAGCAGATCAAGGACAAACTCGAAGAGGAAGGCTTGATGCCTGATGAAGAAAACGAAGGAGAGGGTGCGACTCCCGTCGTGCCGATCCCCGAGCTTTCGGACGATGAGGTTGCCGCGATCCTCGACGGCTTCGGAATCAACGCCACCACCACGCTGACCGAAGGCTTCAAGGTGGAAGCGAATCTTAAGCCCTATCCCAAGAATCAGCAGGAGCAGATCATCCGTGCCGCCGGTATGTATGGGCTGGAGCTGAAGACGGAAGGGGAAAAGACCTACTTCGTTTCGATGACGATCCACATGGACGACGTCAAGGACAATCCTTACGAATAAAGAAAAGCAAGACCCGAGCGCGTATGTGCTCGGGTCTTTTTTGCCTTAGGAGAGTACGGGCTGTACCTGCCGCCCGAGCAGTGCCGCGTCGATCGATTCCTTGAGGCGGGAAAAGTCCGAGACGAGGGAGGTTTCCTTGTGCTTCGGATCGTCCTGCGAGAAGGGGACGAAAAAGACGTGCTTCGTGTTGAACAGCTGACCGATGCTCTTGGCGGAAGCGGCGAGGGCGTCGTTGGTGGCCGGCGCGAGCAGGAGCGGGCGCCGGTTTCGCAGATGTGCCTTTGCGGCGAGCGTTACGGGTGTATCCGTGATGCCCCAGGCGAGCTTGGAGAGGGTGTTTCCCGTGCAGGGGGCGATCACCAAGAGATCCAACAGCTTCTGCGGGCCGATGGGCTCGGCATCGGGCAGGGTGCAAATGGGCTTCTGCCCCGTGAGCGCAAGGAGTCGGTCACGAATCTCGCCTGCGGCAAAAAAACGCGTCTCAAGCTCGGATACGTGGTAAGAGACGATGGGGATGAGCGTGTAGTCGTTTTTGAACGTCTCGGCGATGCGAAGCACCTCGCCGATGGTGCAGAAACTGCCCGTGAGGGCAAGTCCGACGGTAGGTTTCATTGCTGGTCCTTTGGAGCGGTAATGGCGGAAAACATAAGAAACGCCGCGCTTTGCGGGGCGATCGCGGCCGGCAAGGCGGGCAGGAAGAAAACGGGGATTTCCCGTGCGCGGGCGGCATCGGAATCGACGTTTGAGTTGCCCGAGGCAAGCTCCAAGACGGGGACGCCCCGCCGCAAAGCGCCGAGAAAATCCGCATCAAGAACGCCCTCGCAGGGCACGGTATTGAGCACGGCGTCCACACGGCCGAGAAGTGCTTTTTCCTTCTCGTCGGGCGGAAGCGAGAGGGCGTTTTTGCCCTCGCGCCGAAAGAGCCTTCGTGCATTTTTGTTGCGGGCGACAAGAAGGACCTCGGCGCCGAGGCGGCCGAGCAGATCGGCGCAGGCGCGGGCAACGCGCCCGCTTCCCGTGACGGCGATGCATTCTTCGCTCACGGCGCGGGGCGTACATTCCAAGAGCTTGTGCAATGCGCCCTCTGCGGTGAGACGGGCGTTTTGCATACAGAATTCTTCGTCCTCCAAGAGGTTGATCCAAGTGAGCGCGCGTCGGCGAAGGCGCAGGGAGAAGTTGGGATCCTTTGGCATTTCACCCCCGAAGATACGGCTTTGAAGCGGCAGGGAGTCAACCGCGCGGCAGACGATCTCGGGCTTTACCCGAAAGGGCAAAACGAGATTTACCGCCCCGTAAAGCTCCAAGGGCGAGGAGATCTCCCGAATGTGTGCGCCGCGGATCCCTTCCCAAGAGAGAACGCGGTGTCCCGCACGGTGCAAATACGCCGCGAGGTGCGGCAGACGACGGTCTGTGCCGTAGAGTAAATAGTCCATAGCATACCCCCTGTTTCTTCCTTGCTTTCAGCGTATGCTGCACCTCTTTCGCAGGACACAAAAAACACCCTCGGGTGAAGCCCGAGGGTGGAACAGACGGGGGTTATCCCAGCACGAAGTTTGCCAGAATGACCATGGCAGGCAGGGTGATGACGGAGAAGAGGGTGCTCATTCCCACGAGCCGCGCGGCAAGCGCGGAGTCGGACTCGTAGGTCTCCGCAAAAATAGTGGTGGAGGCGGCGCAGGGAACGGCGCCCATCGTCACGCAGAGCACGGCAATCTCCCCGCGGATGCCGATAAGGTAGAGTGCGCCGATGAGAAGGAGCGGCCACAGGACGTTTTTCACCAGCACGAAGAGGTAAAAGCTGCCGCGCCCGAAGAGCTCTTTCAAGCGCATCTTTGAGAGGAGCGCGCCGACGATGACCATAGAGAGGGGGAAGGTCATATCGCCGACGGTCTTGAGGGCGGAATCCAGCACGGAGGGCAGAGGGATCTGACAGAGAAAAAGGAGAAGCCCCACGAGGGTGGAGAGTACGCCGGGGTTTAACACCGCGCGGTACCACTTCGGCTTTTCGCCTCTTCCTCGGCGCAGAAGATGGATGCCGTAGGTGAAATTGAGCACGTTGAACATGATGCAGTAGAAGGTGCCGTAGAACACGCCCACGCCCTCGCCGAAAATGGCGTTGAGCACGGGAAACCCGAGGAAGGAGCAGTTGCAGAAGATCAGACAGCACTGATAGACCCGTGAGGCATCTGCCTCCTTGACGCGGTGGAACAAGAGCCGTGCAAGCACAGAGAGAACAAGGTGGATGACCACCGAGCAGGCGAGAATGAGAAAGCCCGTCTGCACCTTCTCGACGGAGTATTCCAAACGAAAGCTGGAGACGATGAGGGCGGGCTGTGTGACGTTGACGAGAAAGAGGGAGAGTGAACGAGGGGTAGTCTCCGAGAGAAAGCCGCGGCGCATGGCGTAGAAACCGCACAGAAGGACTAAGAAGAGCATAGCGACCTTCTCGATGACAAGCAGGGGTTGGAAATCGACCATAGGAGCACCTCTCGAAAAAGTTTACACTATTATAAACAATTACACAAGGTTTTGCAAGGGCTCGCGCTTGATAGACACACGAGAGTGTGATATAATAAAAACGGAGGTTTTTATGGTAGATTTCGTTCATTTGCACGTGCATACCGAGTACAGTCTCTTGGACGGTGCCTGTCGCATCGACCGTCTTTTCGCGCGCGCAAAGGAGCTGGGACAGAGTGCCGTTGCCATCACCGACCACGGCGTGCTCTACGGCGCCATGGAATTTTACCGTGCGGCAAAAAAGGAGGGCGTAAAGCCCATCCTTGGCTGTGAGGTGTACCTCGCGCCGCGCAGTCGGTTTGACCGCGATTACGTCGCCGACAAAAGCCCGAACCACCTCATTTTGCTCTGTGAGACAAACGAGGGCTGGAAGAATCTGGTCAAGCTCGTCTCCCGCGCCTATACGGAGGGCTTTTACGCCAAGCCGCGCGTGGATTACGAGCTTTTGGAGGAATACCACGAGGGGCTTATTTGTCTTTCCGCCTGCATCAACGGGCGCATCCCGCAGCTTCTGCTTGCCCGTGAGTATGCCGCGGCAGAGGAGGAGGCGCGCCGTATGCGCGCGATCTTCGGGGAGGGCAACTTCTTCTTGGAGATGCAGGATCACCGCGATTCCCGCGAGATCGAGGCAAACATCGGCCTCGTCACCCTTTCCGAAAAGCTCGGCATCCCCCTTGTCTGCACCAACGACGCGCATTACATCGAAAAGAGCGATGCAGACGCACAGGCGACCTTGATGTGCATCCAGCTCGGCACCCGCCTTGCGGAGGGTAGACCGCTCGGCTTTGAAAAGGACGAGTTTTACCTCAAGAGCGGCGAGGAGATGGCAGAGCGTTTCCCCGAGTCTCCCGAGGCCTTGCAAAATACGGTGCGGATCGCCGCGCGGTGCAACGTGGAGTTTGCGGAGCAGGGGCTCATCCTGCCCGAGTTCGACGTGCCTGCGGGGTATACGGCCGAAAGCTATCTGCGCGCTCTTTCCGAAGAGGGACTGGAGGCGCACCTTTCGCGCACGGCGGGCTTGGACGCGCAGGCGTATCGCAACCGCTTGGAGTACGAGCTCTCCGTCATCCATTCCATGGGCTTTGACACGTATTTTCTCATCGTGGCGGATTTCGTGCGCTTTGCCAAAAGCCGAGAGATCCCCGTCGGTCCGGGGCGCGGAAGCGGCGCCGGCAGTTTGACGGCGTTTTTGCTCGGCATCACGGGGCTGGATCCCATTCGATACGGGCTGCTTTTTGAGCGCTTCTTGAATCCGGAGCGCGTCTCGATGCCCGATTTTGACATTGACTTTTGCGACGAACGGCGGGACGAGGTCATCCGCTACGTCGTGGAAAAATACGGCGAGGATCACGTGGCGCAGATCGTCACCTTCTCGCTGATGAAGACCCGTGCCGCCATCCGCGACGTGGGGCGCGTCCTCGGAATGCCTTACGCAGACGTGGATCGTGTGGCGGCGCTCTTGCCGCGCGCCTACGATTGCACCATTGAGGAGGCGGTGCGCTCCACGCCCGCCCTCTCGGAGCTGATGGCGCGCGACGGCACCGTCAACCGCCTCATTTCGATCGCCCGCACGGTGGAGGGGCTTCCGCGCCATCCTAGCGTGCACGCGGCGGCCGTCGTCATCTGTGACGCTCCCGTTTCCGATTACGTTCCGCTTGCGCTCAATTCGGGCAGTATCGTCACTCAGTTCCCGATGGATACCATCGCCTCGCTCGGGCTTTTGAAGATGGATTTTCTCGGGTTGAAATATCTCACCATCCTGCGTGATGCCGCCGAGATGGCGAAGGAAAAAGATCCTGCGTTCTCGCTTTCCGAGATCCCCGAGGACGATGAGGAGACCTTTGCCATGCTCTCCCGCGGGCACACCGTGGGACTGTTTCAGGTGGAGAGCGCGGGAATGACACGCCTCATCGCCCAGATGAAGCCGAAGAACATTGAGGACATTGCGACCTCCATCGCCCTGTACCGACCGGGTCCGATGGAATCCATCCCCCGTTACCTCGCCTGCAGACGAGACCCCAAGAAGGTCAGCTATCTGACGGAAAAGCTGGTCCCCATCCTCTCCTCGACGGACGGCTGTATCATCTATCAGGAACAGGTCATGGAGATCTTCCGTACGCTTGCGGGCTATTCCTACGGCCGCGCCGATATCGTGCGCCGTGCCATTTCCAAAAAGAAGCGCGAGGTGCTTCTGCAGGAGAAGGAGGCGTTTTTGCAGGGGGCCGAAGAGACAAGCGGGATCCCGCGCGGGATCTCAACGCGCATTTTTGAGGACATCGCAAGCTTTGCAAGCTATGCATTCAACAAATCCCACGCCGCGGCTTACGCCCACCTGACCTATCAGACGGCGTATTTGAAATGCCACTATCCCGTGGAATATATGGCGTCTCTCTTTACCCATTACGCCGAAGGGGGGAAGACTCCGCTTTACAAGGCGGAGTGTGCCCGACTCGGGATTGCCCTTCTGCCGCCGGACGTCAATCACAGCGGCGTGCATTTTACCGTGGAGGAGGGCGCGGTGCGCTTTTCGCTCTCGGACGTGAAAAACGTGGGCGAGGGCTTCTGTGAGAGCATCCTTGCAGAGCGTGCGCTTCGCCCGTTTTCCGATTATGCGGATTTTTTGATTTGTATGGCAAAGAAGGGCGTCAATCGGAAAATGGTGGAAAGCCTGATCTTCGCGGGGGCACTCGATGCGTTCGGCCGCCCGAGAAGCCAGATGCTCGCCGTTCTGGAGACGGCGCTTTCCCACGCCTCGGGGCTTGCCCAGCGCAATCTGGCGGGACAGATGGACTTTTTCTCCGAAATGCCGCAGGGCTTTGGCAGCTCGCTGGATCTGCACTATCCCGATCTCAATGAGTTTTCGCGCGCGGATCTTCTGCGTATGGAAAAGGAGGCCTGTGGGATCTATCTTTCCGCCCATCCGCTCTCGGAATATGCGCCGCTTGCCCGCGCGTTGTCTGCCGCCTCGGTCTGTGAATTGGAGGAGCAGGAGGGCGGAGAGGTCGTGCTTCTCGGAGTCGTCACCGCCGTGCGCCGCTACCAGACCAAGAGCGGCAGTGCAATGGCGGAGGTGACGCTGGAGGATCTCACGGGCAGCGTCAAGGCACTCGTTTTCCCGAAGCTCTTGCTCTCCTGCGGTGAAAAGCTCGTGCGCGACGCCGTTTTGGTCCTGCGCGGAAAGCCGGAGGAGCGCGAGGGCGACGAGGAGCAAAAGCGTGCTTTTTTGGTGCGAGAGGTACTCACCGCCGCAGAGGCGGCCGCCGCCCCGAAAGGTACCCGTCAGGGCGGTGAATCCGTTGCGGGCGTTTCCGAAAACAGAGCGACGGAGAACGCGGCACAAAAGCGTATGCCCGACGCGGCACCCTCTGCGGGGAAAACGAAAAAGTTGTACTTGCGATTTTCGCAAAAAGAAGGTACAATAGAGGGTAGAGTCATCGCGCTTCTCTCCATCTTCGGGGGAGAGGTTCCGGTGTTTTTCTATTACGGTGATACGAAAAAGCTTTGTCGGGCACAGAATCTCGAATGTGACCCGAGCCCGTTTCTGCTTTCGGAGCTTTCGGAGCTCCTCGGCGGAGAGAACGTACAGCTTGTGGAAAAATAGGAGAATCAAAACCGTATGAATCAAACTCCGAATCGGGCGAACAACGCACCGAACAAAGACAAGAAGGAAAGCCTGAAAAAAGCGGCTAAGACTTCTGCTGCCGTCGCCGGCGGCGGAGCCAAGGTGCTTTGGAAGATCGGCTCTTGGGCCCTTAACGTTGTCCTGACGCTTCTGCTCATCTGTATCGTGACCGGTGCGATCATGGCAGGGGCTTTTGCCGTTTACATCAAAAGCTACATCGATCCCACCTTTGACATCGACGACCTCAAGCTCAACTCCAATTTGACGACTTCGATCTACTATCGTGAAACCGACGAGGAGACGGGCGAAGAGGTCTGGGTGGAGATGGAGGAGGATCGTCTCTCCGGCACCGAAAACCGCATCTGGGTCTCCTACGACAACATTCCGAAAGATATGATCAACGCGATCATCTCCATTGAGGACAAGCGTATTTATTCGCACAAGGGCGTTGATATCCGCCGTACCACCGGTGCAGTGCTCGGCTTTATCACGGGCAACGAGTCCTACGGCGGCTCCACCATCACCCAACAGCTCATCAAGCAGGTCACGGGGGAGGACGACGTCACCATCCAGCGTAAGATCCAGGAGATGATGCGCGCGCTCGACCTTGAGACCAAGCGCGATAAGAGCGAGATCTTGGAGATGTACTTAAACACCATCTATCTCTCGCAGGGTTGCTACGGAGTGCAGACTGCCGCCAACAGCTATTTCGGCAAGGATATCTCCGAGTGCTCGCTCGTCGAATGTGCGGCGCTCGCCGCCATCCCGCAAGCTCCGACCAAGTGGGATCCGCGCCAGAATCCCGAGAACAACGCCGAACGCCGCAACGACATCATCAACGAGATGTACGAGCAGGGCATGATCACCATAGAGGAGCGTGATGAGGCTTGGAATACCGAACTCGTGCTCAGCAACACCGAGGAAGAAAATACCGCCTCCAAGGTGCACAGCTACTACGTGGACAGCGTGATCGACGACGTGGTGCAGGATCTGCAGGATGAGCTTGGTGTGTCGAAGACCGTCGCCAATCAGATGGTATTCTCCGGCGGCTTGAAGATCTACATCGCACAGGATATGGAGATCCAGAAGATCCTCGACGAGTGCTATCAGGACGATTCCATCTTCCCGAGTGTGACAAGCGGCGTCAACCCCGAGAGTGCCATGGTCATCATTGACCACACCACGGGAGACGTGGCCGCCATCGCGGGCGGTCGCGGCGAGAAGACTACGCCGCGCGGCTTCAACCGTGCCACGCACGCCAAGCGTCAGCCCGGTTCCGCCATCAAGCCCCTGAGCGCATATTCCTTGGCGCTGGAGCAGGGACTGATCTCCTATGCCAGCCCCATTGACGATTCGCCCATCAACATCGGTGAGGGCGGTGCCCAGCGCACCTGGCCTTCCAATTATCCGGACGTGTACAACGGGCTCGTGCCCGCGAATCAGGCGGTCTTCCAGTCGAAGAATACCTGCGCTGTGCGCGTGGTGGATATGCTCACCAGCCGTTACGTTTACGACTACATCACCCAAAATTACGGTCTTTCCACCTTGGTGGACGGTGTGACTACTGCTTCCGGAACCGTGCTTTCCGACGTGGACCGCGCGCCTCTGGCACTGGGCGGTATGACCTACGGCGTCACCGTGCGCGATATGACCTCTGCCTATTGTACCTTTGCCAACAACGGTGTTTACAACGAGTCCCGCACCTATCTCAAGGTGCTTGACAGCGAGGGGAACATCATCCTCTCCAACGACAACAACTCCACCGTGCTTTTGAAGGAGTCCACCGCAGTCATCATGACCAAGATGCTGCAGGATGTCGTGCTTCAGGGTACGGCTGCCCGTGCCTCCGTGACCTTGGACGCCTACATTCCGATGGCGGCAAAGACCGGTACCACCACGGAGACCAAGGACTTGTACTTTGTCGGTTACACGCCGTATTACACCGCCGCCGTCTGGTGCGGCTACGATCAGCCGAAGACCCTGCGTTTCTCCACGGAAGCCTCGATGTCCGTTTGGAACGTGGTGATGACCCGCGTGCATCAGAAGTACATCGATCAGGTCAAAAACGGGGAGGAGATCCGTACGTTTGCCGACTCTTCCCGCGTGGTGGAGGTGGAGATCTGCCGTGATTCCGGCCTTCTGCCCTGCAGCTACTGTTCGCTGGATCTGCGCGGAGACCGTATCGTCAAGAGTTATTTCGACCGCGATCACGTGCCCACCGCTACCTGCAATTGCCACGTTCCCGTGCGGTACTGCACCGAATCGAACTGCGTCGCGGGTGAGGGCTGTCCCGATAAGCACGTCAAGATCGTCTCGCTGGTTAAGCTGCGCCGCGAGTTTGTCAAGCAGGTGCTGGTGGAGGACGCTCAGTTTACCTACGTGGAGGTGCCTGACGGGTACGTGTATCCGTCGGATCGCAGTCAGCCCTTCTACATCAATACGTATCCCGTGGGGATGTATGCCGGAACCTCCGGCACGCAGACGCCTGCCAACGGATTCTGTGTCAAGCACAATTATGCGTTGACGGATGCCGTTTTGCCCTGGTCCCGCCCTGCGGCAAGCGACACTTCGGAAGTGGCGGCAGATGGGTGATGCCGAGCTGATGCGTCTCGCGCTTGAC
>JAZRZY010000061.1:0-11056 GCA_045601605.1 Eubacteriales bacterium
AGGGTCAAAAGCAAGTCGGCGGCGCGACGGGTCGGAGAGGTGGTTTCCTTCAGGCGGTCGAACTTTTCTTCGTAAAAGTCGTCGAAGTATGCTTTGTCGCGCAGAACGGCGTCTCCGTACTCGGCGGAAAGCACGTCCCAAAAGACCGTTTCGTTTATGCGCGTTCCGTCGTTTTTTGCCATGAGGTGAATGCTTTTTCCGATGGTTTCGGCAAGGCGGCGTTCCTCGTATCCGTACGCACGCATATGCTCGGTGATTCCGCCGACATAGGCGCGCACGAACGCATCCTGGTCCAGGGGCAAAAGGGTGCCGTCCAGATCAAAGAGCACGGCGCGAAGAGCCATGGGATCACCTCGGTTGCAAACGAATTCTGTGGGGACATTATAGCGCATTATTTGTCAAAAAGCAAGGAAAAAGACGTGAGAAGAAGAGACTTATACGCCTCGGAGGCACCGTGCTTTGAAACCTGCCCCTTCGGCAAAGGGAGGGGCGCGTGCGCTTGAGGCTCCCTTGCGCGCAGGGGGCTCTCTCAACGCTTCGTCGGTTGACAGCGTCGGCTGTTTTGGGTAAAATGAAGGCAACGAAAGGGGGGCTTTGTATGGAGTGCGTGCTTTCTACCGAGGCACTGACCAAGAAATACAAAAGACATCTCGCGGTAAACGGTGTCAATCTGCACATCGACCGCGGAGACATTTACGGCTTCGTCGGCGAGAACGGAAGCGGAAAGACGACGGTCATCCGCCTCATTACGGGACTGATTTCTCCGACGTCCGGCACGTTTGAGCTGTTCGGTGTTTCAAACCGTGCGCGGCAGATCACCGCCGTGCGCCGCAAGATGGGCGCCGTGGTGGAAACTCCTTCCGTTTACCTCAATCTGTCTGCGTATGACAACCTTAAGACGCAGGGTGCCGTTCTCGGCATCGACGGGGACGAGAAGATCCGTCGGGTGCTTGAGGCCGTGGGGCTTTCGGAGCTTTACGGCGACAAGAAGAAGGCGGGCAATTTCTCGCTCGGGATGCGCCAGCGTCTCGGCATTGCAATGGCATTGCTCGGCGAGCCGGAGTTTTTGATTTTGGACGAGCCGATGAACGGCTTGGATCCGGCAGGCATCGTGGACGTTCGAGAATTGATCTTGAAGCTCAACCGTGAGCGGGGCATCACTTTTTTGATCTCCTCGCACATTCTGACGGAGCTTTCCTTGGTTGCCACCAAGTACGGCATCATCTCCCACGGCAGGCTCATCCGCGAGATCACCGCGGAGGAACTGCGCGGTGAGTGTGAGAAGACCACCCTCCTGCGCGCGTCGGATCCCGCCGCCCTTGCGGAGGCGGTCGGAGCGCTGGTTGAAAATGAAGTACAGCTTCTCCCCGACGGCGTCAAGGTTTTGGGAGAAGTGGATCTGACGGAACTTCTCTCCGGCATTTTATCGCGCGGCATTCGTTTGGATTCCGTCAACTGCAATCAGAGCAGCATCGAGGAGTTCTACCTCTCGTTGATCGGAGGTGCAAAGGCATGAAGGGATTGTTAAAAGCGGATTTTTCGCGCGTGTTCAAGGATAAGCTTCTCATCGTTCTCGGCGTTCTCGCCGTCGTGTTTGCGGTGACTTTGCCCTTGATCTACGCCGCGCTGTTCCACGGCACGGGCGCGACGGAGGATGAGGCGATCTCTCAGATGCTCTCGGGATTCATTTCGGCAAAAGCGCAGTTTTTTGCCTCCTTCTCGCTCGGGAACAATTTGGGGCTCATCGTTCCCGTCTTGCTCGCCATCGTGCTGTGGAAGGATTTTTCTTACGGCACCGTACGCAACAAGATCATCGCCGGCAAGAGCCGTGCGAGCATCTTTTTTTCGATGTTTACGACCGCCTCGGCCATTCTGATCGGCGTGATGCTTCTGCACGCCTTTCTCACCCTCGGCGTGAGCCTGCTCTTCTTTGAGTATCAGGCAGAGGAGTTTACCTCGGCGGATCTGTGGTATTTTTTGGAGTCCTTGGGTTTTGAGATTTTGGTGCTTCTCTGCGTCTCGGCGCTCATTTCGTTCTTGTGCGCGGGGATGAAGAACGTCGGCTTGGTCATCGTCTTGTACGTCGCCTTCGCCTTTGCTCTGGTGCTTGTGGGCAGCATTCTGCAGGCGGTGATCTTGGTGCTCGGGGTGATCCCCGAATACGAAGATCTCGTCTCGGTGCTTCGCTTTTTCGACCGCATCAACATCGGAAGCGCGGCGACTTACATCGGCACCGGTACCTCCTATACTGCCCGGGACGTGCTTTACCTGACGCTTCCGCCCGTTTTCGGCCTTTGCGGCTTTTTGGGCTTGGGTCTTCTCTGCTTTTCCAAGAAAGATTTAAAGTAAACGAAACGCAAAAACGGCTTGCTTTGGCAAACCGTTTTTGCGTTCAATGGATCATGTTCGTCGCCTCGGAGATCAGCCGAGAGGGGCGGCTGTTCTTTGGGCGATCACAGACCTTTTATAAGCACACATACTGTAAAACAGGGGAGATAAAATGCCGCTCAAACTTGTGAGAAACGACATAACGAACATGAAGGTGGATGCCATTGTCAATGCCGCCAATGAGTCATTGCTCGGCGGCGGGGGAGTGGACGGTGCGATTCACCGCGCCGCAGGCTCGGGGCTTCTTGCCGAGTGCAGAACGCTCGGCGGCTGCAAGACGGGCAAGGCTTGTCTCACGGGCGGATATAACCTGCCTGCCAAGTACGTCATACATACCGTCGGCCCGATCTACCGCGACGGCAAGCACGGAGAACGGGCGTTTTTGGAATCCTGCTACCGAGAATCCCTGGCGCTTGCGAAGGAGAAGGGCTGTGAAACAGTGGCGTTTCCGCTCATTTCCTCGGGGGCGTACGGATACCCCAAGGATCAGGCGTTGAGGGTTGCCGTTGACGTCATCGGCGACTTCCTTCTTGAAAACGAGATGACGGTCTATGTCGTCATCTTCGACAAGGCGGCGTATCGGATCGGTGAGAAGCTGTTTTCGGACGTCGCCGCATACATCGACGATCATTACGTGGACGGGCATACCGATTTCCGCAGGGAGAGCATTTGTCTGAATGCGTCGATGGCGCCCTGCGCGAAACGAAAGGAAGAAGCGCTTGACCTTCTGGAGCTTTGCGAGTGCAAGGCTATGCCCTCCGAGGACGACTTGAACGCAAAGCTTCGGCAGCTCGACGAGAGCTTTTCGCAGATGCTTTTGCGTAAGATCGACGAAAAAGGTATGACCGATGCCGAGTGCTACAAGAAGGCAAACATCGACCGCAAGCTGTTTTCCAAGATCCGCAGCGACGTTCACTATAAGCCGAGCAAGCCAACGGTAATAGCATTTGCGATCTCCTTGGAGCTCTCGCTTGATGAAACCGAAGAGATGCTCAAAAAGGCAGGGTTTGCGCTGTCGCACAGCAATAAATTCGATCTCATCATCGAATACTTTATCAGCCGCGGAAACTACAACGTTTTTGAGATCAACGAAGCTCTGTTTGCCTTTGATCAGAGCTTGCTTGGAGCGTGAAACGATGGTTAAATTGATATGCTACCCCGGATGCACCACTTGCCAAAGAGCAAAGAAGTGGTTGGATGATCACGGCATCCAATACGAGCCAAGAGACATAAAACTCGATAATCCCACGCTTGATGAATTGGCAGAATGGTACAAGAAAAGCGAGTTGCCGCTCAAAAAATTCTTCAACACAAGCGGTCTGCTCTATAGATCTCTTGATCTCAAAAACAAGCTTCCCGCGATGACCGAGGACGAAATGCTCGCGCTTCTGGCAAGTGACGGTATGCTCGTAAAGCGCCCGTTGCTTATCGGGTGTGACTTCGTGCTTGTCGGGTTCAAGGAGGCCGAGTGGAGCCAAAGTCTGCATCAATAATGTCGCTTGCCATGCGACCGAACCTCTCTTCTCTTGCTGTACAATGAGGACATCAAATGAAAGAGAGGTTTTCTGTTATGAAAAACAACGTCACCGAACTCGTATTTATCTTGGACAGAAGCGGATCTATGGCGGGGCTGGAGAGCGATACCGTCGGCGGCTTCAACGCGATGATCGAAAAGCAGAAGAAGCAGGACGGCATCTGCTATGTCTCCACGGTGCTTTTTGACAACGAAAGTGAAGTTCTCCACGACCGCGTAAAGCTTCACGACGTCCCCCCGATGACCGAGGGGGATTATACCCCGCGCGGTTGCACGGCGCTGATCGATGCCATCGGAGACGCCATTCACCACATCGGAAACGTTCACAAGTACGCCCGAGCCGAGGACGTGCCGGAGCATACGATGTTTGTCATCACGACCGACGGACAGGAGAACGCAAGCCATCGTTACACAAGTGAAAAGGTCAAGAAGATGATCGAGCGGCAGAAAGAGACGCGCGGCTGGGAGTTCTTGTTCATCGGAGCGAACATCGATGCCGTTGAAACCGCCGCGCGCTACGGGATCAGCCGTGACAGAGCCGTAAACTATAACGCCGACGGAGAAGGCACACAGATTTTGTATGAATCGGTTGCAAAAGCCGTTTGCAACGTCAGGGCAAGTGCGCCGCTCGGTGCGGATTGGAGCGAAGAGATCCATAGAGACTACCAAAAGCGCGGCAAAAAGCAGAGCTGAGCGCACAGAAGCAAACTTCACACGCCGTAAGGCGAATATAACGGAAAAAGACGATTGCATAAGCAATCGTCTTTTTCTTGGCTATGGGCTACAAAAAAGATATTTTTACCGTTTTTGCGTATGAATTCGAACTCTCGCAGTTTTTAGCGAAGCATCGGCTGATGCCGATGTGATGTTATGCCTTGCGGCATAGTGATGTTTTGTGCTACCGCACAAAGTGAAGTTAAGTGCGCCACTCACTTCCGCAGAAACTTCACTGTCCGCAGGACAACTTCACTTGCAAAGCAAACTTCACGCGCCGAAAGGCGCACTTAGTTGAAAAACCGACAAGTCGAAACTTGTCGGTTTTTCTGGTGGGGGAAGGTGGATTCGAACCACCGAAGGCGGTGCCAACAGATTTACAGTCTGCCCCCTTTGGCCACTCGGGAATTCCCCCATATGGAGCTGGTGAAGGGACTTGAACCCGCAACCTGCTGATTACAAATCAGCTGCTCTGCCAATTGAGCTACACCAGCAGATCGTGTTTTGGTGCACGTCCCAACGCGCAACACGGCGTATTTTAGCACAAGTTTTCTGCTTTGTCAACAGAAATCTTTTCTTTTTTCAAAAAGAAGGGGCTTGCCTTGAGACAAGCCCCGAGGGAAGTGCTTATACGTTGAAGCGGAACAGGACGACGTCGCCGTCTTTCATCACGTATTCCTTGCCCTCGCTTCGCACGAGACCGCGACTTGCGGCGGTGGCAAGGTCGCCGCAGGCGATCAGATCTTCAAAGCTGACCACCTCGGCGCGGATGAAGCCGCGTTCAAAATCGGAGTGGATCTTGCCGGCGGCTTTCGGTGCGGTGAAGCCTGCGGGGATCGTCCAGGCGCGCACCTCGGGCTCGCCTGCGGTGAGGTAACTGATGAGCCCGAGCAGCTCGTAGCTTGCTTGAATGAGCTTGTGAAGACCGGGTGTTTCGATGCCGAGATCCTGCAGGAAGGGAATGCGATCCTCCTCGTCGAGCTCAGCAAGCTCCGCCTCGATCTTCGCGCAGACGGGAATGATGCCGGCGTTCTGGCTTTCGGCAAGCTCCTTGAGCGCGAGGAAGTGGAGGCTTTCCTCCGGAGTCGCAAGCAGCTCCTCGTCGATGTTTGCCGCGTAGATAACGGGCTTTTTGGAGATCAGCGGCGTGTCGTGCAAGAGCTCCTCGTCATTTTCGTTGTATTCCAGCGCACGGGCGGGGATGCCTTCGTTGAGCGCGGCAATGATGCGCTCGCACAGCTCCACCTCGCGCACGGCGGATTTGTCGCCCTTGAGTCTTTTTTCGGCGCGGTCTTTCTTGCGGATCATCAGATCAAGGTCGGAGAGGATCAGCTCCATATCAATGATGGAAGCATCACGGCAAGGATCGGTTCCGCCCTCCACGTGCGTTACGTCGTCGTCTTCAAAGCAACGCACGACGTGCACGATGGCGTCCGTCTCGCGGATGTGGGAGAGGAATTGGTTCCCGAGTCCCGCGCCCGTGGAGGCGCCCTTCACAAGACCCGCAATGTCCACGAATTCAATGACGGCAGGGGTGATCTTTTTGGGGTTGTAAAGCTTGGCGAGCGCGTCCAGACGGCTGTCCGGCACGGCGACAATGCCGACGTTGGGGTCAATGGTGCAAAACGGGTAGTTCTCCGCAGGCACGGCAGAGCCCGTGAGCGCGCAGAACAGAGTGCTTTTGCCGACGTGCGGCAGACCGACGATTCCGAGTTTCATAGTCTTCTCCTTTGATTTGTCCTTCTATTATACCGCACACTTCGCCCTTGTGCAAGGTGTGCTTTACACAAAATTCATAAAGTATTTTCAAAAAAGCGATACAATTTCCTCGTTTTGTGCTATAATAAGCACGAAAGATAAGTTTGTTCACATTTCAAATGTGAAGAAAATAATACATCTGGATCGATTCGGAGGATTTTATGGCAACCAGAATCTTGGTCGTTGACGACGACGTTTACATTGCCGATGCGCTGAAATTGTATTTGCAGAAGGAAGGCTATGAGATCGGCCTCGCTGCCGACGGCGCACAGGCCATTTCCATGTTCAAAAGCTTTGAGCCGGATCTTGTCCTTTTGGACATCATGCTTCCCAAAAAGGACGGCTGGCAGGTCTGCCGCGAGATCCGCGAGATGTCCTCCAAGCCGGTCATCATGATCACCGCCAAGGGCGAGGTGTTCGACAAGGTGCTGGGGCTGGAGCTCGGCGCAGACGATTTCATCGTCAAGCCTTTCGATATGAAGGAAGTCAGCGCCCGCGTCAAGGCGGTTTTGCGCCGCAGTCATACCCGCGACCACCTCGACGAGGGGGAGACCATCCGCTTCGACGGCTTGGAGATCAGTCAGCTGAAATACGAGCTCAAGCTCGGCGGCAAGGTCGTGGACATTCCGCCGAAGGAACTCGAACTTCTGTATTTTTTGGTTTCCAACTACAACCGCGTTTTCACCCGCGATCAGCTTCTGGATAAGGTCTGGGGCTTCGATTATCTCGGAGACTCCCGCACGGTGGACGTACACGTCAAGCGTCTGCGCGAAAAGCTTGAGGGCGTCAGCGACAAATGGCTTTTGAAAACCGTTTGGGGCGTGGGGTATAAATTTGAGGTTCTCGGCTGATCGCTTTCACATCTTGTAAGACGGGAGCATTTATGGTATAATTCAGGGGAAACGAGTCTCTCGTTTCCCCTGTTTTGTGTAGATTTGGAGAATTCAACGTGTTTAAAAGCGTTTTTACGAAGTATATCAGCGCCTTTATGGGCATCGTGCTCGTCAGCTTTTTGCTGCTTGCGGTGCTTTTGACGTCTGCGATCTCCCGCTACGCGCAGGAGGCAAAGCGTGAGATCATCCATACCACCGCGGAAAACACGGTGGAGAGCATCTACGCTTATATGCGTTTGACGGGCAGTAACTTCAGTTACGTCTCTCAAGTTTGTCGGGACGAATTGCAGACGATGTTCGACCGAAATGCGAGCAACGCGGAGGCAGTCATCTTCCTGACCGACCCGGAGGGGAATATCCTCATCACGAGTCAGACGGATTCCAGCACCTTCTACCGCAGGGATTCCGTTCCCATCGATGTGATGGAGGCACTTTATGCCGGCTCCTCCGAATATTCTTATTCCACGCTCGGCGGCTTGTTCAAATCGTCTCACACCAATTACTTTTTCCGCATCGTCCACACGGGCTCCTCGGGACGGGAGGTGGAGGCGGGTGCGCTGTTCATCATCTCTGCCACTCCGCAGATCGCGAGCGGCGTGCGAGAAATGAGCCGAACGATGCTCATTGCCACCTTGTGGATCACGCTCGTGGCACTCTTTGCCACCTACCTCATCAGTGAGCGCATCACACGGCCCCTGAAGGAGATCAGTCGCGCCGCAGGCGAGTTTGCCGCCGGAAACTTCTCCGTGCGCGTTCCCGTGCGCGGGCAGGACGAGATCTCGGAGCTGTGTGAGACCTTTAACAATATGGCAGACAGCCTCTCCCGACAGGAGGAACTGCGAAACACCTTCCTTGCCAACGTCTCGCACGATCTTCGCACGCCCATGACGAGCATTGCGGGCTTCATCGACGGCATCCTTGACGGGGCCGTTCCGCCCGAAAAACAGAGCTATTACCTCTCGCTCATCGGCAGCGAGGTGCGCCGTCTTTCGAAACTCGTCGGTATGCTGCTGGACGTCTCTCGCTTGCAGGCGGGAGAGCGCAAGTACAACCGCACGAGCTTTGACATCTGCGAAAAGGCACGCCAGATCCTCATCTCGTTTGAAAAATCCATCGAGGACAAATCGCTGGACGTGGAATTTTCCTGTGAACGGGACAATATGGACGTGTGGGCGGATGCGGATGCCATCCATCAGGTGCTTTACAACCTTTGCGACAACGCGGTAAAATTTGCCGCAGAGCGCGGCCTGCTCAAGATCTCTATCACCTCCATGGGCAAGAAGGTGCTCGTGCGCGTCTATAATACGGGTGCCGGCATTCCCGCGGAGGACATCCCTTACGTGTTTGAACGTTTTTACAAATCCGACCGCTCCCGCGGCCTTGACAAGACCGGCACGGGACTCGGTCTGTTTATCGCAAAGACCATCATCACCCAGCATTCCGAGGAGATCACGGTGCGAAGCGAAGAAGGTCGCTACTGTGAATTTGCCTTCACTCTGCCGCAGATCCTCAGTGCGAGCAGAGGCAGTTTCGAGCAGAAGCCTATTGACAAATAAGGAGAATCAACGTGGCACAGAAAAAGAAACAGAACAAAAAAGCAAAAGCCCCCAAAGCCCCGATCCTTGAAGCGGAAAAGCCTCTTGAGGAGGAGCCTTCCGCCGAAGAAGAGAACGTCCTTGAGGAGGAAATGCCCCTTGCCGAGACGGCAGACATCGAGGAGCCGACCGAGGCGGATGAGCCCGAGGTTTGCGATCCTTACGCCCCCTATCGTTATCGCTGGGAGGTGACGCAGAAGGATACCTATCGGTTCAATTTCCGTCGCTTCGTCATCTCGCTCGTTGCGGGCATTTTGGCACTTGGGCTCGCAGTCTGCGGCACGTTTGCGTTCTTGCATCTTTTGAAGGGCGAGGAGCCGCAGCCGGAGGAAGAGGAACAAACGTCTGAGATCGTGTTAAAGCCCTTGGCACCCAAGGATTCCAAGGACGTTTTGAGCGTGCAGGAGATGGTGGAAAAGGTCAAGCCCTCCGTTGTCGGCATCCGCGTGGAGAAGAAGGATACCACGACCGCCGTCGCCTCCGGCCTCATCGTGCACGCAGACGGATACATCATCACAAATCAGCACGTGGTGGAAGACGCCGCCGCCATCACGGCGCATATTTCCGACGGCAGGCAATACAGTGCCAGCGTCATCGGGAAGGACGAGCTTTCCGACCTGGCGGTTCTGCGAATTCAGGGAGCGGAAGAACTTGTTGCCGCAGAGCTCGGCGATTCTGCCTTGGTGCGTCAGGGCGATTGGGTCATTGCCGTCGGAACTCCCGGTAGCTTGGAATTTTCCGCTTCCGCCACCCTCGGGATCGTCTCCGGCACGGATCGCCGTGTGCAGATGAAGGGCGAGGGCGGTGCCTCCAAGACCTTCACCGTCATCCAGACGGACGCCTCCATCAACCCCGGTAATTCGGGCGGGCCGCTCGTCAACGTCTTCGGTCAGGTCATCGGCATCAACAGTATGAAGCTTTCCACCGAGTCGTATGAATCCATCGGCTTTGCTCTGCCCATCAACGGTGTCATTGCCATCACCAATCAGATCATCGCCGAGGGGCACGTCGAAGAGCGTCCCAAGGACGATTTCGTGGTCGGTGCCACCTACATCGGTGCCAATTTTGAGTACTTCTCCGCGCTCTCTGCGCAGGAGTCGGATCTTGTCTCCGGCGCCTACGTCAAGACCGTTGCCATCGACGGTCCTGCGGAACAGGCCGGCATCCGTATGGGAGATATCATCACCACCTTCGACGGAAAGCCCGTGACCGACCTTTCCGTTATCACTGAGACGCTTGCCGAGCATAAGGCAGGCGATAAGATCGCGGTGGAGCTTTACCGCAACCGCGAGCTCAAGAGCGTCACCGTCAAGCTTGCCGCTTACGACGGAAAGTGAGAAAAACAGCGTCGAAAGGCCGCCACACGCGTGGCGGTCTTTTTTGTTTGAAAATTCGAAAAAAATCTCCAAATCCCCTTGACAAAGCGGGAAAGTTGGTATATGATGTTCTGCGGTTAGCATATGCTAACTGTAAAACGGTCAAATTGAGAAAGAAGGTGAACGGTGTGACGTTGTATGAAGCTACGCCTCAAAAGGAGTATCTTATCCGCGCGGTGCAGACCGAGGACGCGGAGACGGACGCCTTTTTGTTTTCGCTCGGCTGTTACAGCGGGGAGCCGATCACCGTTGTTTCTCGCCTGTCCTCCGGCGTGATCGTGACGCTCAAGGACTCGCGCTACAGCTTTGATCGCCGATTGGCGGAGGCCATTCTCGTTTAAGCGGGAGGCGCACCGTCGCTCGGCTTGCTTTTTTGCAAATGAGTTAGCCTATGCTAACCACAATGGAGGCCTGCCTGCGCCCGAGACCGAGCAGGCAAACGAAGGAGAACATTATGCGAATTGCACTGGCAGGAAATCCGAACAGCGGAAAGACCACGATGTATAACGCTCTGACCGGATCGAGCGAAAAGGTCGGAAACTGGGCGGGTGTCACCGTGGATAAGAAGGAGCGCGCCGTCAAGCGAGGCTATTGCAAAGGCAAAGAGCGGCCGATGATGGTGGATCTTCCGGGCGCGTACTCCATTTCGCCGTTTACCGGAGAGGAGACCATCACCCGCGATTACGTGGTGCGTGAGGCGCCCGACGTGCTCATCAACATCGTGGATTCCACAAACCTCAGCCGCAGTCTGTTTTTTACCACACAGCTTTTGGAACTTTCTATCCCCATGGTCATCGC
>JAZRZY010000062.1:0-2847 GCA_045601605.1 Eubacteriales bacterium
GGGGCTATCAACTCCTTGGCCCACAGAACGACATGGCCACGATCCGACTTACATTCAGGCCGCGCGCGGCGAATATGACGGGATCGTCTTAAACCCCGCCGCCTACACACACACGAGCGTCGCCATTCTCGACGCGGTCAAGGCCGTCGGTGTGCCGACGGTGGAGGTACACCTCTCCGACCCCGACGAACGGGAGGCGTTCCGCCGCGTCAGTTACGTAAGAGAAGCCTGCATCGCCACCGTCAAAGGACTCGGCTTTGAAGGATACGCAAAAGCGCTCGATCTGCTCCTTGCACAATAAATACATCAAAAAAGCACACGCACGGGAGACACTTCGCAAAGAAGTTGTCTCCCGTGCTTTTTCTCAGCTTTCCTCCAAGATCATCTCACAAAGGGCTTCTGCGGCATAGCGCGATGCGCGGCAGGCCTCCTCCAAGGTGTTCCCGCAGCTGCCCACCTCCAACAGCATCGTGTTCTCCCCGAGGTGTTGATTGAATCTGCCGTAACGCAAATACACGGGGCGCGTAAAGGTCTCGTCGATCGCAGACAGATACGACTGATACCGTGCGCTGACGGCAAGATTCTCCCTCCAGTCGGGCTGGGCGAGATCCGACGAGCCTGCGCCGACCACAAGCATCACCTGTGCCGTCCTTTTGCCGTCGATGAGACAGGTGGGCTTGAGTTTTGTGCCGTCGTCGCGCACGAGTGAATCCCGATGCAGATCGATGATGTAACGGATGCTCGGATACTGTTTGAGATACGTTTGAATGGAGGAGAGTGCATTGGCGTATGCCTCGGAATAATTCAGATCGTGTTGGGTCTTGCAGTGTACGGCAGAGATCCCGTTTTCCTCCAGCACCTCACAAAAGACCTCGCCGACACGAACCATATTTTTCCGATCGTCCGTGGAACGCGGTGAGGAACCCTCCGCATAATAACCGTACACGTCAGCCCCCTCCCCGAGAACGGGCTCCTTGACCGGGGCTTGTTCCGGCTCGTAAAAGCTCTCCGTTGCGTGCGTATGCAAAACGAGTACCGTGGGCCCGTCTTCCTCGGAAAGAGAGGGTGCCGCAGACGCCGGAAGGCTCAAATCGGCACGGTAGTCGGTGGCGTTGATCAGACCGCTCCCGAGTGAAATCGTAGTCTCCACGATCGGAAAGACCCCCTTCGGCACCTCACTCAAGGCGTGCAGTGAATCGGTCGGCAGATCCAACTCCGCCAACAAGGCGGCCGCTGTCTCCTCCGACTCCTCCTCTGCAGGCAAAGAAGCATACGCCAAATTGACGAGCGCCAAACTGCGAAACAGCGGCAAGCTCTCGTCCGGATATACCGTTCGGCTGACCACGAACTGCAGAAAAACCAACACTCCCGCAAGAAAAAGGCAAAGCAGCGGAACGATCCCGTAAACGGCCAAAAAAACCTGTCTTGCGTGTTTTTCACCTACCATCGTTTCATTCATACAAACCTCCCGTTTGTCCTCAAACGACCAAGGAGAGCATCTCGTCGTAGCTCATGGCGGGATGCAACGCCAGATTGATCGCATACCCGACGAGCGCGGAGACCTCTCTTAATATTTCATCCGTTTCTTTCGGTGCCACAAAAAAGTTCAACCCTTGCGGGCAGAGATTCTCCGTCAGATGTTTCGCCGCAGAATCCTCCCCCAACGCCGAGTGCAAAATATCGCAGGCAAGCGTCATGGCATCAACCACCGTGGGTACGCCGAGCGCACAGACGGGCACGCCGAGCGTTTCCTTTGACAGCGTATCCCTTCGATTGCCCACCCCGCTCCCCGGAGCGATACCCGCATCCGAGATCTGTATGGTGGTGGCCAGACGTGACAAGCTGCGCGAGGCAAGCGCATCCACGCACAAGACCGCCGCCGGCTTCAGATCCAAAACCAGACTGCGGATGATATCCGCGCTTTCCATCCCCGTCTCTCCGAGCACACCGGGACTGATGGCGGCGGTGCGCGCAAGCTTCAGGGAAGAAAAGAGCTCGGGCTGCCGTTCTTCCAGATGGCGTGTAACGATGACGTGCTCCAGCGCCATCGGCCCCACGGCATCGGCCGTGATATGACGGTTTCCGAGCCCCACCAAAAGCACGAGCCCTCCGGATTGCGGCAAAAAACGCCGAAGTTCACGGGAAAGCAGACGAACCTTGGCGCGAAATCGCGCGGCGGGGTCTTGCCACACACGCCCGACGGACAGCGTCAGATAATGCCCGCAGGCCTTCTCCAAAAGACGCGATGCCTCCTCGCTTTCGATCACGACCTCAAACAATTCCACGCCGTCTTCCGTGCGCGTGCTTTTCTTAAGCCCCTTTAAATCGGAGCATCCTTTTCTGCCCGTCGCCGCCTCGCTTGCGAGGTCGGTGCGAAACAGGGTATTTTCCATCATTTTCCTCACCTCAATGCAAGTCTCGTCCCTTCTTTTGAAAAATATGCAACGGATGCGAAAAAAAAACTTGAATTTTTGTTTTCGTTGTGTTATAGTATCATCTGTATTTATGGAACCGAAATCAAAGGAGGTGAACACTGTTATGCCGAATATCAAATCTGCCAAGAAGCGTGTTCTCGTGACCAAAAAGAAGGCCGCCCGCAATCAGATGCGCGTTTCCGCTATGAAGACCGCCATCAAAAAGTTTGATGCCGCTCTGGAAGCCGGTGATGCTAAGGTGATCGATGCTTGCTACAAGGAAGCGATCCATCTCATCGACCAGGCTGCTGCCAAAGGCAACCTCAAGAAGAATACCGCATCTCGCCGCAAGAGCCTCTTGACCAGAAAGCTCAATTCCAAGATGGTCGAGACTCCCGCCCCGAAGAAGGCTCCCGCAAAGAAGCCTGCAGCC
>JAZRZY010000063.1:0-18566 GCA_045601605.1 Eubacteriales bacterium
GTTCTTTTTTTGCTTTCGGGCAAGCAGGGGAGCAGTTGTATTTTTCTCGCGTGCGCGCGCGAATATTACTTGCATTTTATGCCTTCGTATGATACAATAATTCAGAATATGGGGGAGTCTTTTTTCGGCGCCCCCCAAAGCTGGAAAGGAACGGTAAAATGGCAGCACTGATTGCAATCGACGGACTTGACGGAAGCGGAAAGGGTACCCAGTCCCGCCTCTTGTACGAGACGCTTGTCGCGCGCGGCATTCCGGCTCGTCTGATCTCGTTTCCCGTGTACGATTCGCCATCCTGTGAGCTTGTGAAAATGTATTTGTCGGGCACCTTCGGTGACGATCCGGATGCAGTCAATTGCTACGCCGCCTCTTCCTTTTACGCCATGGATCGCTTTGCGACCTACGCCGCCGATTGGAAACGCGATTACGAGGCGGGCACGGTCATCATCGCCGATCGCTACACGACCGCCAACGCCATCCACCAGCTCAGCAAACTTCCCGAAGAAGAACGAAGCGCGTTTTTGAACTGGCTTTCGGATTATGAATATCGCCTGCTCGGCATTCCCGCTCCGGATTTGACTCTCTTTTTGGAGGTTCCCGTGGAAATGAGTCTTTCGCTCATCGGAAGCCGCGGCAGAGAGAAGGACATCCACGAAAACCGCGAGCATCTCCTGCGCGCTTTCGATGCGGCACAGTACGCCGCCGAGGTATGGGGATGGGAGAAGGTCGTCTGTGTCAAAGACGGGCTGCTCCTCTCGCGCGAGGAGATCGCCGAGGAGATCTTGCGCCGCGTGCAGAAGCTTCTGCCTGACGTGCTATGCAGATAAGAGCGGCACGCAACTCGGACGTCGATGCGATGGCCGCCCTTTGGGCAGAGGCCTTCGGAGAAGGAGATCCTTATTGCACCTCCTTTTTTCGTCATCACTTCAGTGAGGAGGCGAGCCTGGTCGCTCTGGAGGGCGGAAAACTTACCGCCATGCTTCACACCGTTCGCACCACCCTCTTCGGTGTTCCCGCGCGCTACCTGTATGCAGTGGCCACCGCAAAAGAGTATCGGGGACGCGGCATTTTTACCGCCTTGCACCGCACGCTGGAGGCACAGGCGGAGGAGCCCTGTTTTTTTCTGATTCCCGAAGGGGAGTCCCTCTTTGGATTTTACGAACGATTCGGTTATCGGACGCGCGGCTTTGCACCTGCTCTTGAGGCAGGGGGCTGCCCGCTCTCCAAGGAGGAGGCGTATCTTCTTTACCGTGAGCGGGCAGACGCGCTTGCCGTCCCGCTTCGAAAAGAGGAGTTTTTCACCACCGCGCAGGACAAGCGCTTTTTTAAGGGGACGGATGCCTGCCCGTTCGTTATGGAGTGTCCGGACGGGACCTGCACCTCCTTTTTCGGCACGGTCGAGGAAGGAATGAGCCCCGTTTGTATGGTTTATATTCGCAGCGGGAAAGACGTTTTGAATTTTGTGTTGCCCCGCTTTCTCAACTGAAAGGAGAACGACGATGGTCTATCTGTTTTTGGCAGACGGCTTCGAGGAGATCGAGGCACTCTCCCCCGTGGATATCCTGCGTCGCGGAAACGTTGCGGTGAAGACCGTCAGCGTCCACGACCGCCGTACGGTGGAAGGAGCCCACGGCATCTCTGTTGAGGCGGATCTGCTCTTGTCCGAGGTTTCGCAGATGCCTGCGGTTGCCGCATTGCCCGGCGGCCTTCGCGGCGTGGAAAATCTCGGAGCAAGCGAGACGCTTTGCACGCTTTTGAAAACCTATAAGGATGCAGGCGTGACGCTTGCGGCCATCTGCGCCGCGCCCACCCTGCTCTCGCGCCTCGGGCTCATCGAAGGCAGACGTGCCACCTGCTACCCGTCCTGTGCCCCTGAATTGACCGACGGGGAATACGTGGACGAGATCGTCTGCGCGGAGGAAGGGCTGATCACCTCCGCAGGGCCCGGAACTGCCGCAGAATTCGGCCTTGCGCTTCTTTCCCATACTGCGGGCAGGCAGACGGCAGAGAAGGTTGCCCGCGGTGCCTTGCTTTGGAATTGACCCCGAAACAGAAGCAGCGAAAAGAGCTGTTGTCTCTTCGCAGAGCACTTCCCGCGGCGTACCGTGCTTCTGCGGCGCGCGCGATTACGGAGTGCGTGAAAAAAAACGCGCTGTTTTGTGAAAGCCGCCTTATTTTGGCATACTACCCCGTGCGGGAGGAGCCGGACCTTGTGCCGCTTTGGCAGGCCGCCCTTGGGCCGGGCAAAACGCTTGCGTTCCCGCGCTGTGAGAAGCACACCCTTCGCTTCTGCATCGTCACTTCGCTTGAGGAGCTTGTGACGGACGCCTACGGCATTCCCGCGCCGCCTTCCGATGCGCCGAGCGTCACGGATTTTACGGGCGCACTTTGCATCGCGCCGGCCCTGTCCGTGGATGCGCGCGGTGTGCGCCTCGGCTACGGCGGCGGCTATTACGACCGTTTTTTTGCCGCGCACCCCGAGGTTTTGCGAATGGTCTGTCTCTATGAGAAGATGCGCCGCGAGGTCTTGGAGGCAGAGGCGTTCGATTGTTGTATCCACACGCTGATCACCGAACTCGGAGAAAGGAAGTTATGAAGCATAAGAACACAACCTATGTCCCGCTTCTCATGCTTTGCGTCTATGTGCTTTTGGCATTGAGCCGCATCCTTTTGAGTGCGGTGCAGGACGTCAGCTCCAATGCGTTTTTATCGGTGTCGATCGTGCAGTTTTTGGTGTTTTTGCTCCCGACTGCGTTTTACTGCGGGCTCAATCGCCGTTCGGTCTTGAAGGCGGTGCCCGTGCGCCTGCCCGCTTTGCGGGACGTTCCCTTCATCCTTTACGTGACGGTGGCGTTTCTCTTCGGTGCGGCCACGCTCAAATATTTGACCTGCGCCTTTTTCTCGGAGTCTGTGGCACAGACTTCGTCTTTGGTCACTGTCTCTCTCTACACGTCCAATACACCGCTTGTAGTGCTTTGCTTCATTTTTCTGCCCGCGCTCTTGGAGCAGGCGCTGTTCTCGGGGCTGGTGCTTTCCGAGTATCGGGAATACGGCGACGTCTGTGCCGTTTTGATGAGCGGTATGATGTATGCCATGGCGCATTTCTCCTTTGAAAATTTCGGATTTCACGTTTTCACGGGACTTGCGCTTGCCTTGGTCACCCGTGTCACCGGCACGGTGCTGCCCGCTTTTTTGATCGCAGCAGCCTCGGCGGCGCTGGATCTGTACTACGAGGATCTGTTTTTTGATTACATCACCCAGACGGGTACCAGTGCCCTCCTGTTCTATTTTTTCTGCGGTCTGTTTTTGCTCTTTTCCTTTTTCGCCGTGGCACATCTGGAGAAAAGCTACGCCCGCCGCGCGCGCAGTGCGAAGGAAAGTGCCCGCGCCGCATTGGAAAAGGCAAAACGCACCGAGGAAAAGGAAGAGACGGAACTTCGTTTTTCCGCACGGCTTCGTCTGTGCTTTTTATCCCCCGTGTTCATCCTTCTGATTGCTCTGTTTGTTCTTTTGGCAAGCGGAGTGCTGTGAAAGGGAATCGTTATGCAAGAATTTGAAAAGAACCAACCGCGCCCGCAGGAAGACGAGGTAGAGATCCTCGTCACCCGTCCCGCGCCCGCACCTGCCGAAGCAAGCGAGAAGCCCGCTCCCGTCGCAAGGGAGGGCGCTTCCCGTGCAGTGCGCGCGCCCTCTGCCACGCGCCCTCACGCAGTACGCCGCGTCGGCGAAAAGAGCGTGGCACCGGCAAAGACGGTCAAAGCAAACTCGGCGCCCGTGTCTCCCGCCGGCGCCAAGCCGTCCCCGACACCTGCGGCAAAGCCCGTCGCGACTCCCGTCGCAAAGCCTGTCGCAAAGCCTGCGTCAAAGCCCGTTGCGGCTCCTGCCGCAAAGCCTGCTCCAAAGCCCGACGCCTCCCGCCCCACACAGGATACGGCTTCGTTGTCCGGCCTGCTTTCAAAGGAGGAGAAGGCGGCTGTTGACGCGCGTGAAGCGAAAAAGCAAAAGAAGAAAAAGGCGGATTCCCGTCCCGTGGAAGTACAGGATCGCGGCGGCGTTGTCGTCAGCGTCATCAAAGCGCTCGTTTACATTGCCTTCGTGCTTGTTGTTTCCGGCTTTCTTGCCGTGTACGGCATTCGCGTGGCAAACGATATTTTCGCGTTTGTCAAGGACGACGTCACCGTGGAAGTTACCATCGGTGAGGATGCCACGCTCCAAGAGGTTGCCGAGATACTCTGCGAAGAGGGCCTCATCGAGGATGCAAAATGGTTTGAGCTCTATACGGGCTATAGGTATCGGGATCGCACCTTGGAGTTTGTCGGCGGAACTTACACGCTCAACAGCACGATGAACTACAATACGCTCATCTCTTCTTTGATGCCCAAGAGCGGGCGCGAGATCGTCTCCATCCTCATTCCCGAGGGTTACAACGTAGATCAGATCATCGATTTGTTGGTCTCCGAGGGCATCGGCACTCGCGAGGGATACGTTCAGGCCATTCAGAACTATGATTACAACTACGAGTTTTTGGACGTGCTTGACTCCATCGAGACCAAGAGCGGGCGCAGATACCGTCTGGAAGGCTATTTGTTTCCCGCAAAGTATGATATCTACCGTGACTCCAGCGAGATCGCCGTCATCGATAAGATGCTTGCGGCGTTTCAGGCAAACTTTACCGACACCTATTCCGACCGTCTGACGGAGCTGGATATGAATATGGACGAGGTCATCACACTCGCTTCCATTATCCAGAGCGAAGCGCGCTACTCCTCGGATATGTATTACATTTCCGGCGTTTTTCACAACCGCCTGAACAATGCGGGAACCTTCCCGACCTTGGATTCGGATGCCACCGTGCTGTATGCCTTGATCGACGAGGCGGTGCCGAAGGAAGATCTCGGCAAAGAGAGCCCTTACGCCGAAAAGTATGAGCACAAAGCAGATCTGACCAAAGAGGACCTGAAGGTCAACAACCCCTACAACACCTATCGCAACAAGGGGCTTACACCGGGTGCCATCTGCAACCCCGGTCTGGAGGCGATTACCGCCGCTTTGTATCCGGAGGATAAGCTTTTGGAAGAACGCGGCGTCAAGAGCTACTACTTCGTGGCAGGCGTGGACGGGTATTCTCTCTTCGGCGCAAACGAAGGGGAACACGACGCCAACATCAGCAAGGTTGCGGCAGACAAAGCTGCGATGGAAGCAGAGTCTTAAGGGAGAACGTATGGATCCGAATATCGTCATTGTCATTTGTGTGATCGCCTCGCTTCTTTCGGGGGGGTTGTGCGGTTTTCTCGTCTATCGTCTTGGCCGCAAGTCGGATCATTCCGCTGAGCTTGAACGCCTGCGTCAGGAGACGGAGGCATCGCGCAGAGAGATCATCACCGCTCAACAGACGGCGTCTCAGGCGCTGACGGCGGCACTCACAGCAGGGCAGAAAGAAGTGTTCGCAGGGCAGGATAAGCACATCGCCGATCTTAAGGAGGCGGTGCATAAGCTTGCCGAACAGCAGGAAAATGCCGCCAACACCCTTCGCCGCAGTGTGACGGAACAGCTTACCCTCGGCCGCGAGGAAAACGAGAAGAACTTAAACGAGATCCGCGGCGTGGTGGACGAAAAGCTGCAGAAAACGTTGGAGAGCCGCCTCGCTTCCTCCTTCAAGCAGGTCAGCGAGCGTCTCGAGGAGGTCTATAAGGGACTCGGCGAGATGCAGACGCTTGCTACGGGCGTGGGCGACCTCAAGAAGGTTTTGATGAACGTTAAGACCCGAGGCAATTTCGGCGAGTATCAGCTGGGTGCCATTCTTGCACAGATCTTGGCGCCGGAGCAGTACGAGGAGAACGTTGCCACCGTCCCCGGCTCGCAGAACCGTGTGGAGTATGCCGTCCGTTTGCCCGGCAAGAACGACGGGGAGCCCGTCTATCTGCCGATCGACTCCAAATTCCCGATGGATGCGTATTTGAACCTGACGGAAGCACAGGAAAGCGGCGACGAGACCCGCATTGCCTTTGCCGCCCGCGAGTTTACCCAGCGCATCAAGGGCTTTGCAAAGGACGTTTCGGAGAAGTATATCAGCGTGCCGAGTACCACGGATTTTGCTATTTTGTTCTTGCCTACCGAGGGATTGTACGCGGAGGTCATCCGCGCGGGGCTCTTGGATGAACTGCAGTCCAAATATAAGGTCAACATCGCAGGACCTACCACGATGGCGGCCTTGCTCAACAGTCTGCAGATGGGCTTTAAGACTCTTGCCATCCAGCGGCGTTCGGGCGAGGTGTGGGAGGTTCTCTCCGCCGTACGCACCGAGTTTGAAAAGTTTGAGAAAGTGCTTGCCGCCACGCAGAACAAGCTCAATCAGGCCAATCGGGATCTCGATTTGCTCGTGGGCACCCGTTCGCGTGCCATCGCCCGCCGTTTGCGCGGGGTTTCCGCCCTGAGCGAGGAAGAGAGCTCGCGTGTTCTGCTCGGGGAAGGCGAGAGCTTTGCGGATTATGAATCAGAGGTTATGGATGAGTGAATCGGTAAAGATCATTGCACAGAACCGCCGCGCCTTCCACGAGTATTTCATCGAGGAGCGCTTCGAGGCGGGGATCTCGCTTTGCGGCACGGAGGTCAAAAGCCTGCGTGCAGGCAACGTGAATCTGAAGGATTCCTACTGTCGGGAGCAAAACGGCGAAATGCTGCTTTTGAATCTGCACATCAGTCCTTACGAGAAGGGAAACGTCTTCAACCGCGATCCTTTGCGGGAACGAAAGCTTTTGCTGCACAAGCGTGAGATTTTGAAGATCAGCCAAGCGGCTGCCCGAGAGGGCTTTAGCATCGTGCCCCTGTCGCTGTATTTGAAACGCGGCAGGATCAAGGCGGAGATCGCCTTGGTGCGCGGTAAAAAGCTTTACGACAAGCGCGAATCCATCGCCAAAAAAGATCGGGAGCGCGAAAATCAGCGCTTCTTGAAGGAACGGGACAGACAATGAGCGTCAAACAAGAGAACATTCGCAATTTTTCCATCATCGCGCACATCGACCACGGCAAGAGCACCTTGGCCGATCGTCTTTTGGAATTGACGGGCGCCGTCACCAAGCGCGAGATGACCGAGCAGGTGCTCGACAATATGGAGCTTGAGCGCGAGCGCGGCATTACGATCAAAAGCCGCGCGGTGCGCCTGTCCTACGTTTCGCCCACCGATGGGGAAGAGTATGTCTTGAACCTCATCGATACCCCCGGTCACGTGGACTTTAATTACGAGGTCAGCCGCAGTCTTTCTGCCTGCGAGGGTGCGCTTTTGGTGGTGGACTCTACGCAGGGCATTCAGGCGCAGACGCTGGCAAACGCCTATCTTGCCGTGGATGAGGATCTGGAGATCGTCCCCGTCATCAACAAGGTCGATCTGCCTGCCGCCAACCCCGAACGTGTGCGCGCGGAGATCGAGGACGTCATCGGCATCCCCGCCGATTACGCCCCCGCCATTTCCGCCAAGACCGGCCTTAACGTGGAGGAGGTCTTGGAGGCGGTCGTGCGTTACGTTCCTGCCCCGAAGGGCGATCGCGGCGCAAAGACCAAGGCACTCATCTTTGATGCCGTTTACGACGCTTATCGCGGCGTCATCGTCTATTTCAAGGTTTGTGACGGAAAGATCGCCGTGGGAGACACCATCCGTATGATGGCCTCCGGCACCACCTTTGAGGTCTTGGAGGTCGGACACATGGAGCCCTTCGGGCTTGCCTCCTGCAAGGAGCTTTCCGCAGGCGAGGTCGGATATCTCCCCGCCTCCATCAAGACGCTTGCAGATGCCCGCGTGGGCGATACCATCACACTTGAAAACGACCCCACCGAGGAGCCCTTGGAGGGCTTCCGCGCCGCACTGCCCGTGGTCTTTTCGGGCATCTATCCCGCAGACGGTGCCCGTTACCCCGATCTGCGAGACGCCTTGGAAAAATTACAGCTCAACGATGCCGCACTCTCCTTTGAGGCGGAGACCAGTGCCGCACTCGGCTTCGGCTTCCGTTGCGGCTTTCTCGGTCTTTTGCATATGGAAATCATTTTGGAACGCTTGGAGCGGGAGTTTAATCTTCAACTCATCACCACCGCTCCGAGCGTGATCTATCGGCTGGAGCTCACCGACGGAAGCGTCGTTGAGGTGGACAACCCGACGAATTACCCTTCCGCGGATCGCATCGCGGCGGCCTTTGAGCCGATCGTGCGTGCCTCCATCATCACTCCGACCGAGTACGTCGGCGGCATTATGGATCTCTGCCAGGACAGACGCGGCACCTTCGTGGATATGAAGTATCACACCTCCGACCGCGCGGAACTCCATTACCGCCTGCCCTTAAACGAGATCGTTTACGACTTTTTCGACGCACTCAAATCCCGCACTCGCGGCTACGCCTCGTTTGACTATGAATCTGCGGGCTATGAGAAGAGCGATCTTGTGAAGCTCGACATCCTCTTAAACGGCGATTTGGTCGATGCGCTTTCCTTCATCGTCCATTCGGAGAAGGCATATGCCCGCGCCCGCCGCATCGCCGAAAAGCTCAAGGAAAACATTCCGCGCCAGCTCTTTGAGGTGCCCGTGCAGGCGGCCATCGGGGGACGTGTCATCGCCCGCGAGACGGTGCGTGCCCTGCGCAAGGACGTGCTTGCCAAGTGCTACGGCGGTGACATTACCCGCAAGAAGAAGCTTCTGGAAAAGCAGAAGGAGGGCAAGAAAAAGATGCGCTCCCTCGGCAGCGTAGAGGTCTCTCCGGAGGCGTTTATGGCGGTGCTCAAGCTCGATGAATAAACCGCTTTCCCTGTATTTGCACATCCCGTTTTGCCTGTCCAAGTGTGCGTATTGCGATTTCTATTCGCTTTCGGATACCGCCTTGATGCAGGCGTACGTGTCTTCGCTCTGCCGTGCGCTTCGCGCGGCGGCGCGCTCGTTGGATCTCTGCACGGTGGATACCGTCTTTTTCGGAGGAGGCACCCCTTCGCTTCTCGGCGCGGGGGAGATGGAGGCGATCTTTTCCGCTCTTTCTGCCTTTGCACTTTCCTCCGATTGTGAGATCTCAATGGAGGTCAATCCCGCCACGGCAACGGCTGAAACGCTTGCCGCCTACCGTTCGATCGGAGTCAATCGCCTTTCCATCGGAATGCAGTCTGCAAACGATGCGGAGCTGTGCCTGCTCTCCCGCCGTCACAACGCGGCCGAGACGCGCGCCTGCGTCGAGGCGGCGCGCCGTGCGGGCTTTGAGAATTTCAGCTTGGATCTGATGTACGGCTTGCCCGACCAGCGCGAAGAGGATCTCAAAAACAGCCTGGAGGTAGCTCTTTCGTATGGTCCGAAGCACCTTTCGCTCTATGCGCTTACCTTGTCGGAGGACGTGCCGCTTTATGCACTGCGTGAGCGGATGCCCGAGGAAGAACGGCAGGCAGACTTTTACCGTATGATCTGCCGGCGGGCAGAGGAGTGCGGCTTGATGCAGTACGAGATCTCGAACTTCGCCAAGGAAGGCTGTTCCTGCCGCCACAACCTGCGGTATTGGACGCGCGGCGAGTATCTTGGCTTCGGTCCTGCGGCGGCATCCTTTTATCGGAATCGCCGCTATACCGAGCGTGCATCGCTCTGTGCTTTTATGGAAAAGACGGAGAGCCTTTTGGAGTCTCTCCTTTCGCAGGAGCCGATGGACGAAGACGAGTGCCTCAGCGAGGAGATCTTGCTTCGATTGCGCCTGGCGCAGGGACTTTTGCTTTCGTCTGTTTTGCCCAAGCTTAAGGATGCACGGGCGTTTTTGTCCGAAGCGGATCGCCTTGCCGCTCACGGCTTTTGCACGCGCACACCCGATTGCCTGAAACTGACACAAAACGGATTTTTCGTATCCAATGAAATCATTGCCCGACTGCTTTTGGCGGCGGGTCTGTAACACGGAGCTATTATGAAAAAAACCATTTCTCTTTTGCTTTTGTTTCTTTTGGTACTGCCGCTTCTTGCCGCATGCGGCGAGGAGGCACCCTCGGACATTCCCGACGGAATGGCGCGTGCCAAAAACGACGCGATGGATCTCTGGGTCTTCTATCCGGAGACCTGGTCCGTTGCGGAGAATGCAGACGTGCTTAAGCTCACCTCCGCCGAGCAGAATTCGCTGGAAGGTCAGATGACTGCGGGCGACGTGACGGACGGCGCGGCCGTTCTGCCCTCCAACATCGCAAATGTCACCGTCGTCGCTCTCGAAGAGACGGCGGAGGACCCTGAGGCGTTTTTGGACGCGTGGAAGCGCGGTTTCGCCGACACCTTCGTGTTTGATGAAACGGTGGAGAAGAAGAAACTCGGTGCAGACGAGACGCGCAGCTTCACCTATCGTTTGGTCGGAAGCGGCGAGGATGCGCTTTACTTCTTCCGTCAGACGCTTGTGTTCCATCGGGGGCAGATTTATGCCGTTACCTTCTCGGCAACGCCGGAGCTCTATGAGCTTTTGCTCTCTTCTGCCGAGACCATTGTCAACTCACTGACCTTTGAAAAGGTTTCCGCAGAGGAGAACAGCCCGCTTTCCGATCCCGCCGACGCAACGGTGAAGGGGGAGGCGCTTCCCGAAAAGGATGGGCTTGTTGCCCTGACCAACGCGGGCGTGGACTTTGTGCTTTACTATCCCGAGAAGGGCTGGACGCCGACGGCTGATACGGGCTTTCTTGCCGTTCGCGCCGAGGACGGCGCCACCGTTTCCGTGGTGCGCGGCGATGCTTATGCCGCCAGCATCCAAACGCCCGAGCAGTATCTGGAAGAGCAGTATTACCCCTCCTTTGACGCCCTCTACGGAGCCCACAAGGAGCTTTCCCGCGAGGCAGAACTCCGTGCGGAGGATTATTGCCTGACGGTCAGCTACGAGAGCGAGATCGGCGGAGAGACCTACGTTTTCTTCCAGGCGATCTATCTGCGTCAGGGGTATCTTTATACCTTGCTTTATACGGCAAAGAGTGCCGATTACGAGGCACATCTGGCTGAGGTGCAGAAGATGGCAGACGCCTTCTCTTGCACAAAAGACAGCGCAAAATAAAGTGTAAAAAAGAGGATTTCGCATATGGCAAAGCAACGACAAAAGACTTGTTCCAGACTTGGCGCCATCGGCGGGCAGGCAGTGCTGGAGGGCATTATGATGCGCTCCAAGGATCGCTATACCACGGCAGTCCGAAAGCTTGATACGGGTGAGATCGTGCGGGATTCGCGCGCCGTCAAAACGGCGGGAGATCGACACAAATGGCTGAAATGGCCGCTTGTTCGCGGCGTGGTCAACTTCATTGAGACGATGCGTCTTTCCATGGACACGCTCACCTTCTCCGCAGAGGCACAGGGGATGGAGGAGGAGCCTCAGACCAAGTTCGAAAAGTGGCTTGTGCGTACCTTCGGCGAAAAGCTGATGGCAGTTGCCGCAGGCATCGGAACGGTGCTCGGCCTTGCCGTTGCCGTCGTGCTGTTTATGTGGTTGCCGAAGTTCTTGTCGGACTTGGCGTTTCCCGTTATGACCGCCGAGCAGATTGCCGCAGATCCCACCGCACCTGCGGCGCTGTTCCGCTTTCTCAACGCACTCCTTCAGGGCGTGATGCGCATTGCCATCTTCGTCGGTTACATTGCCTCGGTCTCGTTTATGAAGGACATTCGCCGCACCTTCGAGTACCACGGTGCGGAGCATAAGAGCATCTTCTGCTATGAGGCGGGGGAGGAGCTTACGGTGGAAAACATCCGTAAAAAAACCCGCTTTCATCCTCGTTGCGGCACGAGCTTCTTCTTCGTGATGATGCTGCTCGGCATCTTGCTCTCTGTTTTTTTGAATTTCATCCCGCTGCCGGAAGAGTGGTGGACCGGTCTCGTTTATACCGTCCTAAAGGTCTTGACCTTGCCGCTCGTGGTTTCCGTCGGCTATGAGATCATTCGCTTTGCGGGGCGGCACGACAATTTCTTTGTGCGCCTGCTCACCGCGCCCGGACTTTGGATGCAGCGTCTGACCACCCGTGAGCCCGACGATCGCCAGATCGAAGTGGCGATCGTCGCCCTGAAGAGCGCCTTGCCCGAGGAGTTTTCCGAGGAAGAGGTCTTCGCCGGCATCGAGCAGCCCGCGGAGAAAGAAGAGGCCTCCGAAGAGCCGGAGGCAAGAGACGCAGCCGATGCGTAAACTGCGCGAGGAATTACTCCGGATCTATCGGGAGGCGAGCGAGGCTGAGGAGTTCTTCAGCTTTCCCGTGTTTTTCTCGGTGCTCTGTGAGTATCACGCGCTTTCCGGAGAGAGCGTCTGCCTGCTCGACGACGCCGTGCGGGCGGAGGTCTTTGAGACCGCCCGCCGACTGACGGAGGGCTATCCCTGGCAGTATCTTTTGGGGGAGTGTGATTTCTGCGGCAGAACCTTCACCTGCCGCGAGGACGTGCTTATCCCGCGTGAGGACACCGAGGTTTTGGTAAAAGAGGCGCTTGATCTTTTGCCGGACGGCGGTGCCTTCTACGATTTTTGTTCCGGAAGCGGATGCATTGCCGTCAGCCTGCTCTGTGAGCGGCCGGAGAGCATCGGCATCGCCGTGGACGTTTCGGAGAGCGCGTTGCGCCTCATTCAGGAAAACGCCTGCCGCCACGGAGTGCTTGATCGCATTCTGGTACGCCGTCGGGATCTTCTCTGCGAAGCGGGCGGCTCCAAGCAGCTCGACCTTCTCTGTATGAACCCGCCTTACATCCGCAGCGAAGCGATGAAGACGCTTCCCGCAAACGTCAAACGAGAGCCTGCTCTCGCCTTGGACGGCGGTGCAGACGGACTGATCTTTTATCGCAGAGTCTTCTCCCGTCTCTCCGAGTACGTCAGGGAAGGAGGCTACGCCCTGTTTGAGATCGGCTTCGATCAGGGCGCGGACGTGTTGCGGCTCGCTTCGGCTTACGGCTACGACGGGGAGTTGATTCGGGATGCGGAAAAAAGAGATCGAATTTTAAAAATAACTCTTGCGAAAACTCGTAATATATGATAGAATAACAACGAAAATTCGGAAATTAAACCCAAAACGACCAAAAAGGAGCAGATTATGGCAGTCAAAGACGAACAAGCAAAGAATGCAGGGGAAGGCAAGAAGAAAGCACTTTCCACCGCAATGGGACAGATCGAAAAGAAATTCGGCAAGGGCTCCATTATGAAGCTCGGTGAAAACGCCGATATGTCCATCAGCGCGATCCCCACGGGCTCGATCGCTCTGGACTTTGCGCTGGGCGTCGGCGGCGTGCCGCGCGGACGCATCGTGGAGATCTACGGACCGGAATCCTCCGGTAAGACCACCGTTGCTCTGCACATTGTGGCAGAGGCGCAGAAGATGGGCGGCACCGCGGCCTTCATCGATGCGGAACACGCCTTGGATCCCGTCTATGCCAAGGCGCTCGGCGTCAACGTGGACGAACTTTTGGTCTCCCAGCCGGACTACGGTGAACAGGCGCTGGAGATTGCCGATGAATTGATGCGCTCCGACGCACTCGACGTGCTCGTCATCGACTCGGTGGCGGCACTCGTGCCGAAGGTCATCGTGGACGGCGAGATGGGAATGTCCACGATGGGCGTGCAGGCGCGCATGATGTCTCAGGCACTCGGAAAGCTTGCTGCCGTCGTGGCAAAATCCAAGTGCGTTTTGATCTTCATCAACCAGCTGCGCGAAAAGGTCGGCGTGGTTTACGGCAACCCCGAGGTTACCACGGGCGGTCGTGCACTGCGCTTCTACACCACCGTGCGCATCGATGTGCGCAGAGGGGAACAGCTCAAGAACAAGACCGAGATCGTCGGCAACCACATCAAATGCAAAGTGGCAAAGAACAAGGTTGCACCGCCGTTTAAGACGGCTGAATTCGATATCCTTTACGGCGTGGGCATCTGCCGCGAGAGCGAACTGATCGATATGGGCGTGGCGCTCGGCGTCATCGAGAAGAGCGGCAGCTGGTTCTCCGCACTCGGCGAGCGCATCGGGCAGGGCCGCGATAACACCCGTCTGTTCTTGCAACAGAATCCGAAGATCGCCGCCGAGATCGAAGAGCGTATCCGCAAGGCCGCAGGCGAAAACTTCGGTGAAGGCCTCTCCTACGACGCCACGCTGGAGCCCTCTTCCTCTGCTCCCGCCGCCGCACTTGAGGATGACGATGAGCTGGATCTGGAGGATCTGGACTGAAGATGCAAGCGACGGAAAAAAGTCTTCTTTCGGATTTTACCGCGCAGGAGCGCTTTCTTTTGAAGAAGGCGCTCTCGCGCTTGAGCGCACACGATGACACCCCGCGCCGCCTCTGTGAGCGGCTCGGCCGCTTGGAGTACCAAAACGAGCCGGTCAGCCAAGCGTCCTGTGTCAAGGTCGTGCGCTTTCTTCACGCACAGGGGCTTCTTTCGGAGACGCGCTATGCAGACGATCTGGTGCATGCCCTGCAGGCGAGAGGGTATGGCTCCCGCCGCATTTTGCAGGAGCTTTCCCGCCGCAAATTTTCCGAGAAGATCCTTTTGCAAAAGCGGGAGGAGCTCTCGTCGGACGAGGAATGGGAGCGGCAGAAGCTGCGTGCCTTTGAAAAGCTTTCCGTGCGCGCCGCCGCGCGCCGAAGCGACCTTTCCGACAGCGCGGAACGCGCGCGCCTTTACGGCTATCTCGCCCGTCTCGGCTTCTCCTCGGAGATCTGCCGCGGGGCGTTGGAACAACTGACAGAAAAGGACGAAAGCAATGAGTGAGATCACCGTGGGATTCGTATCCCTTGGCTGTGCCAAAAACGAGATCGACTGTGAGAGAATGCTCGCCCGCGTGCATCGCGCGGGCTATGCCATCACCGCAGAGGAGACGGAGGCAGACGTCGTCATCGTCAACACCTGCGGCTTTATTCAAAGTGCCAAGGAGGAGGCAATCGAGACCATCCTTGACCTGAATTATTTGAAGGAGCACCACAACCTGCGTGCGATCATCGTCACGGGCTGTCTCGCTCAGCGCTATTACGAGGAGATCTTAAACGAATTGCCCGAGGTGGACGCCGTGCTTTCCCTCGGCGGGGAAAGTGAGATCGTCGAGGCGATCGAGGCCGTCGTGCGCGGAGAGCGCTACGACCGTCACACAGAGCCGGAAACGCTTGAGATCGAAGGCGATCGCATCCTGATCGGCTCCGAGAAAAGCGCTTGCCTCAAGATCGCGGAGGGCTGTGACAATCGCTGTACCTACTGTGCCATTCCCGCCATTCGCGGTGCGTTTCGCTCCCGCAAGATGGAGGACGTCCTTGCCGAGGCACGCGAGCTCTATGAGCTCGGCGTGCGTGAGCTGACTCTGATCGCGCAGGATACCACCCGTTACGGGCTGGATCTGTATGGGGAATATAAGCTTGCCGAACTTTTGGAGGCGCTCTGTACCGCCGAGGACTTCAAATTCACTTGGATCCGCCTGATGTACTGCTATCCGGATAAGATCACGGACGAGCTGATCCGCGTGATGGCGCAGTACGACTGCGTGGCGAAATACATCGATCTGCCCATCCAGCACGCCTCGGATGCGGTGCTTGAACGGATGCATCGCCACGGCGGCAGAGCCGTCATCGAAGACGCCGTGTGCCGTCTGCGCGCGGCGATGCCGGACATTGCCGTTCGCTCTACGGTTATGGTGGGCTTTCCGGGTGAGACCAAGGAGGATTATGCCGCCTTGCGCGCCTTTTTGAACGAGATGAGATTTGAGCGTTTGGGCGCCTTTTCCTTCTCGGCGGAGGAGGGGACTCCCGCTGCGGCGATGGAGGGCCAAATTTCCGATGCCGTAAAGCAAAGAAGACTTGACAATCTTATGGAAGCGCAATATACTATACATATTAAATGCAACGAAAAATACATCGGGAAAACGCTCCTTGTTTTGGTGGAGGGATTTGACCCTGTTGCCGGCTGTTACAGCGGCAGAAGTCAGTACCTTGCCCCCGAGGTGGATGGATGCATCTACTTTACGAGCGAAGCAAAATTGACCCCCGGTGATTTCGTGCAGGTAACTGTGACTGAAACCATCGACTACGACCTTCTCGGGCACGCAGTCGAGTAAGGAGGAACCGGAGCGCATGAAATACCTTGCCAATGCTCTCACCGTGTTGCGAGTGATCCTCACGGCCGTTTTGGCGGTGTTTCTTTTGGGCTCTTTCCCGAATATGAGCGAGGAGACGACCCGCATTTTTTGCGCGGTCGTTTTTTTCGTGGCGGCGCTGACGGACTTTCTGGACGGCGCTATCGCGCGCGGTGCAAAGGTGGTCACGGATTTCGGGAAGTTCTTGGATCCCGTGGCAGACAAACTGCTCATCCTCTCCACGCTCATCTGCTTTTGCGTTTCGGATCTCATCGCCGAGGACTTGCGCGTGCTGCTTGCCGCCACGGCGGTGATTTTGCTCTTCCGTGAGCTTGCCGTCACCTCTCTGCGTCTGCTTGCCGCCGCCCGTTCTCTGGTGCTGGCTGCCCGCGCGGCGGGGAAGGTAAAGACCTTCGTGCAGTGCGTCGCGGTGCTCTGGATCTTGCTTGAGCCGCTCTTCGCCCTCGGGGAGGCAGGCCGCATCGTCACTTACGTGCTCATCTGTCTGTGTATTCTGTGTACCCTCTATTCCGGGCTTGCGTTTGTCCCTGCCTGGAAACAAGCGATGCAGAATGCAGATACGAAGGAGAAACAGGTATGAATACGGAATTTGCAACCCTACAGCAGGAACTGACCTCGGCTCTGAGATCTTATCAAAAGCTCGCCAAGAAAGCCTACGGCGAGATCAAATACGACATTCGCTCCATCCGTGAGCGTGACCCTGCCGCCAGAAGCGATGCGGAGGTTGCCCTTCTTTACTCGGGCTTCCACGCCTTGGCGATGTATCGCGTGGCGCACGCCCTGCACAAGAAGAAGGCGTACTTCGGTGCCCGCGCCGTCAGCCAGGCGGCACGCTTCTTGACCGGCATTGAGATCCACCCCGCCGCCGAGATCGGGCGCGGCCTTTTCATCGACCACGGCAGCGCCGTCGTGATCGGTGAGACCGCCGTCATCGGGGATGATTGCACCATTTATCAGGGCGTCACCCTCGGCGGTACCGGCAAACACGTCGGCAAGCGCCACCCCACCCTCGGCAACAACGTGATGGTGGGCGCGGGCGCCAAGGTGCTCGGGCCCTTCAAGGTGGGCGATGGCGCCAAGATCGCCGCAGGTGCCGTGGTACTCTCGGAAGTGCCGAGCGGCTCCACCGCCGTCGGTGTGCCGGCTCACGTCGTGGACAGGCAAAATATGCGTGCGCGTACCGAGGAGATGGACCAGATCCACATCCCCGACCCCGTCGCACAGGAGCTGTGCAGGCTGGAGGTCAAAATCCGCGCGCTGGAGAAAAAACTCGAGCAGGCGACTGTCTCGGAATCGGAGAACAACAAGGCATGAAACTTTACAATACCCTGACCGGAAAAAAAGAAACGTTCGTCCCTGCAGGCGACACCGTAACCATCTACTCCTGCGGCCCGACGGTCTATAACTATTTCCACATCGGAAACGCCCGCCCCTTCGTCACCTTCGATCTGCTTCGCCGTTATCTGAAGTGGCGCGGATACAGCGTGCGTTTCGTGCAGAATTTCACAGACGTGGACGATAAGATGATCCGCCGCGCCGCCGAAGCGGGAACGGATATCAAGGCGGTTGCCGACAAGTACATCGCGGAATATATGGTGGACGCCGCAGGGCTCGGCATTGAGAAGGCAGACGTGCACCCCCGCGCCACCGAGGAGATCGACGCGATCCTCAAGATCGTCCGTACGCTCATCGAGCGCGGCTTTGCCTACGAGAGCGAGGGAGACGTGTATTTCTCCACCCGCAAGTTCAAGGAATACGGCAAGCTCTCCAAAATTGACGTGGATGATCTGGAGAGCGGTGCCCGTATCGAGGTCGGCGACAAGAAGCGCGATCCGTTGGACTTCACCCTCTGGAAGGCGAAGAAGGAGGGCGAGCCCGCCTGGACCTCTCCGTGGGGAGAGGGGCGCCCCGGTTGGCACATTGAGTGCTCGGCCATGAGCTCCAAATACCTCGGGGAACACATCGACATTCACTGCGGCGGTGCAGACCTGGCTTTTCCGCATCACGAGAATGAGATCGCTCAGTCCGAGGCAGCCTTCGGTGCGCCTTTCGCCCGCTTCTGGTTGCACAACGGTTACATCAACGTGGACAGCAAGAAGATGTCCAAATCGCTCGGAAACTTCTTTACCGTCCGTGATCCCGCCGCCACCTACGGTTACGACGCCGTTCGCTTCTTCCTTTTGAGCGCCCAGTACAGAAGCCCCGTCAATTACACCGCAGAGAGCCTGACGCAGGCCAAGAGCGCGCTTTCCCGCCTTTACAACTGCGAGGGTAATTTGCGGTTCGTTTTGGAAAACCCCGCCGAGGATGCCGCCGATTTCGCGGTAGAGGAACTCATCGAGCGTCACCGCACCGCGTTTTGCGAGGCAATGGACGACGACCTCAATACGGCCGATGCCATCGGCGTGCTCTTCGAGTACGTGCGTGAGGCAAACGCCCTGCTGACGAAGAATCCCGCTCCCGCCACCACCGAGAAGCTGCTCGCGTTTTATTTGGAGCTTGCAGGC
>JAZRZY010000064.1:0-1904 GCA_045601605.1 Eubacteriales bacterium
CGGAAGAAGAAAACGGCACCCACCTCGTCGTACGAGATACGGGAGGCGATCTGCTGAACGCCGCCGCCCTCGCCGGGCAAAAGCGTCTCGATTTCAAGCCCCGTCGCTTCTGCCAAGATCTTGCCGGTCGTGCCGGTCGAGCAGAGACGGTGCTGGGAAAGCGTCGCGTAATAGGCGATGCAAAATTCCGTCATCAGCTCCTTTTTTTCATCCTGTGCAATGATGACGATTTCCATAACTTCTGCGCTTCCTTTCTTCTGTATTTTTCAAAATTTCTTATCGGCAGAGTGCCTTTCTGCGGCGTTCGGATACCACGCCCGCCAAAAGCGGCACCTCCGTGCGGCAGATACGGCAGGCGATGTTCCAATACGCCCGAGACGCCGCCACGCTCGGCAGGCGCGTCAGGGCAATGCCCTCGGATGCCGTTTCTTTCACCAGCGGCTCCTCCGGCACCACTCCAAGCACGGGAATGGCCGCGGATTGCACCATGGACAAAAGGCTTTTTTTCGCGTCGCGTTTTTTCACGGGAACGCGGTTTAGAATCAGACGCACCTCGCTGTTTCCCGCGCCCCGCACCTCGTAGCCCGTCTGCTCGGCGGCACGCAGAGCGGCCTCTTCCGTCGTGGAAACCACAACGGTGTCGGTAATGGCTCCGCTTTTGGCAAGCGGCAGGAAAAGCTCTCCTCCGCCCGCAGGCAGATCGAGGAGCGTAAAATCAAACTCCTCACGACAGCGCGAGAGAAACAGAGAAAGCATGTTCGGGCTCACGGCACCCGCCTCACGGGTGTTGAACAGCGCGGGTGCAGAGAGAAAATAAAGATTCTCCCGCAAGCACACAGCCTCTTCGGCGGGATCAAGCTCCTCCTGCAGTACCTCCAAAACGTCCGTAGAGCAACGATCCTCGGCGCCGAGGGCAAGGTCCAGCCCGCGCACGCCGAAATCCAGATCCACGCAAAGCACGCGCCCCGCAAGAAAGCTGAGCGCAAAACCAAGCGCGGAAGTGGCCGTCGTTTTGCCGACTCCGCCCTTTAAAGAGGTAAACATGAATATCCGTCCCATAGCGTCCTCGTACCGATTTTATTTTAGCATAGCAAAAAGACACAGTCAACGAAAAAAGAAGGAGAAATCCACCTTTTTTCAAAAATCAATAGCCGATCATATAGGTTACGGGGTTGACCTGCACGCCGCTCGGCAAACGCACCTCAAAATGTACGTGCGGGCCCGTGACGAAGCCCGTAGTGCCCACGTTTCCGATCATCTGGTTCTGGGTGACGGTCTGTCCCGCCTTGACGGTGACGGCAGACAGATGTGCATAATAGGTGACGAGTCCGTTTTCGTGCAGAATCTTGACCGCAATGCCGTAGGTCGTCTCGGTGTCACCCGCCTCCAGTACCACACCGCTTGCCGCAGCGTAGAGCGGCGTTCCGTCCGTGGCGGGAATGTCCACGCCCGAGTGGCCGGATTCCAAAACGCCGTCGTTGTTCATATCACGCAGGCCGAAATGGCTGGAGATCTCGCCGTACACCGGTGAGATAAAGATCTTCTGATCGCCCACCTCGCCCGTCTCGGAGCCGAAGGTCGGCAAAGGCTTCGTGCCGATGAGCACGATCTGGTCGATCGGCTCGGTCATCGTCGCCTCGCTGAGCACCTCTTTGGAATGGATCTTATCCCCGCTGTAATACACGGTGTAGGTCACAAGCTTTTCGCCCGCCACACCCTTTTGATGCACGTACTGGGAGCCCTCGTAGATCGTGTCGCTCTCGCGGTAGGTGACGTTAAAGGGCAAGGGGCTGACGACCTCCTCCACGCGGGTGAGGCCGTAAACCAAGGAAGGCGCGGAGGACTTCTCTTCCTTTTCGCCGTTGTAATAAATGCTGTAGCAGTAAGCCTGCCCCGCCGAAAGG
>JAZRZY010000065.1:0-28953 GCA_045601605.1 Eubacteriales bacterium
CCACCTCGGCGGCTCACGTCCGTGAGGATCTGGGCGGAGTCATCGCCGCCGTTTTGGACGGAGGAGACTGTGGGCACGGCGTGGAAAGCACCGTGCTTCTTCTGGGCGAGGAGCTCAGACTGCTTCGGCCGGGAGCCGTCACACCGGAGATGATCGAGCGTGCCACGGGCCGCAAGGTTGTCGTCGATCGCGGCGTGCTCAGCCGCGTCGCGGAGGAAAAGAAGGTTTCCTCTCCGGGAATGAAGTATCGCCATTACGCCCCGCAGGCACCCTTGACGGCTGTCGTAGGGGAGGATATGGCGGTGCGCGACTTCTTCCGAAGAATGCAAAAAGAGGGTGCGGGCATCCTCTGTTACGAGGAGGATCTGTCGGCACTTGAGGCAAACGAACGGACGATTTCTTTGGGCGGTGCCGCGGATTTTGCCAAGCAGGGGCGGCATCTTTTCGGTGCTTTGCGCCGTTTTGACAGACTCGCTCTCGAGCATATTTACACAAGGCTTCCCTCGGGGGAGGGAGTGGGGCTTGCGGTGCAGAACCGCCTGCTTCGTGCCTGTGAATTTGACGTGTTAGAGGTGCATCTATGAAAGTCATCGGTCTTTGCGGAGCCAGCGGCAGCGGCAAGAGCGCCTTTTGTGAGCTTTTGCGCCGTCGCGGGGTCGTCACCATTGATTGCGATGAGATCTCCCACACCGTACAGGAAAAGGGAACACCGTGCTTTTTGGAGCTGGTTGAACGCTTCGGCGGGGAGATTCTTTTCCCCGACGGAACCGTCGATCGCGGCGCCCTCTCCGCCCTCGTCTTTTCGGATGAGGAGGCGCTTAAGGATTTGAACCGTATTATGCACAAGCATATTTTGGATGCCGTGCGCCGCAGACTTTTCGACCTTGCGGCGAGCGAGCGTTTCGTCGTCGTCGAGGCGCCCGTGCTTTTTGAGAGCGGCTTTGATTCCGAATGCGATCTCTTGGTCGGGATGCTCTCCGAACACAAGGAGGAGCGCATCATCGAGCGCGACCGTATGAATGCAAAGGACGCACAGGCGCGCCTTTCAAATCAGCTTTCGGATGAGGAACTGTCCTCCCGTTGCGATCTTTTGATCCGCAACGATTCCGCCCTCTTGCATCTGGAGGAGGAAGCGGATCGTCTCATTGCCTACGTGGAGGAGAATTTGCTTGCGGAGGTGTCGGTATGAAAGCGCTTCGTATCGTGTTTAAGATCCTTCTTTGGATCTTGGTGATCGGTGCCGTCGTCTTCGTCGGCTGCAAGCTTTACGATATGGTGCGCCGCGATTATATTCTTCCGATCAAATATGAGCGCTTGGTCGAAAAGTATGCCGCCGAGTACGACTTGGAGGTGCCGCTCGTCTATGCCGTCATCAAGACGGAAAGCGGCTTCAATCCGAAGGCAGTCTCTTCCGCAGGCGCCGTGGGGCTGATGCAGATCATGCCCTCCACCTACGAGTATCTCGTCACCCTGACCGGGGAAGAATATGACGCAAAGGCGCTGGAGGTGCCGGAGACGAACATTCGTTACGGCTGTCTGCAGCTTTCGCGGATGAAAAACCGTTTCGGCACAGGCCCGGAAATGCTCGCCGCGTATAATGCGGGCGAGGGCAAGGTGGCAGGCTGGCTGCAGGATCCCACCCTTTCCGAGAATGGGCGCCTTACCTCAATTCCCATTGCAGAAACACGCGCCTACGTCGAGCGCGTTCTGGATACCAAAGAACAATATCTTTCGCTCTACGGAGCAGAAAAGGAGTGGAACTGATATGCAAGAAAAGAAATCAAACCTCTACGAACCGAAGAATGCGGCAAAGGTTTCTCCCGAGAAGATCGAGCGTGCTATGGCGTTCTGCCGTGATTACGCAGACTTTCTCGCCGAGTCCAAGACCGAGCGTCAGAGCGTGGCGAGCGCTGCGCGTCTGGCACGCGAGGCGGGCTACCGCGAGATCCGCTTCGGCGACCCCGTGAAGGCGGGAGACAAGGTCTATTACATCAACCGCGGCCACAGCATCATCCTCGCCGACGTCAAGGACAATCTGGAAGAGGGCGTCAATCTGATCGCGGCGCACATCGACTCGCCCCGCATCGACTTAAAGCCCAATCCGCTCTATGAGGATGGCGGAATGGCGTTTTTCCGCACCCATTACTACGGCGGCATCAAGCGCTATCAGTGGCCGACCATTCCGCTCGCCCTCATCGGCACCGTGGTGCGTGAGGACGGCACGAAGGTGGATATCTCTGTCGGCGACAAGGAAGGCGATCCCGTCTTCTGCATCCCCGACCTTTTGCCGCACCTTGACAAGGCACGTGACAATAAGACGCTTGACGAAGGCTTCAAGGGCGAAATGCTCAATACCGTCGTCGCCTCCTTCCCGAACGAGGAGTACGAGAAGGAACCCATCGTTGAGGCGGTTCTCGCCTATCTCAAGGAGAATTATGACGTCGCGGCGGAAGATCTTATCAGTGCAGAGCTTTCTCTCGTTCCCGCAGGTCGTCCTCGCGATCTCGGCTTCGATCGCAGTATGATGCTTGCCTACGGTCACGACGACAAGGTCTGCTCTTACCCGCCGCTTCGCGCGATGCTGGAAGGCGATTTCAAGAAGACTGCCGTGCTCGTGCTCTCCGATAAGGAGGAGATCGGCTCCGACGGTGTCACCGGCCTGAATACGAACTACCTCTACGATTTCCTCTGCGAGCTTGCGGCAAATCTCTCCGCCAACCCGCGCGTGATGTTCCAGAACTCGCTGTGCCTCTCTGCAGACGTCTCTGCGGCATTTGATCCCACCTATCCCGCCGTGCACGAGAAGAAGAATGCCGCCTTCCTCAACTGCGGCGTTGCGCTTGCGAAGTACACGGGCCACGGCGGTAAGTACGGCACCTCCGATGCACCTGCGGAGGTTGTTGCCAAGATGCGTCGCCTCTTCAACGCAAAGGGCGTCTCTTGGCAGGCGGCGGAGCTTGGCGGTGTGGACGTCGGCGGCGGCGGAACGCTCGCCAAATATGTCGCCCAGCTCAACATTGAGGTGCTTGACGTCGGTGTGCCGCTTCTCTCCATGCACGCCCCTTACGAGATTGCCTCCAAGCTCGATATCTACGCCATGTACGAGGCATCTCAGGCATTCCTGCTCAATTGAAACGCAAGATCCGAGAAATGAAGATCTCCTTCGAGGCACCTTCCGTACGGAAGGTGCCTCCGTTTTATTTGCCTTTCCGCAGGGGGCTTCTGTGAAAACAGCGTTGTCACGGGGAGCGGGCAAGGGAAGTGGCATCGTCCTTCGGACAGCTTTGCGCCGCACGGCATAATGTTCGGATCGCCTTTTGCCCCGCTTTCTTTCCTTGTTTTTTCAAAAGAGTGCGAAAAAGCACCCGTCTTTCACAGACGGGTGCTTTTTGAAAACACCTCTCTTGGTTCTTTCTCCTTTTCTCCTTCTGCTTTAGGTTTCTTTCCCTTTTTCTCTTCGCTTTCTTCCTTTTGTTCTTTCTTCTTTCGCCTCTTTTCTTTCTTCTCTTGGTTTTTCCCTTTCTCCTCCGTTCCTTCTGCTTTAGGTTTCTTCTCCGTTTTCTCTTCGCTTTCTTCTTTTGGTTCTTTTCTTCTTTCTCGTGAAAGAAGAAAAGAACAGCTCTCTTTCCGCTGCGCGCCTTATGATCTTTTTTTCCGAAACAGGCTCTTTCGCAAGAGATCGGCGGGGACGATGGAGAGCGCAAGCAGGATGGGCAGGGAGATCAAGGGCGCTTCAAGCAAAGTACAGCGAAAGAGCGCGGAGCCGATGAGCGGGAAGGCGATTTGCACCCCTGTGATCAGGAAGAAGATCGCAACGAATCCGCCGTTTTGCCAAAGCTGCGCCCAGAGCTTGAGCCGCGGCGTGCGTACGTTGAGCATGTTAAAAACGCCGAGGAAGACAAAGAGAAGGAAAAAAGCGGTCAAAAAAGGCCCCTCATTCTCGGGAAATCCGTAGAGCTTACGTAAGGTGTGTGAATTGAGGAAGGTGAGCGAGGCGGCAAGCGAGAAGCAGGTCCCGAATACGATCTGGCCGAGCACGCGCCTTGATAGAATGGGCGCGGTGCGGCGCAGCGGTTTTTCGGCAAGATAGCTTTTGCGTGGGGCCTCCCCCGCGAAGGCGAGCGAGGCGAGCGTGTCCATGATGAGATTGATCCAAAGCATCTGCAATACGGTGATCGGTGTTTCAATGCCGCACATCGGCCCGAAGAAGGAGACGAGTACCGCGCAGAAATTCATCGTCAATTGGAAGGTGACGAATTTTTGAATGGAACGGAATACTGTCCTTCCGTAGAGCACCGCGTTTGCAAGGGAAGCGAGGCGGTCGTCGGTCAGCACAATGTCTGCGGCATCCCGAGCGATCTGCGTACCGCTGCCCATCGCAAAGCCCACGTCTGCCAGCTTGAGCGCAGGTGCGTCGTTGACGCCGTCACCCGTCATCGCGCTCACGCGACCCGCCCGTGCGGCAAGTGTTGCCAGTCGGCTCTTGTCGGCAGGTGTACAGCGATAGACCACGGAGAGCCGATCAAAGGCTGAGCAGATCTCTTCGTCCTTCATGGCGGACAGCTCGTCGGAGGAAAGGCAGAGGTCTCCGGGGTGCAGAATGCGTGCTTTTTTCGCAATGGATTTGGCGGTGCGTCCCGCATCGCCCGTCAGCATCACCACGCGGATTCCGGCACCCGTAAGGGTTTCTACCGTTTCGCGCGTCTCGGCGCGCAGAGCGTCGGAAAGCGTGGCAAAGAAGGAGATCTTTAGGGCACTCGGAGCGTAGGAAAGACCTCCGTTTCCTCCCTCGGCAAACGCGATCAGGCGTTCCCCTGCCTCTTCTTTTGCTGCACAGGCGGCGGTGATGCGGGCGCGCAGAGCGGGAGTGAGACGGAGCGTTTCGCGTTCAAGCGCGATCTCTGTTGCGTGTTTCAAAAGCACTTCGGGCGCTCCCTTGTAAAGCTTGCGCCCGTCGGAGAGCAGGACGGCGGAAAATTTGTGCGCGCTTTCAAAGGGGATGCGTTCCATCACCGAGAGGGCGGGGACGGAGCAGGCTTTCGAATAGGCGAGCAAAGCGCGGTCGGTGGCGTTGGAGCCGCGCGGGATCCCGCCTTCAAGTCGCGCTTGATTGTTGAGCAGGAAATGCTCGGCGAGAGCTCGTCGGTCGGGGGTAAAGGAAACGAGACGCTCCCCGTCAAAACGAAAAAGCGCACGGACGCTGTGCGTGCCCTCAGTCAGCGTACCCGTCTTGTCGCAAAAGAGCAGATCCACGTTGCCCGCCGTTTCAATGCCGGCGAGCTTGCGTACGAGAACCCCTTGGCGCATCATTCGGCGCATCTGTGAAGAAAGCACCACCGTGATCATCATGGGAAGTCCCTCGGGCACCGCAACCACCACGACCGTTACGGCGAGCGTGAGCGCGTGCAGAAGCGGCTCAAGGAGAAGAGCGGGGCTTGCCGCAAGCACTGCAAAGCCCGAGAGGAGATTGCCGTCGCCGAGGCGGAAGATCTCGTAGAGCAGATCTGCGCCCGCCACGAGCGCCGCAGCAAAATAGCCGATCGCCGAGAGCGTTTTGGCAAGGGAGGTGAGTTTTTCCTTGAGCGGACTTTTGCCTTTCGCCTGTGAGAGCTCGGCGGCGAGCTTCCCGTAGAGCGTGGAGTCTCCCACCGTCGTCACCTGCATTTCTCCCTCGCCGGAGGAAACGAGCGTGCCGCAGAAGAGTGCTCCCGCGTCCGAGAGCGCGCTTTGCTCGGCCGAAGGGTGTTTCTCGGCCTCTCGGCTCTCGCCGTTTAAGGTGCTTTGGTTGATGCCGAGCGTGCCGTAGAGCATGATCCCGTCGGCAGGGATCGTGTCGCCGCTTGCGAGAAGGACGACGTCTCCCACCACGATTTCGCCGGCGGGCAAGGTACAGACCTTGCCTCCGCGGCGCACACGGCAGAGCGTTTCTCCGGCCTCGCGGCGCATTTTTTCAAAGGCCTTCTCGCTTTTGTATTCGGAGAGCGTAGAGACGAAGACAGACAAAAAGACGGCGGCGGCAATGCCGATGCTTTCGTAATAGTCTCCGTCTCGGATGGAGAAGAAGACGTTGATGCAAAGTGCCGCAAGCAAAATGATGATGATCGGATCGGAAAAGCCTTTGAGAAATTCCACGAAAAAATTGCGCCGTCCGGTCTCGCTGAAGCGATTTTCTCCGTGTGTACGGCGGGAAAGTTCCACTTCCTTGGCAGTCAGCCCACTGTGTTTGTTCATGCTACAACAGTATGTGTGTGCGCGTGCGTTTATGCAGTGGGCACGGGGGAGAATTGCCGCAGAGCAAAAAAAGACGGCTCGGAAAGAGCCGTCTTTTGAAATGATGGGAGTGATCAGAGTTTTTTTTCTGAGAAGAACAGGGAAAAGGTGATTTGATCCAGATCTTCCTTGTCGGGGTAAAACGCCATAAACCCGCTTTGATCGTCGCTTTCTCCCTTGGGAGTTACAAGCGAGTCAAAGGTGTAATCCGAGTAGCGGCTGAGCAGGGAGGAGAAGGTGGTTGTGCTTAAGTTCGAGACCGAATAGTCTGCGATCTTGTTGTAGGTTTCGGGCACAAACCGCTCACTTTCCTTCATTTTTTCGTCAAACGCCTTGAGGAAGGCTTCGATGAAGACTCCGTGTCGCTTTAAGCGGGAGGTGTTTAATTCGTCGCCCACGTCTTTGCGGGAACGCACAAAGGTCAGCGCCTGTTCTCCGTTTAGGGTTGTCTCGCCTTGCGGGATCGTGGCATCTACCTTGGAGAAGTCCTCTTCGATCTCAAGCGTCACACCGCCCACCGCATCGGTCAGGATGGAGATGGCGTCCATGTTGATGGACAGATAGTGATCGATCTCGATCCCGCGAAAGAGATCGGAAACAGCCTTCACCGTGTTTTCACAACTGTTTTCCAACCCGTTTCCGTAAGTGTGTGCAAGCGCGATCTGTTGGGTGACACTTCCGGCTTCCCGTCCTCCGATGCCGAGGATCGGCATTTCGCAGACGGTGTCGCGGTTGATCATCAGGATGGAGTAACTCTTGTCGGTCTCATCGAAGGTGATGAGAGCCAAGAGGTCGGCGGCGCCGCCGTTGTTGTAGGAGCCGCTGTCCTTCACCGGACCTTCCTCGTCGATCCCCATAAGGAGGAAGGTGACGAGATCCTGTCGCGGGAAGTACTCTTTTCCGTTGTAGGAAACGGTTTTTTGCTCGGTCTGCTCGTCCGACTCCTCGCTCGGAGAGAGGGAAGAGATCAGTTGAAAGGCGCTGAAGGCAAAGAGGAAAACGAGAAGCGCGATGAGAAAAAGAAGGAGAATGCGACGTAACGTCAGTTGTTTTTGCATCACAGACCTCCGCAGTCTTTTGTTTTATGCTTCTTCGGATGCCTTCTTGTTCTGCTTTTTGTAGTTTTTGACGAGCATGGGGATCGTTGCAAGGGAGACGGCCATCAGGCTGATCCAAAGAACGTTCATGTGATCAAAGTCGCCGGTCACGGGCAGACGCTTGCCTGCTTCGACCAAGAAGGCGATCACGCCGAACTCATTGATCGTCACGGTTGCAGTACCGTCGGCACCCACTTTGACGGGGAGTCTTCTCCAAGCGCCGTTGACGTAGGTGTATGCTTCCAATTCCTCGCCCTCGTCCAGACCGAGATCGAAGTCAATGTCCATTTCTCCGTCTTTTTCGAGCTTGTCGGCGGCGTGTTCGCAGCCTGAGATCTCAAAGAGGTCACGGACGACGGGATCCTGGAAATCGCTGTCGAGGTCATCGGTACCGTTCTCGTCCAGATCCTTGTAAGCATCCTTCAGGTCGTCGGATGCCTCGGGATCGCTGACGGGGGTGACGATGATGCAGTTATCCTCGCCGCAACCGGGATCGTCGGAGGAGGCGGGAGGCGCGGGCTTTTCGTTGATGCTGGGCACGAAAGCGGCCGTTGCAACCAGGCTCAGGGACAGAAGCATTGTCAGAGCCAAAACAAGAGCAAAAATCTTTTTCATGTTTGATCATCTCCTATATCAGAATTGCTTGAAACTGCGGAAAACACACGGTTTTCCGTTTGCTCTACACGGTGCAGAGCATCGGGGGCGCTGTGGCGGATCGCACGAATGGCCGCATCCAGATTCGGCTTGCGGTGCAGAAGATCGTGACAATCGGAACCCACAAGATCTATTTTTCCTTCACGAAGAAGCAAAATAGCACGTTTTCTGGTCCACACAGAGCAGAAGAACTCGGCGTTTGCCTGCAGGAGAACGGGGAGGTCGTGCGTGCGGTACAGGAGTTCTTTTGCCAAGGGGATGTGTCGGTAGCGCTCAATGTGCGCAAGGATGGGGGTGAGTTTTTGCTTTTGGTAGATGGCGGATACCTCAAGCAGGTTTCGTTCGGACCAGGCTTGCATCGGCATTTCGATCAGCACACAGCTCGTACCTTCAATGGCGAGCTTTTCGAGGGCTTCGCAGTCGCTGATGCCTTCAAAAAAGTGTACCTCGGCGCCGAGCAGGAGCTTTGGCAGCCCGTCCTCTCCGCGCATGGCTTTTGTCAGGCGCTCATACGCCTCGGCGCGTCGGAGGAGGAAGCCTGCGGGGGTTCGACGGGAGGGATAGAAATGCGGTGTTGCGATGACGCGGGCGATGCCGCCCTCGGCCTCGCGGCGAAGCAGAGCGATCGATTCTTCACAGTTTGTGCATCCGTCGTCGATGCCGGGGAGAATGTGTGTGTGAAAATCGCTGATGTTCATCGCGCTTATTTTTTCTGCGAAGATTGGGTGTTGTAGGGAGATTCGGCATAGCGGTACTTGTAGCGGCCGTATTTGCCGTATTTTCCGTACTTGCCGTACTTCTTCCCGTAGCGATAATATTTTCCGCCGGATTCGGTTACGCAGTTGAGCGCGATGCCGAGGATGCGTGCATTGATGAATTCGAATTGATTGACGGCAGACTGCAAAACAGAGGTGTTGCAGTAGTCCTGACGAACCACGAGGAGGATGCCGTCCACCAGTTTTGCGGCGACCATGGCATCGGAGACCTCGCCGACGGGCGGAAGGTCGAGAATGATATAGTCAAAGAACTCACGCAGCTGCTGGAGCGCCTTTTCCATTTTTGCGGAGTTGAGAAGCTCGATGGGGTTCGGTGGGGTGCGTCCGGAGGAGATGACGGCAAATCCGCCTTCGTCGTCCAGACGGCAGAATTGGCTGGCCTCGTCCATCGTGGCGTGTCCGGTCAGATAATCGGAAAGACCGGGCGCCTTCTTGACGGGAAGCTTTACGCTCAAACTCGGGCGGCGCATATCACAGTCAATGAGCAGGACGCGCTTTTCGAGCTGAGAGAGAGAATAAGCAAGGTTGACGGAGGTGAGGGATTTGCCTTCGCCGGCGAGTGCGGAGGAGATGGCGATCACGGGACATTTGATCTCATCCACAAAGGAGAACTGCAGTTTCGTACGCAAAAGCTTATAGGATTCCAGAGCGGAGAAGGAAATATTCTTCCCCGTGAAGGGAATCTCACCGATCGGGGCTTTGGCGGATTTTTGGGACGGTGCCTTTGCGGATTTTCCGTACCCATAGTATGCGTTCTTGGAAACGACGGTGATGTCGGGCACCGAGGCAAGGATGGGAAGCGAACAGCACTGAGTGATGTCTTCTTCGGTGCGGATGGTGATGTCGAAGATCTCGCGCATGGCAAGAACGATCACGGCGGCGAGAAGTCCGACGACACCGCCGACGATGGTGTTAACGGTGCGGTTGGGGGAGCTGGGCTTGCTTGCCTGAATGGCATAATCAACGATGTTTGCGGAGGTGCCTTCCACGATGCTGGAGATGCGCTTGGGAAGGATGTAGGCGATGGCGTTTGCGATCTTTTCCGCTTCGGCGGGGTCGGGACTCGTCACGACCACCTCGAAGACCTCGGTCTCATTGACGGCGGCGGCTGTGATCATACCCTTGAGTTCTGTGTAGGAGCGATCCACGCCGGCGTAGTCAATGACGTCGTTTAAGCACACGCGGGAGTTTAGGATGACGATGTAAGTGTCCACGAGGCTCTTGGCCGCAGTGATGTCACCGGTGCTCAGAGAAAAGGAGGCGTCGCCGACGGAGAGGGCGCCGTTGTTGACGTAGAACATGGCAGAGGACTTGTACTTCGGCGTGATGAAAAAGACGGTGCCGAGAAACGCGATCGCCGCGCAAAGCACGAGTGCGATCAGGGCAACCCAGGCCTTTTGCCAAACGGCACGGATCACGCGCTTGATGTCGATGTCAAGCGCGTCGGTTTTCGGTTGTTGTTCCGGAATTTGATTTGCCACGGTTTTCACCTGTCAAATGCCTTTCTGAAAGGATCTTCTGCCCAAAGGGCAGGAAGGGAAAAATCCTACATATTAAAACTCATATTATTTTAACATAGATATGCGATTCAGTCAAGAGATATCCCCCTGAAAAAAGAACGGCGGGATCCGCTTTTTTGTGCGGGCAAAAAGCGGAAAAAGAAAGTGTCGAAAAGTGTCTTTCAAAGGAAAAACAGAGACCTTTCGCGCCCCTTTTATCCGTTGTTTTTGCGCCAGACCACGCGGTTTACGATGGAGGTATAGCTTTGGATGATCTTGACGACTTTTGCGGAAACGTTTTCATCCGTGTAATCCGAAACCGGAGAGGATATCAGTCCCGCTTCTTTCATGGAAACGGCCGTTGCAACTGCCTGCAGGAGTTCGTTTTCCGTAATGCCCGCAAGGATGAAAGCACCCTGCTCCATCGCTTCGGGGCGCTCGGTGGAGGTGCGGATGCACACGGCGGCGATCGGTTGATCGATCGAGGCGAAAAAGGCGGATTCCTCCGGCAGAGTTCCGCTGTCGGAAACCACGCAAAAGGCGTTCTTTTGCAGGGCGTTGTAGTCGAAAAATCCGAGCGGCTCGTGGGCGATCACGCGGCGGTCAAGTTGAAATCCGCTTTGTGCAAGACGCTTCTTGCTGCGCGGATGGCAGGAGTAGAGGATGGGCATATCGTAGGTCTCGGCAAGTCGGTTGACGGCCGTGAAAAGGGAGCGGAAATTCTCTTCGGTGTCGATGTTTTCCTCCCGGTGCGCGGAGAGCAGGATGTAGCTTCCGGGCGTAAGAGACAGACGTGTGTGAATGTCGGAGGCATCGATCTTGTCCAGATGGCGGTGCAGGACCTCCGCCATGGGAGAACCTGTGACAAAGGTGCGCTCGGGCGGCAGTCCGCAGTCGGCGAGATAGCGGCGCGCGTGCTCCGAGTAGGGGAGATTGACGTCGGAGATGATGTCCACGATGCGGCGGTTCGTCTCCTCCGGCAAGCACTCGTCCTTGCAACGATTGCCCGCCTCCATATGGAAGATGGGGATGTGCAGACGCTTGGCGGCGATGGCGGAGAGACAGGAGTTCGTATCCCCCAGGATCAGGAGCGCATCGGGGCGAAGCTCACTCATCAGCGAATAGGACTTTGCAATGATGTTTCCGATGGTCTCGCCGAGCGTCTCTCCGACGGCGTTTAGATAACGGTCGGGCGCGCGCAGTTCAAGATCATCGAAGAAGATCTGGTTTAACGTGTAATCGTAGTTTTGCCCCGTGTGTACCAAAATTTGCTCGAAATAGTCGTCGGCGAGGCGAATGACCTCGGAGAGACGGATGATTTCGGGGCGGGTACCGACGATGGTCATCAGCTTGAGCTTTTTCATAGAACTATACTTCCTCATAATAGGTGTCCGGATGCGCGGGGTCAAAGATTTCGTTTGCAAACATCACGGTGACAAGGTCTTCGGTGTCACTTAAATTGATGATGTTGTGGGTATATCCGGGGAGCATCTGCACGGCTTCGATGCGCTTGCCGCTCACTTCAAATTCCAATACCTCATCCGTGCCGATCTTACGCATTTGGATCAGAGCTCGGCCGGAGACCACGATAAACTGCTCCCATTTGGAATGGTGCCAATGCTGTCCTTTGGTCACGCCGGGGCGCGAGACGTTGACCGAGACCTGTCCGAAGGATTTGGTGCGCAAAAGCTCGGTAAAGCTTCCTCTTGCATCCTCCTTCATTTCAAGCGGGAAGGAGATCTTGTCTTCGGGCAGATAGGAGAGATAGGTGGAATAGAGCTTCTTTTCAAAGCTCCCGTCCTCCATTTCGGGCATCAGGAGCGAGTGCGGCTGTGCGCGGAAGCGCTCCAGAAGCGCGGCGACCTCGCCGAGCGTGACCGAGTGGGTCGGCGCGACCTTGCAGAAGGCGCCGTCCTCGGCCAAAACGGGGGTAAGTCCCTCATACTTGCAGCGTTTTACGTCCCCGACGAGCGCGCGCAGCATCTCTGCGATCAGATCGTCGATGTAGAACAGCTCAAGCGTCGCAGACGCATCGTGGATCGTAATGTCAAGATCGCGCGCGCGGTTGTGGCAGAAGGTTGCGATCACCGAGTTGTAGTTTGGACGGCACCATTTGCCGAAAAGGTTGGGGAAACGATAGACGTAGACCGTCGCCCCCGTCTCTTTTGCATAGGCAAACAGCGTGTTTTCCGCCTGCAGCTTGCTTCTTCCGTAGTCGGAATCGTATCGACCGATCAGCGTTGCCTGCACGGAGCTGGCGAGCAGGATGGGGCAGAGATTTTGCTTTTCTTTGAGCTTTTCGGTCAGAAGCCTCGTGAAATCTGCATTTGCGTGCATAAATTCCGCGGCATCCTTCGGGCGGTTGACCCCCGCAAGGTGGAAGATGAAATCACATTCTGCAAGGTAGGCGTCTAAGCGCGCCTCGCTTGTGTCGAGATCGAATTCCATTACCTCGTCGACCTTGACTTCGGGGTGCGTGCGGTCCAACGCATATTGAATATTTTTCAGCGCACAGACAAGGTTTTTGCCGACGAAGCCTTGTGCTCCGGTGACTAAGATTTTCATGTTTATCCCTTCGCTTCCAGTTCTTCACGCACGGAAGGGATGGTGAGAAGCTTTTCCTTCACCTCAGAAACGGAGAGCAGCGTAGTCGTCTCGCTGTTGAACTCTCCGAGCGCGTCGCGTGCGGGATCGCCGTCGTGGTAGAATTTATCGTAGTTTAAGTCGCGGCCGTCGCAGGGGATGCGGTAGAATTCTCCGAGATCGCAGGCGGAGGCGCATTCCTCGCCCGTCAGCAGGGTCTCGTAGAGTTTTTCGCCGTGGCGAATGCCGATGATACGGATGTTTTCTTTGTCGTAGGAGAAGAGCTCGCACACGGCCTGTGCCAGGACCTCAATGGTGCAGGCGGGTGCCTTCTGGACGAAAATATCGCCGCTTTTGCCGTGCTCGAAGGCGAAGAGTACGAGATCCACCGCCTCCTCAAGGCTCATGATGAAGCGCGTCATTTCCGGTACGGTGATGGTGATGGGAAGCCCGTTTTTGATCTGTTCGATCCAGAGCGGAACCACGCTGCCGCGGCTGCAAAGCACGTTGCCGTAGCGTGTGCAGGTGATGACGGTGTTCTTCGTGGTGCGGCTTTTTGCCACGGCGACCTTTTCCATCATCGCCTTGGAGGTGCCCATGGCGTTGACGGGATAGGCGGCCTTATCGGTGGAGAGGCAGACGACGCTCTTGACACCCGCCTCAATGGCGGCGTTTAAGACGTTGTCCGTGCCGATGACGTTTGTCTTGACGGCTTCCATCGGGAAAAACTCACAGGAGGGCACTTGCTTCAGCGCCGCCGCGTGGAAGATGTAGTCCACGCCGTGCATGGCGTCGCGCACGGAGGCGGCGTCGCGCACGTCTCCGAGATAGAACTGTACCTTGTGTGCAAATTCGGGGTAACGCACCTGCAGGTCGTGGCGCAGATCGTCCTGCTTCTTTTCATCGCGGGAAAAGATGCGGATGAAACCGATGTCACTTTCCAAAAAACGGTCGAGTACCGCGTGTCCGAAACTGCCTGTTCCGCCGGTGATGAGAAGTGTTTTGTTTGTAAAGAGTGACATATCAGATCTCCTTTTTTCTGTGAGGGATGAGACTTAACAGGTATTTCGGGTGCAGGGATTTTACGATCAGCACCCCGCAGGGGCGCAGGGGCGGGATTACGAAGCAAAGTACGAAGTTGGCGAGAACTTGGGTGATGAGCGTAGCAAAGGCTGCGCCCATGCCACCGTAGCGAGGAACGAGAAGTGCGTTTGCCAAAATGTTTGTCACGGCACCGACAAGGTTGATGATCCAGAGGTATTTTTGCTTTTGATTTGCTAAGATCCAGATGTCGCGCGCCATGCCGATGTAGGCAAAGGGCACGTACCAGACCGAAACCTGCAGGATCGAGGCGGTCACGGCGTACTTTTCGCCGAAGACCGTGGGGATGACGGGGAAGGCAAGCGCCGTCATACCGATGCTCTGTATCAGCGCTACGGCGATGATGAGGGCGAAGAGCTGCTTGGTGCGCCGCTGAAATTCTTCCTCGGAGCGCAGCTTGCTTTCCAGAACGGTCGGTCTTCCGGAGTCCAGAATGGCGGAGAAGACAAAGGCGCTGATGCCGATGCAGGAGATTGCAGCGGAATAGAGACCGGCTTCGGCATCGTCGATCATCAGTTTCAGCATAACGCGGTCCGTTTGCTGGAAGATGACTACCATAAGGGCAGAAGGAATGTAGTGATAGCTTCGGGCGAGCATCTTTCGTCCGAGCGAGAAGGAGAAGGCGAGTTTTTGACTCTTGGTCTTTTGAAAAAAGCAAAAGAGCAGCGCGGCAATGAAGAGCATCTCCAATACGTGGGAGAGGGCAAACCAACGGATGTTTTTGCCGGTTGCCAGAATGTAAAGTTTGTAGAGAGAAACGAGGAAGGATGCCAAGAGGGCCGCGATGGAAGGAAATTTCGAGAGCAGCTTTGACTGGAACCAATATTGGATCATTTCAAAGACTTGGAAGAGGAGCGTCAGACTGTATAAGAAACAGACGAGGATCGTCTCCGGCTCATCGGGAGTTGCGACTGCGGCAAAGGAGGTGATCCCGATGACGCAGAAGATTGAGGAGAGAAAGCTGAGCGTAAGAGAGGTGCCCAGAATTGTTCCCTCCTCCTCGGGGGAGTGAATGAATTCCTGCACCAGCGTAGAGGTAAAGCCCAGTCGCATCACCGGGATGAAAAAGGCGGCGATCGAGGCGGCGTAGCTGATCAGCCCGTAGTTTGTGGGCCCGAGATAGCGCGCCGAAAAGATCGAAATAACCAAGGACAGGATGGCCTGAAGCACCTTGCATCCGATGATCCACGAGGCATTTTTGATGATCCTTTTGTTCATGTTTCTCCGAAAAATAAAGTGGTTTGAGGCGTTAAAGCACGTCGTAGTCGCCGAGTTCTTTGTGTCGCTTTGCCCACTCCTCGGTCGTGCAGAGGATCTTGGCGGGATTTCCGGCAAGGACCACACCGTCGGGGAAGGAGCCCTTCACGACACTTCCCGCGCCCACGATCGTGTTGTCACCGAGCACGGTGCCGGGCAGAAGAATGGATCGCATTCCGATAAAGGAGTTCTTTCCGACCGTGATCGGCTTTAAGAAGCGACCGCTCAGCTTGGGATCAAGCACCTTGAGCCCCTTGGAAACGGAATAGTCGTGCGTGAGAAAGACCACGTCCAGACTGACGGTCGTTGCGTCTCCGATTCGGATGAGGGAGTAGTCGTTCCCGTCGAAGAAGACAGAGGGCGCGATGAAGCCGTGGCCGCTCTCATAATAGGTATCGGAGATGCCGATGCCGAGCTTTTTCAAATAGCGCGGATAGGAGCGCTTGTAGGCTTCGGGATTGATTTTGTAGAGGAGACCGTAGTACTTTTTCAAAAAGACTTTTTTGATGCGGTTCATAATTCACCTGAAAACGTTGAGTCAGTGGGAAAGACGCAAAAAGTTCCACGGGCGAAAGCGTTCCAAACGGAATATGAGAACGCAGAGAAGCGCGCAGAACAGAAGAGTCGTGCAAAAGAGAAGGGGTGAAAATGCGGGATGCTCGGGGGGAAGCACGTGTGTGAAAAGGGAACGGAACACCGTGATAAACGATGCGTGCGTTGTGTAAAAGAGCGTGCTGGTATCCCCCGCGCGCCGCAGAAACAAAGCGCGGCAAGGCTTGGATCCGAGCACCAAGAGGAAGACGGCGGGACAAAGCAGGATGAGGGCGAGATAGCAGTCATCCTGATCGCGCAGCGAAAAGCTGGAAACCAGCGCCCCTTCGGCAAGCAGCAGAAGCAGGCCGAGGGCAGCAGCGGGAAGCAGAACTCTTTTGGAAGAGGGCTTCTTTGTGCTGAACAGGTTTGCCAGAGAGAGCCAAAACAGCGCCGCGGGAAAGCTGTTTGCAAAGGAGGTAAAGACCGTAAGATAGGCACGGTAGGCGTCGGTAAGCGGCGGGAGAGCGTCTGCGAGACGCGCATAGTTGGTAAACAGGCAACAGAAAAGATAGACGGGAAGCGTGAGGCAGACGAGCACCCCGGGGCGCAGAAGGCGCGAGAGACCGTGAACGATCAGCATACCCAGACAGAGCGCGGAAATGTACCACGAGGCGCGGAAGGTGCTGTTGAAGAGCAGGCTTTGGAAAAAGCGCACGAGCCCTGTGCCGAGCCCCTCGTCAAACCAGTCTCGGACGTAGAAGGTGACGGGGGAAAGCAAGACGAACCAAACGGCATAGAGCGTGGCGTTCCGTTTGAGGAAACGAAGCAGAACGCATCGCCGCTCGGCGGCGTTTTGGCAGCGGTTCAGCTTTTGAAAATAAAAATAGCCGGAGGTCAGAAAAAACAGGGGGACCGCCGTTCGCAGCAGCGGCGTAAAGACTCCGAGGTCGAGTTCCGCGTGGATGGCCACCACAAAAACCGAGAGGATCAACTTCATACAATCAAGGTTGAGGTTGCGTGTTGAGCCTTTCGCTTCCTGTGCTGAAGGGGGAGTATTTGTCATGCTGAAAAGTCTCCGTTTTGGAAAGGGTGCTTCTGCGGCACGGGCAAATGCCCGTGCCGCAGAACGGATGAATGTGCGAAAAAACTTATGCGATGGGACCGCCCTGTCCGAGTGTGGTGTCCCAACCTGCCGCATGTTTGGCAAGCGTGGTGAGGTCGAGTGCGGTGAGTTTGCCGTCGCCGTTGACGTCGCCGGCAGGCTGCTGAATGCCCTCATCCCATGCGGAAAGGAATTTTGCCAAGGACGTAATATCGGTCGCAGTCACGTCGCCGTCGCCGTTGGCATCGCCTGCAACGTACGGCGGGGTGATGCCCGCAGGCACGTTCGTCAGGCGGCCGTAAGCATCAAAGCTGCCGTTGTAGTCGCCTTCGGGGAAGAGACCGTTGACCTGGCTGAACCAGTAGGAGGCGTTTTTCACAGCCTTGAGCGAGCTGTTGAAATAGTAGTACTGGCCGTTGACGTACACGAGCTTCGCGTACTGTGCCACACCCGCTTGCATATAGTAGGTGTCGCCGCCTTCGTTGTGCAGGCCGTTCTTCTCTTCCTGGAACACGCCGTCGTCATCAAAGAGGCAGTAGATGGGAGCGGTGTTGGTGTCAATGGCAACCTTCATAACACCGCCGGCGTGTGCAAAGATGCCGTTGAAGAAGTATTTGTTGCCGTTGAAGGTCTTCCAACCGCCGCTGACCTGTTCGCCGGCCCAGAAGGCCATCAAAAGGCCTGCTTCGTCCTTCTCCCAAGCAGGGGTAGTGAGGACGTAATCGACAAAGCCGTAGGTGTGTCCGCCGATCTCGGCTTCGTTGTTTGCGGCTTCTCCCGTGAATTCGTCAAAGTAGTAGATGTTGTTTTCGATCGTCTGCCAGCCCTTGAGCAATTCGCCGTCCTTCGTTCCGAAAACGCCGTCGCAGTCTTCGCAGGTGTGCAGACCGTTTTCGGAGAGGTCAAAGCTGTGACCGGTGGCGGCAACGACCTCGCCCCAATCCACGACGGAGTCACAGACCTCGCAGTAGGTGCGGTTCTTGTAGCCGTTTTCGGTGCAGGTGGCGGCCTTGTCGTCAACTGCCGTCACAGTATGCTCGTGCCAGCCCTGACCGGCGGCGCGCTTGGCGTCGAGCCAGGCCTGTGCGCCGGAGACGGAGGCACGGGTGTAATTCGTGAAGAAGATCTCGGTTTCGACGACGAGGTCTTCCATGCCGAAGGTGCCGGTGGTCTCGGCAACGTAGTCCTTCACGTAGGTGATAACGCCCTTCTGGAGAGCAAGCTCAATGTCCTTCTTCCAGACGATGCCGCGCTGGACGAGCACTGCGGGGGTCTGGTCTTCGTAGCCTTCGTACTGGGTGATGGTGGACTCCCAGGTGCGGACGGGGAAGGAGAGGAGCACCTGCTCACCGGTCTGGGTGTTCTTGCCGGTGCGCGTGACGGTAATGGTGGCGATGTTGTCGTCTTCCTGAACGGAATACTCGGCGGTAAAGCCTTCGGCGGGCTCCATGCCCTCCAGCTCCCACTGACTGCCGTTGTCCAGATCGAAGATCATTTCGACCTTGTCGACGGTCTCAATGTCGGTGGCAATCACGTCCATCCAGTAGAGAGAGCCGATGAGCGGACGGAAAAGATCGGGGTTCTGCGGGACGACCTTCACAGTGGAGGAATCGTCGTTTGCGGTGCTGACGTTGATCTTGCCGCCGGCCCACATGGAGTTTGCGGCGTTGTCAGCAATTTCAAAACGGATGTCGTGGACACCGTCCGAGAGCTTCTGGCCCGCGATGTTGAACTTGCCGTTTTGATAGGTGAAGTCCACAGCCTTGCCGTCGATGAACGCTTTTGCGCTTGCGGCGTTGAGGCCGGTGGAGTTGCCGAGGGTGTTGTCGTCGGCAACCTTGACCTCGAAGGTCGGGGTGGCGTTGGTGGTGGTGACGAGCGTCGCGGTGTTCAGCGCGGTGTTCACATCGTTGCCGACCAGTTCCACGTTGCCGAACACGGGGACTTCGCGGTCTTCGACGGCGGTGGAGTAATCCACGGTGATGTCGTCGATGTAGAAGGTGAACTTACCGGTGAGGTTGCCCTCGGTGATGTGGCTGTAGTAGTTGTAGGCGGCGCCGGGGGCGCGATCGTCCACGGAGAAGTTGATGTAATAGAACTGATTGTTTTTGGCCACACCCTTGATGTAGTGCCAGCCTTCGTTGTACTCGTAGAGGCTTCCGTTGTCGTAGTCGGTGGAGCCGACGCCCATCTGGACGTGGCGCGCATCGTAGGGGATGTAGATCCAAAAGCCGATCTGGAGACTGTCGGTGGTGTCGATGGTCGGGAACATCAGGTTGAGCGCGTGATAGCCGGTCTCGTAGATCTGATTCATGTCGATGTCGACCTTCAGCGCGTAGTCGCCGTTCTTGACTTGACCTTCGGTGGAATCAACAACGGAGAGCCAGCCGCGCTCGTTCTGACCGTGATACCAGTAGGAGCCGTCGGGTTTGGTCACGGCGTTGTTGGGGCCTTTGGGTCCGTACTTTCCGTAGTTGGTGTAGATGGACCAACCGGTCAGATCCTGATCTTCGAAGTCGTAGACGATGTCGGAGCCCTTGCCGACGGAGAAGGGAACGGTGATGACCAGTCCGTCGCCGTGGTTGAGCGTGGCAGTCAGCGTGCCCTTGAGGTTTTCGGGGGCGTTTTCTTCGCTGACGGCGGCAAAGGTAAACTTGTCACCGTCGAGCGTGCCGAGGTTGGGATTATCAAGGGTGAGGGTGATGTCACCTTCCTTGGTGACGACCTCGTGGATGCCGTCGTTGATGGTGGCGACCACGGAGAGCTGTGCGGTCTTGCCGAAGGGCACGACGATGGCGCTCTGCGTGAAGGCGATCTCTTCGGGGATGATGATCTCAATGGAGGCTTCGCCGACGACGCTGCCGTCGTACACAAGCTGTGCGGTGGCGGTGCCGACCTTGCCGGAGGAAACGAACAGACCGTCCTCGATGGTGCCCATCGTTGGATCGGCGAGCTGCCAGACGGCGTCTTCCGGAATCTCGGCGGCGGTGCCGACGAGGTCGGAGCCGACGGCAGAGAATTGCACGGAGGAATAGGGCGTGTAGTAGTCGTGCTCGGCGTCGATGGTCGCGCGGGCGAACTCACCGGTGGCGGGAGCGGTGGAGATGACGAGAATGCCGTGGGTGGTCTCGCGCTCACTGCCGTCGGAGGGAGAGCAGTTGATCTTCAGCTCTTCGCCGGGGCGCTGGGAGAGGAAAGCGGAGGATCCGCCGCCGTCACCGTTGACTGCCTGGACGCAGCCGAGGGAGAGCATGAATTCCGCCATTTCGTAGTTGGTGAAGCCGGCAGAGAAGGGAGCCTGACGGCCGTCGTTCATGACCATGACGATGTCGCCGTTTTCTTTGATGCCGACGAAGGAACGGGACGCGCCGTTCTTTTCCACGTGGTCCTTGGCGTACTGGTTCACACCGTCTTTGACGAGGAAGCCGAAGTTTGCCGGAATGACCTGCTCTTCCCAGCCGGTGATGGCAGAGGTAGTGGAGCGGATCTCGGTCTTCGGAATCTCAGCGGGACGGGCGACGCCGTCTTTTTCATCGAAGTTGATGACCAGACAGGTCTGCGCGCCGGTGGATTGACCCATGCTGTTGACGTACATTTCGCCGTCGAGGATCATGTAGCCGAGCGGCTCGCCGACGAGATGCGGATTATCAATGTAGTACTGGGAGTCGTACCAGCTCAAAGAGAGGTTCATCGCGGCGACGACGTTGCCGTAGCCGTTGGCCTCCGCGTAAGCGGCCTGCGTGGACATGATCTGCACGCCGTATTTGCCGGGCGTGGGGATCATGCCCTTGTAGCTGGGGATGACCTTGGTGTAGGGGTTGTCGATGTCCACTTCGACAACGTGTGCCACCTGGCGATGAGTGAGAGAGTCGTTGTTTAAGACGATCTCACTCTCGGAGATACCGGGGGCAAGCTCATAGTCGTTGCGCGTGATGAGGTGATAGTAGTCGTCTGTCTCGGAAGGAGTATAGACGATTGCGGCGATTGCAGTCACGGACATGGCAAACGTCATGCAGACTGCAAGGAGTGTCGCAACTACTTTTGCGAAGGACTTTTGCTTCATAGTGATTCTCCTTTTTCTGTGTGGTGGGTGGTGGATGTATGGGCTTTGGCTTTTTGCCGATTTACAATGACAAAGGGTATTCGGTGTAGGGCCTGTCAGGGTCGTACACGTCACAGAGATGGTGTCCCGTTTGCTCCTTCTGCGGCGGATCACTTCTCCAGTCGCCGTACTTTTGCGTCAGATACGCGTCAAAGTCCTTGGGGATTTTCACGCGAAGCGTCTCAAAGACGGCATCCGTGCCGTCCCGGTACTGGGTGCGCGGCGCATATTCGATGCGCCCCTGCCAGTTCCCGTGGTTGCAGATGAGACGGGAGGTTTCGGGTGCGTATTTGGCGATCATACGCGTGTAGCGTCGCACGGTCTTCCGGGTGCGGCGGTGACAGCCGAAAAAGCGCAGCACGCGGCAGACGAGCTTCGCGCGTCCCTTCCGCGGAAACTCGGTGGCGGAGAGCAGCATCGCGGAATAAATGCGCTTTCGGATCTCTAAAAGAGCGGAGGCGAGACGTCCGTTCGGGTATCCGTCCAGCGGAAAGAGATCGATGAAGATGCCGTGATGCATCGCAAGGTGCGCGGTGCTCTTTTCGCGATACGTGGTGCGGCTGTCGCGCAGCTTTGCGTAGATCTGAGGAAAGGCGGGGTCCGTCTCTGCGCTTTGCAGGAAGAGATGCTCGGGCAAGAGTGCGGGAGCCTCCTTCAAAAAACGCTCGTAGTCGGCGCGCAGCATACCGACGTCGAGATCGTCGTCCCAAGGGATGAAGCCTTCGTATTTGGCGGCGCCGAGCGCACTGCCGCAGACGAGGAAGTAGGGAATGTCGAGCGAGCGGCAGATGCGGTCAAAGACGGAAAGGATCTCCAACTGTGTTGTTTGAAGACGGTTCACAGCGCACCTCCTCGGTAAAGGGCGAGGTAGGCCTGGATCTGTCGTGCTTCGCTGAAATCCGCGGCGCGCTTTAGGCACGCCTCTTTTGTGTACGGTGCGTTCTCGCAGAGCTGCTTCACTTGATGCAGAAGCGCGTCGTAATCGTCCTTCTTCACGGCACAGCCGCAGGTTTCGTTCGGAATTTCCGCGCTTCCGCCGGTGTCGAAGGTCAAGACGGGCGTGCCGCAGGCAAGCGCCTCCATATTGACGGTCGGGAAGTTGTCCTGCCGCGTGGGGTTTACGAACAGGTCGGAGAGCGTGTAGAGCGCGGCAAGCTCTTCGCGGCTTTGCGTGCGGCGGATGGGAGTGATGCGCTCGGGGAGCGTCTGCTCTGTCTTCTTGTCGGTGCCGACGAGCAAAATGCGGTAGCGCTCGTCGAGGTCTTCGGCCAAACGGCAGAAAACGTCCAGTCCCTTTTGTGTGTCCCAGGCGTAGGATACACCGAGCAAGGTGTGATGCGTGTCGCTTTTTCGGATTCCCGCCGCCCCGCCTTCTCGGGGGGAGAAGACGGAGAGGTCGATCCCGTTTTCGATGACGCGCACGGGATAATCCTTCAAAAAGGATTCTTTCACAAGTCCCGCAAGCCAGCGAGAGGGCGTGACGAGGGTCAGATCCTTTACGCCGCAGAACCACTCGCGTTTTTTAAGGTACATCACCGCAGACGCATCCACGTAGGAGGCGGGATAGAGGCGGTGCTGGGGACAGGCGCCGCATCCGGTCTTCCACTTGTCACAGCCGCAGGCATCGAAGTGGGGGCAGTGCCCCGTAAATGCCCAACAGTCGTGCAGGGTCCAGACGGTGCGGATGTTTCGATCCTTGATGTAATCAAACAGCATCGGCAGGTTTAAGTACCAGCCGTGCAGGTTGTGCAGATGGATGACGTCGGGGCGGAATGCATCCAGACGGCGCAGAAGCCGACGGGTGGCACCCTTGGAAAAGGTTCCGATGCGTCCCGTGAAGCGGGCAAGGAGCGTGTGCAAAGTCTTTTCCAGTATGCCGCTTGTGAGGAAGTGATCGGCGCGATTTGCTTTGATCCAGGTAAAGCCCGTGGTACACAGCGTTTCGTGGCCTTCTTTTTGCAGGGCATCGGCAAGGGCGAAAACGATGCGTCCGGTGCTGCCGTAAGGCACGGCGTTGAGAAATGCGACCTTCATGCTACACCGCCGAGAAGATGGTCCGGTACTGCAGGAAGGCTTCCCACAGCGGATTTTGCAGGAAGGAGTAGTAGCGCAGCAGGTACACGATCAGGAGCAACGGAGGAAACACGTACTTGTTGACACAGCCCCAAATGGTTGCGATGGGGTTCTTGGGATAGAGCTTTGCGCGCCCGCGTTTTTGCACCTCGCAGAAGATCATCGGAAGGGTGACGACGGAGAAAATATCAAAGTACATCTGAACGCGCGTAAACAGGGAGAGGCGGAAGGCAAGCACGCCGCAGATGGTGCCGATGAGGTAAAGCTTGCCGAAGACGAGCGCTTTCCCTTCGAGCTTGTTCAGGTTTCCGAGCACGTAGATGAAATAGAGGGAGGTCAGAAGCGTGGCACGCAGGGAGTTCTGGTCGTCGTCTATGGCGTAGTGCAGGTAGTTTGCGTCACGGAACCAGACGGCGATCGTGTTGACGATGTTTCTCAGGTCAACGACGAACAAAAGTGCAAAAACGCCGAGAAGCACGAAAAGTACCGTGCGGCGGCGAAAGGGCTTCGTGTTGCAGACGAAATAGAAGGGGAGGAGCAGAATGGCACTCTTGAGGAAGAAGATGGCAAGCACGAGAAGGCCGACGTAGATCAAAAACTTCTTTTTGTAGGCAAAGTGAACGGCAAGGATGAACAGGCACATTGCCATACATTGGCGAATGGCGGAGAGGTTCATCAGGTAGAGGTAGGGGTTGATGAGAAAGACCAAGAGCCCCATCCAATGATAGCGCTCGGGCAGATTGTATCGGATCAAGTGCCAAATGCAGTAGATGAATACGACGGAGGTGACGGCAATGACCACCTGATAAGCGGGAGAAAGGTAGTTTAAGAGGTTGTACAGGAATTCATCGGGGCCGAGCGCGGCTCCGGGGGTGTGGATGTTGTTGTACCACTTGAGATAGTTCTGATAATCACTGCCGAAATTGTAGCGAAGCGCAGAGAGCGCTCCCAGCACGCACATGGCGGCAGGGAACACAAACTTGTTCTTTTGTCCGAGCAGGACAACGAGAACGATCGCAATGAAGATCAGATGAATCATAAAAGAGGTTATTCTCCGAGGTGAAGGATGGATTCCGCTACGCGGGAAGCGAGCAGGTGCGTTTCCGCGTAGTGCAAAAAGTTCAGATGGCGCACACATCTCTCTTCGGGGGAGAGGGCAAGCGCGCGGCGGACGGCTTCGGCGATCGCCGCGGCGCCCTCCGCTTGCGGAACGCAGAGAAAGTCGCGGTAGGCGGCAGGCATGCCGGGAAGCAGGTAGGCAACCACGCTTTTACCGGGAAGGAGATATTCGGCGTTCTTGGAGGGGAAAGAATAGTTCGTGTATTCCTCGCGGGAGCTTCTGGGGTTTACGAGCACGGCGGCCGTTTGGCGGAGCTCCTCCGCTTCGGCAGGGGTGATCTGCCCAAGCACTCGGATGCGCATGTCGCGCGCCGATCGAGCCTTGGCGTACTCCAACGCATCACCCGTTCCGGCGAGAACGAGGCGCAGGTCTTGATCCGGCAGATGCTCCATTGAGTCGATCAAGTCCTTTGCACCGAAGCGGGCGTCCAGCTTTCCCGTGTACACGATGTTTCGGGTGCCGCACGCGGGAGCGGGGGGGTCTGCGGCCTTCCGCTTGGCCTGTTCCAAAGCCTCATCGGTCAGCAGGGCCTCTGAGACGAGATAGGGCTTGTCGCCGACGGGCAGACGGTCTTTCATCTGCTCGGTGAGAAGCACGAAGGAATCCAGAGAGCGCATGGCGCGCCGCATGGATCGGATGTCGAAGGCCTTTGCGAATTTGTAGATCGGGCTGATCTTGTCGGAGAGGTTCATAAACTCCGGCAGATCCGGCACGTAAAGGCAGGAGCGGATGTGTTTGTCGCGCCGCTTGGCGTAGTCGGCCGCTTTGAGAAAGGGCGTGTGCGGGCAGTAGGCCAAGATCAGCTTTTGCTCGTCCTCTTCCCGCAAAAACGGGCGAAGGGCACGCTTGAGCGCGCGCGCGCGGGAAAAGTTGCGTACGCCCCACAGATTGCAGAAGGGAACGTAAGTGTAGTCCGTGCAGACGGCGTCAAAACCGCGGAAGACGAAGGTCGAGCTTGCCGTCGGATAGGCGCCGAGGAAGGGCGCGGAGAGCACCGTCACCTCACAGGAGTCCAGCGCGCGAAAGCCCGCGATGATCTTCTCCTGCATCAGGTTCGCGGAGAACTCCACGGCGCGACGTGCCTGTGCGAGGACGGCCTGTTCGTTTTCTCGGTCAAAGACGCCGGAGAGAATGAGGATCTTCATTGCGTCAGATGGCGGCGTATTTACGCACGCCGCGCACGGCGTAACGCACGAAGCTCGTCAGAGAAGTGAGAAGAGGGATCTCGGCGGCGCGGTAGGTGCGCCACTGCATCTTTGCGGCTTTCCATTTGTTGCCGCTTTTTCCGGACTTGGAGATGCGGTAAATGAGCAGAGGCTCGTCGATGCCCACGGCGTACGGCGTTTCGTTGAGGATGGCAAGCCAGGTGGCAAGATCCTCGTGGATCATACGGTCGTTCTTCATCGGATGCTTCAAAAGGCGTTCCTTGGAAACGAGCGTCGAGGAGCAGGAGACCACGTTTTGGGAGAGCAACTCTTTGCGATAGACCTTCTCGGGCGCGTGCAGGACGTAGTCGGAGCGCGTTCCGTTCTCGTCAATGTAGGCAGTCGAGGTAAAGAAGAGGGCGCACTCGGGATGCTCGTTTGCCGCCTCCAATTGACGGGAGAGCTTTTCGGGGGCCCAGGTGTCGTCGCTGTCGAGGAAGGCGATCCAGTCGTAGCGCGCCGCCCGTACGCCTCGGTTGCGGGTCAGGGAAACGCCGCTGTTGGTCTCGTTTTGCAAAAAGCGCACGCGCGCATCCTTCTCGTAACGGCGCACGATCTCGGCGGTTTGGTCGGTGGAGCAGTCGTCAATGACGATGAGCTCCAGATCCGAGTGCGTTTGATTCAGCACGGATTCGATCGATGCGGCAATGGTTTGGGCGGCGTTGAAGGCGGGCATGATGACGGAGATCGGCGTACGCGGCATTTATCTGGCTCCTTCGTGTGTGAAAACGAGTTTTACGGTTTGGAAAATGAGCTTGGTATCCAGCCACAGGCTTTGGGTGCGGATGTACTCCATGTCGTAAAGGATCTTTTCCTCCGGCGTGAGGTCGTAGCCTCCGTTGACCTGCGCGAGACCGGTCAGTCCGGGGGTCACGGCGAGACGGTTGCGAAAGCCGTGGATGTAGGTCTCAAAGCGATCGTAGAAGAAGGCGCGTTCGGGACGGGGGCCGACGAGCGACATGTGCCCGAGGAGGATGTTGAGAAATTGGGGAAGCTCGTCCAGACGGCTCTTTCGCAGGAAGCGTCCCACGTTCGTGCAGCGGTCGTCGTTTTTTTCCGCCCATTTCGGCCCGTGTTCCTCCGCGCCGACGACCATCGTGCGGAATTTATAGACCGAGAAAGGACGTCCGTCTTTTCCGAGGCGATCCTGTGTGAAAAAGACGGGGCCGCGTGAATCGAGCGCGACGGCAAGCGCGATGACGAGCATGGGAACGAAAAAAAGCAGAAGTGCAAACAGAGAGAAGCAGACGTCAAAGGCGCGTTTGCAAAACGCATAGAGACGTCCGCCGCCCGGCACTTCCGGCGGAATGTTGTATTGGTGTTGTTCCTGCTCGGAGGAGGCGCGGGGGTCGTGGTGGATTGGCTGGGTCATTGAGTTCTCCTTGAGGGCTCTCCGAACGGTCGTTTTTCGGGCGGAGAGAAGAGTGATCGCCGCGAGGAAAAGGGATGTCGCCCTATGCAACACTACCGTAAATTATAATATATATACGGCGAAAAGTCAAGCAACGGCGGGCTCATTTTCACTTTTGTGAAAGATGCACAAGAACGCGAAAAAAAGATGTGTAAAAAGCCTAAAACCTCGTTTTTTGCAATCGAAAAAATGTGTCAAAAGTTGTCGTTTTAGGTGTTGAAATTTTCATAAAAATGGGACGCATTTTTTGTGTTTTAAGGGGGTGGAAAGCATCTTTTCGGCGGTTTCAAAGTGTATTTTTCGCCTCTCAGACGCCTGGAAACGTTTGGAAAAAGCGGTGCTTGCCATCTTCCTGAAGGGGCGGAAATTCCTTGAAAAAAGCATCGCCGAAAGCAGCAAGTGAGAGAAGAAAAACGCAAAAAGATCGTCGCCGAAACGGGAGAAAACGGCGCATACCGAGGGCTTCGTTCGGGCGTGTTTCGGAGGCGGCGTCTTGACAAACGGCGCCGTTCTGCGGTAGGATAAGACAACAAAAACTGCGCCGTACGGCGCAGAAAAACGGAGGAAACGGATGGTCCTGAAAACCGAACGGCTCTTTCTGCGCCCTTGGCGCGAGGAGGATGCCGAGGCGCTTTATCGATATGCGCGCGACCCCGAAGTCGGTCCTGCCGCAGGCTGGCCGCCTCACAAAAGCGTCGCGGAGAGCCGAGAGATCATTCGGAGCGTTCTCTCACCGCGCGAGACTTACGCCGTGTGTCTCAGGGAGGGTGACGCGCCCATCGGGAGCATCGGGCTGAAATTCGGCGACGCCACGGATCTCACCGATCGCACAGACGAGTGCGAACTCGGGTATTGGCTGGGAAAGCCTTTCTGGGGGCAGGGGATTATCCCCGAGGCTGCCCGCGAGCTCTTGCGCCATGCGTTTGAAACGCTTGGTGTGCGCGCCGTTTGGTGCGGCTATTACGACGGTAACCTCAAGAGCCGCCGCGTACAGGAAAAACTCGGCTTTTCCCCGCATCACAGTACGGAAAACGTGGAGGTGCCTCTGCTCGGTGAGGTGCGCCTCGGTCACGTAAATCTGCTCACCCGCGCAGCGTGGGAGCAAATGCAACAATAAAACAAGCCCTCACACCTGCGTGTGAGGGCTTGTTTTATTTGCTCTGATTCTTTGAGAAAACGTCTGCGACTTCGCTGATGGTGATGTAAGCGTCCGGGTCGATCTCGTGGACGATGTCGCGCATTCGGATGACCTGATAGCGGTTTACCACGAAATAGATCATTGCCTTTTCGCTCTTGGAATAGCCGCCCTTGGCCTCCAGATGCGTCATGCCGCTGCCGAAGGTGTCGGCAAGCTCCTTGCAGATCTCATCGGGCTTTTCGGTGATGATGATCGCGCATTTTGCGCGATCCAAGCCCTCCACGATAAAGTCGATCGTCTTCAGGGCGGCGGCGTAGGTCACGATGGAGTAGAGCGGCAAGATCCAGCTTTGCAGCACGATTCCGCAGATTACGTACAAAAGCACGTTGTAGATCATAACGAAGGTGCCCACGGTGATGCCGAGACGCTTTGCAAAGATCACGGCCATTACCTCAATGCCGTCCATCGCTCCGCCGTAGCGGATGGCAAGCCCGCTGCCGATGCCGGAGATCACCCCGCCGAACAGGGCACAGAGCAGAAGGTCTGTTCCGGCAAGCGGGGAGGCGATGCTCACGTCAATGGGAAATATGTCGTTGATGAGAAACGCAAAAAGGGAATAGACAAAGACGGTGTAAATGGCGTAGAGCGTGAAGAGACGCCCCTGCTTTTTCAGTCCGAACAAAAAGAGCGGAACGTTCAAGAGCAAGAGAAAAACGGACAGGGAGAGGTGCTCCGGCGTGATCTGATCCAAAAGCATTGACGTGCCGGAAATGCCGCTGTCGTACAGCTTGACCGGCGTCAGAAAGATCGTAATGCCGAAGGCGTTGACAATGCCTGCAACGGTCAGCATCACGAGGTTTGTGAGGCGGATGCGTTTCAGTTTCGTTTTCAAGGGCTTTTCCTCATATTGGGATTTGTTTGATTCAGTATAACATATCTATGCGGAAATTTCCACCGTGATTCGGGCAAAAAGGGGCTTTTTGTCTCGTTTTTTTGGGGGAGACCGCACAGGCCTCCGAGCAAAGCGAGGA
>JAZRZY010000066.1:0-3089 GCA_045601605.1 Eubacteriales bacterium
CCGAGCTTGCCGTTCCGCAGGCGATGAGAATGGCGTCCACTCCCGCATTTAAGAGAAAGGCCGCATCTTGTGCGGCGTAGCGGCGTACCGCCTCGGCCGAACGGGTACCGTACGGCAAACGGGCAGTATCACCGAAATAGACCAGATCGAGGTCGGGGCGAATGCGCCGGAGCGTACCGACGGCACCGAGGCCGCCGAGTCCGGAATCAAAGACGCCGACCTTCATCGTCTGCCCCCGTTTTGGGCGCGGTTGATGAGCGTATCCAAAAGCTCGGCGTAGGGGATGCCGTCGAAATCAAAGAGCTTGGGGTACATACTGATGGGGGTAAAGCCCGGAAGGGTATTGATCTCGTTGAAGACCACGTTCTCGCCGTGCACGAAGAAGTCGGCGCGGGAGAGCCCCTCGCAGTCCAGCGCAGTAAAGATGCTGCGGGCAAGGGAGCGCACGCGCAAGGCGGCAGTCTCCGAGATCTCGGCGGGGGCGCGGCAGAGGCTCGTGCCCTTGACGTATTTTGCATCGTAATCGTAGAAGGTGCCGTCGGGTACGATCTCGCCCGGCGTGGAGGCGAGAAGTTCAAGGGAGCCGTCCTCCTTCACGCGCTCCAGAAGCGCTACCTCCACCTCGCTTCCGGATACGGCCTCTTCGATGAGGATCTTCTCGTCGAAGGCGGCGGCATCTGCGAGTGCGGCGGCAAGCGCCTCTCGGTTTTCCGCGCGGCTGACGCCGCGGGAGGAGCCGGTGCCGGAGGGCTTGACGAAGACGGGATAGCCGAGGGCTTTCTCAATGCGGGCAAGCTCCGTCTCGGCTGCATTGAGAAAGCGGCGGCGATAACAGAGTGTCCAGCGCGCCTGCGGAATGCCGTAGGAGGCAAGCAGGAGCTTGGTGGTGATCTTGTCCATTGTCACGGCGCTTGCGCGCGTGGCACAGCCGACGTAGGGCACGCCGGAGAGGGAGAGCAGACCCTGCAGACGGCCGTCCTCGCAGGTCTCTCCGTGCATGACGGGGAAGATGCAGTCTGCCTTCTCGACGCGGTAGGTGCCCGCCGCCTTGTCAAAGAGCAGCAGGCCGTGATGCGCTTTGCAGCACGAGAGGATGGCGGGGACGAGGTGAGCGGTTTCGTTTTCCCACGATCCGTCGGCGATGTGCGCGACGTCTCCCGAGTAGAGCCACCAGCGCCCGTCGCGGGTGATGCCGACGGGCAGGATGCGGTAGCGCTCCTCGTTTAAGTTGCCGATGACGCCTGCGGCGGAGACACAGGAGACCTCGTGCTCGCTCGATTCGCCGCCGAAGAGGACGATCAGGGTCGTTTTTTCGGTTGTGTTCATGGAAAAACCCCCTTTTTTAAGACAGGGTATGCAAAAAATAGTTGTTTGATATTATATTATAACAACAGAGAGGACAAATTGCAAGGGAGCGTGCGGCAAAAATCGCGCCTCTTTGTGCAGATTTTTCATCAAAGCGACGAAAAATTTTGAACCTTTTGCAAAAACGGGGCCCAAGCCCTTGACAGATGCGACACTCTCCGTTAAAATATATCTTGTTGCATTGTACTCTTATAAGTACTCTATCTTGAGATTTCCATAGAATCTTGAACCTTTAAAACCAAATACAGACAGGAGGTGTTATACACCTATGGATCCTATTACCATTATCATTTTGGTACTTGTCGCACTTCTGACCCTGCTTTTGGGCTTCTTCGTGGGCAATTTCTATCGCAAGAAGATCGCCGAGGCAAAGATCGGCACCGCAGAGACGCAGGCCCGCGTCATTATGGAAGAGGCAAAGAAAGAGGCAGAACAGCGCAAGAAAGAGGCACTTCTCGAAGCAAAAGAAGAGATCCTGCGTACCCGCAACGAGGCCGATCGTGAGATCAAGGAACGCCGCGCAGAGATCCAGCGTCAGGAAAAGCGCTTGATCCAGCGTGAGGAAAATCTGGAGCGCAAGATCGACAACGCCGAAAAGAAAGAGGAGACCTTAAATCAGAAACTGTCCGACATCAAGGCACAGGAAGTTCAGATCGCCGCCTTGAAGGAACAGCAGGAGAAAAAGCTGGAGGAGCTCTCCGGCATGACGGCGGAAGAGGCCAAGCAGAGCCTTGTGGACCGCTATGAATCCGAGGCGCGCCACGATGCGGCGCTCAAAATTGCCGCCATTGAGCAGGAGCTCAAGGAAAGTGCCGAGGAAAAAGCACGCGAATACATCACCGCAGCCATTCAGCGCTGCGCCGCAAATCAGGTGGCAGAGGTCACGGTTTCCGTGGTCGTTCTGCCCAACGACGATATGAAGGGTCGTATCATCGGGCGTGAGGGCCGCAACATCCGCACGCTGGAGACCCTGACCGGCGTCGATCTCATCATCGACGATACGCCGGAGGCGATTACCCTTTCCTCCTTTGATCCGATGCGCCGCGAGATCGCGCGTCTGTCTCTGGAGAAGCTCATTTCCGACGGCCGCATCCACCCCGCCCGCATCGAGGAGACGGTGGAAAAAGCCAGAAAAGAAGTGGAAGCGACCATCAAGCAGGAGGGCGAGCGCGCCGTTCTGCAGGCGGGCATCCACTCCATGAATTCCGAACTCATCCGACTTTTGGGTCGTTTGAAATACCGCACCAGCTACGGCCAGAACGTGCTTATGCACTCTCTGGAGGTGGCTTACGTGGCAGGACTGCTTGCCGATGAGCTCGGCATCGATCCCGCTCTCGCCCGTCGCGCAGGTCTTTTGCACGACATCGGCAAGGCGCTCAGCCACGAGGTGGAGGGCTCTCACACCCAGATCGGCGCTGAGATCGCCAAGAAGTACCGCGAAAACGCAGACGTCGTCAACGCCATTGAGGCGCACCACGGCGACGTGGAGCCGAAGACGCTCGTCGCCTGCCTCGTACAGGCTGCAGACGCCATCTCCGCGGCCCGTCCCGGCGCTCGCCGCGAGGATCTGGACAGCTACATCAAGCGTCTGGAGAAGCTTGAGGAGATCGCCACGAGCTTTGAGGGCGTGGAGAAGTCTTTTGCCATTCAGGCGGGTCGTGAGATTCGTATCATGGTCAAGCCCGAGATCGTCGGCGACGACAATATGATCGTCATCGCCCGTG
>JAZRZY010000067.1:0-11757 GCA_045601605.1 Eubacteriales bacterium
CCTCAAACTATTGTTTTTTGAAAACATAATACTTATAATATTATTGCCTGATTCATCTGAGTGTTTCTGCTTTGACTGATGGTTCATGACGGGAAGGAGAAAAAACCATGCGTAAAGCTTTCGCTGTTGTATTTGCTGCACTTCTGTGTATGATCGCTTCCTGCGCTTTTGCCGATGGCATCATGACCCTGCCTGCTGCGCTCAAGGAAGTGCAGGCCAATGCTTTTTACGGCGATCAGGCGCTGGACATCGTTGTGCTGCCCGACGGCGTTGAAACCATTGGCGAAAAGGCGTTTGCGGAAAGTTCCGTTTCTATCATCCAGCTGCCCGAAAGTCTGAGCAGCATCGACAAAACTGCCTTTGAGGGCTGCGATGGGCTGATCGCTCTTGACGATTGCGTCGGGATCAAAGCCTTTGGCAAGGCAAAGCTCACGGGCTTCTTCCAGGGAGGCGATGCCGTACTCTTTCATACAGGCATTGATGCCGTCAATTCTTCTGTTGTATCCTTCAAACGTAGCCATCGTGTACCTCCTTACTGCTTGCGCGGGTCAATGTACTTGACCGCGTCATCAAATCTGCCGTAGCTCTTGATGTTTTCCTGATAGGCATCGCGCGGATCTTTTCCGGCGCGGATCTGCTCCATCATCTTTCCGAGGTGCACGAACTTGTAACCGATGACTTCGTCATCCGCATCAAGGCCGATTTCAAGGACATAGCCCTCTGCCATCTCGAGGTAGCGAACACCCTTGTCCTTGGTGGCAAACATCGTACCGACCTGACTTCTGAGGCCCTTGCCGAGGTCCTCGAGGGATGCGCCGACGGGCAGACCGTCCTCAGAGAACGCAGTCTGGCTGCGGCCGTAGGCAAGCTGCTTGAAGATCTCCCGCATGGCGACGTTGATGGCGTCACACACAAGGTCGGTGTTCAGAGCTTCCAGAAGGGTCTTTCCCTGGAGGATCTCTGCCGCCATTGCGGCGGAATGGGACATACCGGAGCAGCCGATGGTCTCAACCAGGGCCTCTTCGATGATACCGTCTTTGACGTTCAGGGTCAGCTTGCAGGTGCCCTGCTGAGGAGCGCACCAGCCGATGCCGTGGGACAGACCGGAGATCTGGGTGATTTCTTTGACTTTGACCCACTTGCCCTCTTCGGGGATCGGCGCGGGACCGTGATGCGGGCCCTTTCTGACCGTACACATCTGTTCTACTTCATGGGAATAGGTAGGCATAGTTCTCTCTTCCTTTCTCAGTCTAAAATCTCGCCGTAGGAGTTGGGGGAAAGTGCGGCGGCATTCGCTTCATCGGTGTCGTTGTGCATTGCATCGGCAAACTTGTCGCTGACACGCACCACAACTTCATCAAAAATCAGAGAGCGTTCGCCCTCAATTTTGACACACACGTTCTGCCCGTTCTCAAGACCCCATTTTTCGGCAGTCTCGGGGATGAGGTGGATGTGACGCTTCGCAGCGATCACACCGTCGGCAAGCTCGACCTCACCGGCAGGACCGACGAGCTTGATACCCTCGGTACCGTCCGTCTTACCGGACTCGCGCACGGCGGCGGAAACGCCAAGCGTACGTGCATCGGTCAGAGAAACTTCCACCTGCGTATGGGGGCGCAGAGGACCGATGATGCCGACGGAGGCGAGGGTCTTCTTGGGACCGACCACATCCACGCGCTCAAAACTGATGTACTGACCGGGCTGGGAGAGGTCTTTTTTCACCGTCAGTTCCGCGCCTTTTCCGAAGAGGACGTCCATATCCTCACGGGAAAGGTGGACGTGACGAGCGGAGGTTTCGATCAAGATCTTCTTTTCCATTTGTCTGGTTCCCTTTCTTTTTTAAGATTTCGTACTATTATACAACGATTTCTCGCAGTTGTAAACAGAAGAAATGCCGATTTTTCACTTTTTCTCACACTCAGGATTGTACTCTTCGCCTACTTTGTCCCCCAAATCTTGTGTTTGGGCTTGCTCGGCAAAGATCTCCGACCAGTTGTCCGTAGTGATGGTCCCCTCCTCCTCAGGCGCCTCTTGCTCGGTTCGACGCTTGTTTCGCCCCGTAAACAGCGGCAAGAGAAGAAGCGCGAAAAAGAGAACGTCCAGAGCGATGGAGGCGATGAAAAACCAAAGCGGCACAGGGGTGATGTTATTGAAGTAATAGTACGCCTCCAGCCGATGCTCGTCGTTGAGTTCAAACGAAAGGGCTTGGTAGCACAAAATCTGACCGAAAACGTCCAAGATCAAAAGCAATACGGGCGGGATATATACCCACACTTTTTTGGAAAACCGCTCACTCAGCGAGAGCAGAATCAACACCGCGGTACAAAGCACAAACAGTGCATACAACACGTAGCCGAAATCAACACCGAAAATGGGGAGAAGCGGGATCTGGCAGGCAGAAAGCGGTGCAAAAATGCCGCCGGACGCAAAATAGACCGGCAAATACAGAATGGACCAGAGCAAAAGCAAAACCAAGCACAAAGCACGGATCTTTAAAAATTTTCGCATAAAATCACCTTTCGGACAACCTTTTTCACAGTATAGCACATCGGCCTTGAAATTTCCAGCGGATTTTTAAAAAATACCGCTTGATTTCTTGACAAATTCAGCATTTTTTCTTATAATTTGTTTATCTGTATTTTTCTCTTTGCCCGCGCAAAGAACGGAGGTAACATGGCAGAACTTTCCCCTGTCAGCAACAAACGTGCGCTGATCCCCGCATACTTCCCCGACGTGCAATACGCCGTGGTGTTTCGCAACTGGGGCATTCTCCCCACCGAACGCATTGCCGCCGCACTCCAAACCGACGTACACAGCATCGAAAACGCCGCGTTTCGCATGGGACTCTCCCCCGTCACGGTCGACAACCGCTTCCTTACACGCGGCTTTCTCACCGTCATTCGAAACAACTGGCACCTGCTCGACTACGACGCCATCTGCCGCCTTCTGGACATCTCAAAAGAAAAACTGACCTTCATTCTCAAGGAGGACGACTTCTTCTGGGTGAAGATGGGCTATTTCAAGCCCGATACAGGGGTGAGCGTCTGGCACGAGCCGACCGACGAGGAGCTCCGGGGGCTTGACTCCATCCGCGAGCAGCTCGCCGACTCCCCGCTTGCCGATCTGACGGAAAACGCCTACGAATTCCTGGAGCGTTTCCACCGCGAGATCCCCGAAGAAGAGATCGTTTCCGTCGGCGACGGAGACCTTCGTCTCATCTACTCTTATTTTGCGCTCTACGGCGATCCGCTTCTGACGCCCGAGCTCGACCCGTACCCCGACGCACTCCTGCAGGAGTACGCGCGTCTCGGCGTCAACGGGATCTGGATGCAGGGGATCCTGTACCAGCTCGTCGAGCACACGCTCTGTCCCGAGATGAGCCGCGACTGCGACAAGCGTATCGAATCTTTGCGCGCGCTCTGCCGCCGCGCCGCACGCTTCGGCATCCGCGTCTATCTCTACTTCAACGAGCCGCGCAGTCTTCCGAAGTCTTTTTTTGAAAAACACCCCGAACTCGCGGGCAAAAACGGAGACGAAACCTACACCACGCTCTGCACCTCCACCCCCGAGGTACAGGCATATCTGGAAAACGCAAGCTACGAGCTCTTCCGACAAGTGCCCGAGCTCGGCGGATATTTCACCATTACGCGAAGCGAAAACCCCACCACCTGCTATTCTCACGACGTTGAGCCCTGTCCGAACTGTGCTCCGCGCGGTGCGGCGACCGTCGTCTCCGAGGTCAACAACCTCCTTTACCGCGGCATGCGTCGAGCCTCCGACTCGGCACGCGCCTTCGCCTGGACCTGGGGCTGGAAGCCCGAGTGGGCCAAGGACGCCATTTCAAAGCTCGAGGATGGCATCACGGTGATGAACACCTCCGAGACCGCCATTCCGACAAACTTCGGCGGTGTGAAGGGCAAAGTCATTGACTACTCCATCTCACAAGTCGGGCCGGGAGAGTTGGCGAAAGGTCTTTGGGACACGGCACTCAAGACCGAGCACGCCTGTGCCGCCAAGGTGCAGATCAACAACTCCTGGGAGCTCTCCCCCGTTCCGAATCTCCCCGTATTTTCGCTCAATTACGAGCACATGCACAAATTGAAAGCTGCCGGAGTGCGTCACCTGATGCTCTCCTGGACGCTCGGCGGCTCTCCTGCGCCGAATCTGTTTATCGCTGATCGCGCGATGCAGACCGATGCGCCGCTGCTTGACCTTATTCGAGAATACTACGGCGACGCCGCCGAGTCGATCCTTGCCGCCGACGAGCAGTTCTGCCGCGCGTTTTGCGAGTTCCCCTTTGATATGAACGTTCTCTACTTTGCGCCCTTGCAACTCGGTGCCTCCGTTCCCTTCTACCATCGGGAGACCGGATACGAGGCTTCCATGACGGGTTTCCCCTACGACGACCTAAAAAAATGGCGCAGGGCTTATCCCGAAGAAATTTTTGAAGAGCAATTTGCTCGCCTGTCCGCAGGCTGGAAGGAGGGGCTTGACACACTCGATACCATCGAGTTTGCTACTCCTCGGGTGCGCGAACTTCAACTCTTTGCCCGCGCAGCTCTCTCCCATTTTGCATCCACCTACAATCACATTCGTTTCCTGCGCGCCAGAGATCGCGGCGACAGCGACGCCGCCCTTCGCGCCCTCGAAGACGAATACGAGGCGCTGTTCACCCTCGCCGAGGTGAGACGCGTCGATTCCCGCATCGGTTTCGAGGCATCCAACCACTATTTCTACACCGTGCGAAACCTGCAGGAAAAACTCTTAAACTTAAACGAATGCAAACAGTATTTTGCTGACAGAAAGAAGGACGAACAATGATCAAACTCACGCTCAAGGACGGCTCCGTTTTAGAAGTCGCCGAAAACACTCTCGCCATTGACGCGGTCAAATCCCTCTCTCAAGGGCTCGCCAAGGCCGCGCTTGCCGTCAAGCTCGACGAACAGGTCACGGATCTGTTCACTCCTTTGACGTCCGACTGCACGTTCACCGTGCTTACGGGCACGGACGACGAAGGACTTCGCACCCTGCGTCACACCGCGTCCCACGTGCTGGCCCAGGCGGTCAAAAAACTCTATCCCGAAGCCAAGCTTGCCATCGGTCCCGCGATCGACAACGGCTTCTACTACGATTTCGACACCGAAGAAACCTTCGATGCGGAGAGCCTGCGTCTGATCGAAAAAGAGATGAAGCGCATCGTGGATCAGAACCACAAACTGGAGCGTTTCACCCTGCCGCGCGAAGAAGCGATCGCCCTGATGCGCGAAAAGGGTGAAGATTACAAGGTGGAACTCATTGAGGATCTGCCCGACGAAGCCGAACTCTCCTTCTACAAGCAGGGTGACTTCGTCGACCTCTGTGCAGGCCCTCACGCCCCTTCCACGGGCAAAGTCAAGGCCTTCAAGCTTCTCTCCGCCACCGGTGCCTACTGGCGCGGCGATGCCAAAAACAAGATGCTCCGCCGCATCTACGGCACTGCCTACACCAAGCAGGAAGAGCTTGCCGCGCACATCGAGCGCCTTGAAGAAGCCAAGCGTCGCGACCACAACAAGCTCGGCCGCGAGCTCGAACTTTTTACCACGAGCGAGCTCATCGGTCAAGGTCTTCCCATCATGCTTCCGAAGGGCTCCAAGATCATCCAGACGCTCCAGCGTTTCGTCGAAGACGAAGAAGCCCGCCGCGGCTGGCAACTCACCAAAACACCCTATATGGCCAAGCGCGAGCTTTACAAGGTTTCCGGCCATTGGGATCACTACCGCGACGGAATGTTCGTCATGGGAGACCCCGATGCGGAAGGCGAAGTCTTCGCCCTGCGTCCGATGACCTGCCCCTTCCAATATCAGGCTTACCTGAATCGCGCCCGTTCCTACCGCGATCTGCCGCTTCGCTACAACGAGACCTCAACGCTCTTCCGCAACGAGGCCTCCGGAGAAATGCACGGTCTGATCCGTGTGCGTCAGTTCACCATTTCCGAAGGGCACCTGATGTGTACCCCCGAACAGCTGGAAGCGGAATTCAAGAGCTGTCTCGAACTTGCCATCTACATGCTCAAGACTCTCGGTCTCTATGAGGATGTGAGCTACCGTTTCTCGCAGTGGGATCCCGCCGACACCGAAAAGTACATCGGCACGCCCGAGCAGTGGGATGAAGCACAGGGAATGATGGAGCGCATCTTAAACCACCTTGAGATCCCCTACAAGGTCGGCGTGGGCGAGGCCGCCTTCTACGGTCCGAAGCTCGACATCCAGATCAAGAACGTTCACGGCAAGGAAGACACCCTTATCACCATCCAGATCGACCAGATGCTTGCCGAAAAATTCGGTATGGAATACACCGACTCCGACGGCGAAAAGAAGAATCCCTACATCATCCACCGCACCTCAATCGGTTGCTACGAACGCACTTTGGCGCTTCTCATCGAAAAGTATGCCGGCGCCTTCCCCGTTTGGCTCGCTCCCGTGCAGGCAAAGATCCTGCCGATTTCCGACCGTCAGCACGATTACGCTTACGAAGTGAAGGCAGAGCTTGAACGCATCGGCGTACGCGTGGAGGTGGACACCAGAAACGAAAAGATCGGCTACAAGATCCGCGAAGCACAAATGGAAAAAGTGCCGTATATGCTCGTTGTCGGCGACAAGGAATGCGAAGATAAGACGATTGCCGTACGCAAGCGCGGTTTCGGTGATCAGGGTGCCGTCTCTGTGGCAGACTTCTGCACCACCATCGCCGAAGACATCGACACCAAGGTCATTTGGTAAGGAGAACCTATGTTAGAAGACACCAAGGTCGTCAGCCTCACCGCGCTAAACGACTCCACCTACTCCCTGATCCTGCGTGCGCCGAAAATCGCATCAGCGGCACGTGCAGGTCAGTTGGCACACGTCTCCGTTCCCGGCTTTCTCCTGCGACGCCCCTTCGGCATCTGTGATGCCGATGCAAGCGAAGGAACTCTCCGCCTCTGTTTTGAGGTGCGCGGAGACGGCACCGAGGCTCTCGCACGTCTGAAGGCGGGCGACAACCTTTCCGTCAACGGCGCCGTCGGCTACGGCTTTGAACAAATCGAAGGACGCCGTGTGCTCTTTGTCGGCGGCGGGATCGGCATTTTCCCGCTTCTGTATGCCGCGCGCTTTGCGGGCGAGGCTACCGCCGCACTCTGCTTCAGAGACAAGAGCCGCGTGGTGCTTGCACCGGATTTTGCCGCCGTCTGCAAGGAAATTTTCCTCGCAACCGACGACGGTTCCGTCGGATACCACGGATATGCCGCAGGGCTCGTGGAAGAGCTGATCCGTACACACGAGTACGACTGCGTCTGCGTCTGTGGACCGAAGATCATGATGAAAACGGTTTCCGAGGTTGCCCTGAAGGCAGGACTCGATTGCTACGTCAGTCTGGAAGAGCGCATGGGTTGCGGCGTAGGCGCCTGTCTCGCCTGCGTCTGCCAGACCATGCTCGGTCAAAAACGCGTCTGCATCGACGGGCCTGTTTTTGATGCCAAGGAAGTGAGGTGGGATGCATGAAACTGTCTGTCAACCTTGCGGGGGTAGAGCTGAAGAACCCCATCGCCACCGCATCCGGCACCTGTGGCTTCGGCTTTGAATATCTCCCCTACTACAAGCCCGCCGACCTCGGCGCGATCACGCTGAAGGCACTCTCCATCCGACCGAAGGCCGGAAATGCCGTGGTACGCATCGCCGAGACCCCATCCGGGATGCTCAACTCCATCGGATTGCAAAATCCGGGCGTGGACTCCTTTTTGGAAAACAAGCTTGCCCTCGTGCGCGGGCTCGGCACAAAGATCATCGCAAACATTGCCGGAGAATCCATGGAAGATTACGAGGCGGTTGCAGAGAAGCTCAACGTAGACGGCATCGATCTCATTGAGCTCAACATCTCCTGCCCGAACGTTTCCGACGGTGGACTCGCCTTTGGAACCAACCCCAAAACCGTCGAGGAAATCACTTCCCGCGTAAAGAAGAAAACCGAAAAGCCCCTGATCGTCAAGCTTTCTCCGAACGTGACCGATATCACTGAGATCGCCCGCGCCGCAGAAGCTGCCGGTGCCGACGCACTCTCGCTCATCAACACGCTGATGGGAATGCGCATTGACGCACACACCCGTCGTCCCGTGCTTTCTCGCGGATCGGGCGGACTGTCCGGCCCCGCCGTCAAGCCCGTGGCACTGCACATGATCAGCGCCGTCCACCGCGCCGTTGACCTGCCCATTCTCGGTATGGGCGGTATCATGACGGGGCGCGACGTTGCCGAGTTCCTCATCGCCGGTGCCACCGCCGTCGCCATCGGAACCGCCGCATTCGCCGATCCTACCGCCCCCGTTCGCATTCTGGAGGAGTTGAAGGCGTTTCTGGTTGCCGAAGGCATCGAAGACGTAAACGAACTGATTGGAACACTGAAATTCAACTGATGATGCAAGAAAAACGATCTGCGGTTTCCATGCCGCTGCAGACAGACGGATTCGAATGCGACACGGTAATCGAGAACGTGCGTTTTTGCACCTCGATCACCTCCGACGCTTTTCATCCAAATCCCTGCACGCTGGAGCAAGCACACAATCACCCTTTTTTTGAAGGGCATTTGCTGCTCTCACAGAGCGCCGATCTTGTGACTCCGAACAAGACCGTACACCTTTCTAAAAACGATTTTTGCCTGATCGCGCCGTGCTTGTACCACTACACGTACACAGCAGACGGGGCACCGTCTGCCATCACGTTTGCCTTTTCCTTTTGCAGAGAAGAGCGAACAAACGCACAGGATCTCTACACCCTGCTCTCCGAGCGTCTCGGCACGTCGGAGACCCCGTTGCACTTCGAGCGTGCCTTTGCGCTTTCGCACCCCCTCTTTGAACTCATTGAGGTGATGGGGCGCGGCATCGTCGGGAAGCAGGATCGCCTCGCACTCAAGATGGCCGAGGTGCTTTTTGCGCTCTTGGATCTTGTTTGCCCCGACGCACGAGGAGAGTTTCAGCCCTCATTTTCACCATCCACACGCCAAGCGATCGCAATCGACGCGTTCTTTGAGTGCAACTTCCACAGAGACGTCACCATCCGTGACCTCGCCGACGCCATCTACTTAAGCGAACGACAAACCAACCGCGTATTACAGGAGCTCTACGGCACAACCTTCAAGCAAAAACTCATAGAAACGCGCATTCAACGAGCTATGCAGCTGTTACGAAGCACCTCCCTTTCCATCAGCGAGATCGCCGAACAATGCGGGTATCACTCCCCGGTCGGTTTCCACACCGCGTTTCGGCAAATGACCGAAATCACGCCCGCAAAATACCGCGCCGAACACAAGAAAAAAGCATAAAAAAAAGCACCGCACATTTGTGCGGTGCTTTGCATATTCTCAAGACAAACGGCAAAGACTTTGTTTTGAGAGGATGAAACTATGCTAGGGTTTATCATTGGGCTCATTCTGGGCGCAAACTTCGGGCTTTTGGTCTTTGCGATCCTAAACGCCGAAAAAGAAAAATGAGCATCAAAAAAAGAACCGCTTTGGGGTGCTTTTTCTGTTTAGCCCATATCACGGAAGATGGGTTCTTCCGCCGCCTCCTCCGCCGTTTCCTCGGGATAATAGGGGTCGATCATCAACCGTTTGACGGTGGGATATGCCGCAAACACACCCATAAACTGCAAGAAGACGAGCGTGAAAATAAAGGGCAGGATCGCGCCGATCGGCGGGAGAATGATAAACAATACCACGTTGAGCGCCAAAACGATGCCGCCGCAGATGAGTGCGGTGATATTGCGACGGATCCCTGCGATGGTGAGAATGTAGGAGTTCTTGATCACCTTCCAAAGAGAAAGTTTGAAGGTGACGATGAGCAGATAGAAAAAGGGACGCATCATCAGGTAGATGAAGAAGAAGAACAAGGACAAAAAATACATCATCTGATAAACGAATCCGCCCGCCGTCTGCAGGAAATAGAAATAGACGGCGTAGCCGAAGATGATCGTCACAAGGACGTCGAGAACACCCATGATCAGAGACTGCCAGAAGTTCTTTTTGATCGCCTTGAAATAATCGGAGAGATCCACGTAATCTCCGCGAGCAACACCGCGAAGCACGTAGGTGAGACCCGCGCTCGTCGGCCCGAAGGTAAAGACGGACAACGCGGCGACCCCATATAGAATATAAGTGGTAATGCTCGGATAACCGATGGTGTTGAGGGTGCCGGAAATGCCCCCCAGGCTCAGGGTAGCACCGGTGGATCCGTAAGCGGAAATCCCATAGAGCGCCTGGAAGGTGGAGGTGGCGGGAACGGAGTGATACGTATCAAAGTTTCCCGTAATTGCAAGAAGAGCAGAAAATATAAACAGATTCGTCAAAAGAAAGAGGAGATTAAGCATGGCGAACATCGCCATATTGCGCCCCGTCAAACGAAAGAAATTAAAGAAAGAATAGCGTTTTTCTTGGATTTTTTTCGCCTGCTCTTTCGTGACGCCCTTCCCCTCCTTGTCATAACTGACAAATCGGAACCACTTCTTTTTTGACATACTTCCTCCAAGAGATAAACTCAAGATAAACTTTATAACATCAGCACCATCGCCGATTGCAAAAGGCACAAAAGCCAAAGCAAAATCGCAAAGATACAAAAGAATGCAAGATAAGAAAACAAAAATCGCAAATTGATGGTAGAACGATAATACGGCGCACAGAAAAGCGTGCCGCCGAACATTTGATCCTGTTCCCGCGCCTCTTCCAGGCGCGGCGTAAAGCAACGAAACGAGGCGCAGACGCCGAAGGCGTTTGCCGCAACGATCAAAGCCGCGATCAAAAAGAGGCCGAGCCCGTAATACAAGGCAGGAAAACAGCCCGAATTTACGTAGAGATAGCCGATGAGAAAGCGCAGATATCCGCCTTGCACAAAGGCACAGACCGCAACGCAAAGTGCAGAACTCACAGGCGCGTAAATCGTAATGCCGAACACCAATGAAACAAGCAGATACGGCAAAAAGCACAGAAAGCCGTAGAGGCAAAACTCAAAGAGGCCTCTTTCGTCACGGCTCTGCCAATGCAACCCAAACAATTCTGCGGAATCAATGCCCCTCGGCGTCGCCAAATAAGCGGTAGTAAGTACCACTCCGAGCAAAAACGCAAGAAAGAAAACGATGGAGAATACCGCACTGCTCCGACGGTACGTGCGAAAGCGACGGTGAACCTCTTTTTTCGAAAAATATTGTAACAACAGCATTTTTTCGCCTCCGGTTTTGCTAAAACCTATGCGCGAAAATGCTCTTGTATGCGTTTTACACTGTGGATAACTTTAGGCTTTTTCAAGTTCTGCGGCGCGATCGGTGCAAGCCTGCATCGCCGCCTTTACCGTCTCGGAAAAGCCTGCTTCGCGGAACACGCGCATCGCTTCAAGCGTCGTTCCGCCGGGAGAGCAGACCATATCGCAGAGCTCCCTCGGGCTCATATCACTTTCCCGCAGCATCGCCGCCGCACCTTCGAAGACGTCGGCAACCAGCTTGACGCACTCTTCATAAGAAAAACCGCTCTCCTCCCCTGCCCTTGCCATCGCATCGGCAAGTTCAAAAAGATAGGCGGGCGAAGAACCCGTTAAGGCAATGACGGCGTTTTGCCGCTCTTCCGGCAAAACGATCGTGGTACCGAGCACTTCAAACAGGTCTCGGACAGATGAAAACTCCGCATCACTCACACCCGCACCACGGGAAAGCGCACATACGCCCCTCCCGTAGAGCATCGGTGTATTGGGCATCGCGCGAACCACGT
>JAZRZY010000068.1:0-6755 GCA_045601605.1 Eubacteriales bacterium
GTAAAGTAAGCGCGGCTCGCCTCTTCGACTTCCGCGGGGATCAAGGGCAGAAAGGGGTGGCTCTCTGCCGTCGCTTGCAAGGCGCGCGCGATGCGTCCGAGTGCGTCTTGCGTCATCATCGTGCGGAGAGGAATTCGATGAAGTCGATGATTTCCTTGCGCTGTCCCTTGGACAGGGAAAGGAATTTTTCATAGAACAATTCTCCCTGCTTGAGCGAGGAGGAGGAAACGGGCAGTTTGGATTCGTCGCGCTCAAAGGAGGTGCCCGTGCAGAAGAGGAGATCCTCTGCGGTGATGTCTCCCTCGGCGACGGACGCCAGCTTTTTGATGAGCTTTAAGCGGGGCGGATTTTCCTGCTGCATCAGGGCGAGTTTCCGCATCTGCACGTAGCTGATGTCGGCATCCAGCGCAAAGCGGCGCCAGGAGCGTCCGCCGCGGGCGATGTTCAAAAGCAGGGAAAACAGTTTTTTGTTGAAATTCATGTTTCTACCTCGTTTCTTGGTTTACAGTTCGTCGAAAAAGTCGATCTTGCGGGTCTGTCCCATGGTGTCTCCGTCCGGTTTCGCGGGAGCGGAACCGTCTGCGGAAAGAGAGGGGATACGCATCGTGTCTTCCTCGCCCGCACTGCGGATGGAGGGTACGCCCGTGGCGATCTTCGGCAGGCGCACGGTATCGCCGCGGTTTGCCTTTTCTTCGAAATAGCGCAGCTCTTCCTCATCCTCTTCTTCAAAGGCGACCACTTCCTCGGCGTGTTCGTCGAGGTAGTCTGCGGCGGCAGGGGCGAGCTTCTCGGCGAGGCGCTCTTTTCTGCGGCGTGCCAAGAAGACGAGGAGCAAAATGATCAGCGGGACGCCGATGAGACAGCCGCCGGTGACGATGGCGGCGGTGATCAGGCCCGTCATCGGATCCTCCGCCACGTTGACGGCGACGGTTCCGGTGGAGATGCCTTGGTAGGTGAAGACGATCTCTGCTTCGCCCGCCGACTCAAAGGTGGAGGTGACCTGTCCGTTGATTTTCACTTCGCAGTCCTGTGCCGTGACGGTGCGGCTCTGTGCATCCTCGTAGAGTACGGTGAGCTCTATCTTTGCAAGGTCGAGGGAGGAGCCTTTGCGGTATTGCTTGTTGAGTTGGGTGATAAGGCGCAGTCCCGCCACTTTATTTTCGACGACCTCAATGACGAAGACGGTCGTTTTCTCGCCGTAGGTGACCGTGATCTCCACTTCCCCCGGACGGGTGGTGTCGTAGGCGGAGAGCATGGATTCCAGGATCGGAACGGTCACGTTCTTTTCCTTCTCGTAGTCCACCACGAGCGAGGCGCCGGTAAGATCCAGCCGCTCGCCGACGTAGTAGCGCGTTTTGGTCGGGGCGATCACGCTCAGACGGGTGACGGGAGGATTCTTGACTTTCACGGAGAATTTAGCGGTCTTGGAGCTGTAGGAGACGGTCACCTCCGCGCTTCCCGCGGCGGTGAAGGCGTAGCTGACGGTATATTCGCCGTCTTCCAGGGTGCGCTTCGTGCCGTCTTTCATTTCGGCGACGATGACGGCACCCGTCATATCCACTTCTTCTTCGGTGGTGTATTCAAGCTTGGCGGGCTCTTTTTCGATCTTCAGGTTTTCCACCGTCTCGTCCTTGACTTCCAGCGTGCAGAAGGCGATGGCACTGCCGTAGAGAAAGAGCATGGGGACCTTGCCCGCCTCGGCCGTGGAGGCAAAGCACTTGAGCTCGGCGCTGTCTGCGGGGATCTCCTGTTTCCCCGTCTGGGCGGAGTAGTATTCCAAAAGTGCGCCGCTCGGATTGGGATCGGCCTCCAAGTAATAGGTGAGGTTTTTCGGTTTTGCGACGAGGTTTAAGGTGATGTCGGAGGTGGGGAGGTTTTTGCTGCGAAGGAAGAACAGACCTCCTTCGTCGCCCTCCTTGAGTGCCTGCTCGGTCAGCTCCTCCTCTTCCACCAGACGCAGACGCTCGGTCTTGTCACCGCCGAAGCCGCAGTCATAGACCACGATGGCGCCGTCCACCTCTCCGAGCACGGCGGAGATGTGCCCGCCGCGTCCGTACTGGATGAGGTCGCCGAAGCGCAGGGCTCCGCGGGCGGCGGAGATGGTGCTTGCCTGCGCCGCGTCTCCCGCCTCGAAGTGAGACATGACCGTCAGCGCTTTCGCCTCCGAAAGCAGACCGTCCTCGGGCAGTTTGGTCAAAAACAGACGGTAGAAGAGGGTCTGTGCAAAGCCGAGATTGCCCGTTTTGCCGCCGTAGGGGCTTTTTTGGGTGTATTCGCTTTGCAGGGGCGCCTCGGTCGTAAGCATCGTCTGCAGGGCGCGTACCATGCTCGTCTGCGTGACAAAGCTGTCCTCGGGCGCGGCAAAAACCGCCGTGGGTGCGAGGATGCTCAGGCAGAGAAGGGAGACGAGAAGCGTGCGAAAGAACTGTTTCATAAGACCTCCGAAAAGAGTGGGGCAAAAACTCGGGTCGAAAAAATCGGCCTTTTTTCTCTGTAAAATAATACAACGTTAAATTATACATCATAAAGAAGGATTTGTCCAGCACAAAAGGAGGAAAAATGTCTTCGTTTCGGGGGGATTGCCGCTTTTTCGTGTTGACAGGGCAGGCGTTGTTTGTTAAACTGTATGAGTATAACGGAAACTTGAGAAGGGGGGAGGATTCCTTGGAAAAGAAGCTCAACGTTCACGCCTCGCATAGAGCGCGGCTGAAGACGCGTTTTCTCAGGCAGGGATTGGATCATTTCGAGGATCATAACGTGCTCGAGCTGTTCCTGTTCTATGCCATTCCGCAGAAGGATACCAACCCCATCGCGCACCGATTGCTTGCCCGCTACGGATCTCTGGACGCGGTGTTTGACGCGCCCTTGGAGGATCTGATGCAGGTGGAGGGCGTCGGAGAGCACGCGGCCACGCTCATCAAACTTCTTCCCGCACTTGCCAGCCGTTACTGCGCGAGTCGCTTTGCACCCAAGGACCGTCTGCCCGAGCACGATCAGGTCGGCGCGTTCTTCGTCTCTCATTTTCTGGACAAGCAGACCGAGTCGGTTTACGGTCTGTTCTATTCCTCGTCGCTGGAGCTTGTGGAATCCTGTGAGCTTTTTGCGGGCGGGCTCCATTCCGCGGCGTTTTCCGTGCGGGAGATCGCCGAGCGCGCCATTTTGAAGAAGGCGAGCTACGTGATCTTGGCGCACAACCATCCGGGCGGCATCCCGCTTGCCAGCGCGGCGGATCTGGATACCACGACCGAGGTACGCAGCTTTTTGCGCCGTATGGAGGTGACGCTGCTCGATCATTTCATCGTAGCGGAGGGCAGATACTTCAGCCTGATGAAGGATCTGTTTGACAGCGAGCGTGAGCGCATCCTGCGCCTCGTGGACAGTCTGTAAAAATCTTTCAAATAAGTCTTGACAAGCTAAGGCGGGGGTGCTATAATACCCCGTGCAAAAAAGAAGCAGAACCTTCCGTTCTCACCTTCCGTGCAATCGGCGCGGTGGTCGATACTGACAGACGCACGGCAAATTGCCGTCTGTATTTCGGTGCGGGAGGACTCCCGCGCTTTTTTGTTGTAACCACCTTTCAGCGAACCAGAAGGAGGGAAGTCCCATCGCTTCCAAAGATTTGCTCTTAAATGAGAAAATCCGTGCGCCGAAGATGCGCGTTGTCGGTCCCGAGGGCGAGCAGCTCGGCATTATGGACAAGCACGCCGCACTCGATCTCGCCTACGATCGCGGGCTGGATCTCGTAGAGATCGCACCGGGGGCAGAGCCGCCCGTTTGCCGCATTATGGATTACGGCAAGTTCCGCTTCGAAAAAGAGAAAAAGCAACGTGAAAGCCGCAAAAAGCAGGTCACCGTTGAGCTCAAGGAAATCAAGTTTACCTGCCGCATCGGCACCCACGATTTTGAGACCAAGATCTCTCACGCCCACCGTTTTTTGAAGGCGGGCAACAAAGTCAAGGTCACCATCGTCTTCTCGGGTCGTGAAATGACCCAGACGGGCAACGGTTACGTCCTGATGGAGAAGATCGTCGCCGCCTGTGACGAGATCGCCTCCGTGGAGAAGAAGCCCAGCCTCGACGGCAGATTTATGACGATGTTCCTTGCCCCGAAGAAGGAAGCTCCGGCAAAGGCCAACAAAGAAAAGGCCGCACCGAAAGCAGAATAAACCCACAATCAGCGTCCCCCTCGGCGGTAGGAGGCACGCAGAACGCTGTAAAAAAAGCATGACCGCCGGAAAGAGGTAAAAGACAATGGCCAAGATCAAGATCAAAACCCACAAAGCAACTGCGAAGCGTTTCTCGCTGACCAAGAGCGGTAAAGTCAAAATGAACCATCAAGGCAGACGCCATCAGGTTCACCTGAAGACCACCAAACGTAAGCGCGCTCTGCGCAAGGCCGGCTACATTGCCGAGGCCAATGCCCAGAACATCAAGAAGCTGCTCCCGTACGCCTAAGGTAGCTTAGGACTAAATTCAGAAAGGAACGCATTACGCGATAAGGTAGAATATCATGGCAAGAATCAAAGGTGCGGTCACGACCCGTGCACGCAGAAAGAAAGTTCTGAAGGCAGCCAAGGGCTACTGGGGTGCCAAGAGCCGTCACTTCAAGATGGCAAAACAGCTGGTGATGAAGAGCGGCAACTACGCATTCATCGGCCGCAAGCAGAAGAAGCGCGACTTCCGTCGTCTCTGGATCACCCGTATCTCCGCCGCCTGCAAGGCAAACGGCATGAACTACTCCACCTTTATGAACGGTCTGAAGAAGGCCGGTGTGGATCTCAACCGCAAGATGCTCTCTGAGATCGCCATCAGCGATAAGGAAGCCTTTGCCGCCCTCGTGGCGACTGCAAAGTCTGCTCTGTAAACCATCTTTTCAAGCCGACCGACACAGGGTCGGCTTGAGTTCTAAACGGAGGAAATATGTCGGTCACAGAAGTGAAGTTTGACACAAAGCGCGCCCTTTCGGAGCTCTGGCAAACCATCTCCTCGGGCTTTACGTTCACCGTGTTTTTGAGCAGTCTTTTGTTCTATTGGGCAGGGCTTGCCTCTCAGGTGTTCGGGCAAAATATGTTCGTTTCCTTTATGCTCGTCACCCTTCTGTTTTATGTCGTGGTCGGGCTTGCCCGTTCTCTCAAGCAGGTGAAGGTCTTTTCCAAGACGGTTTACCGCCTTTTTCACGTGGTCATCAGCGCGGCAATGATGTACGTTTCGTACTTCGTGGTGCTGGATCCGCTCAGAGTTGCCCTCGGCGAAAAGACGGAGGACACGCTTGCATCCGGTGCCGTTAACTGGGCGCACATCGTCTTTGCATACGCTCTCTTTTTGGCGGCGTATTTTGCCACCATCGGGATCCGTGCGGCAGCTCGCGCGTATCGGGAAAAGAAGGCGAGGGAATTGGAAGCGTATCAGAGCATGCTCAAAGCAAAAAAATAAGCAAAAGCAGGGCGTTCGCCCTGCTTTTTGATTGGTTTGACAGGCATTTTGCCCTGTGCTATAATTGAGAAAAGTTCGTTTTTGGAGAAAAAGATGCAAAAAATCGTCTCGTCCGTCGAGGAACTGATCGGCAACACCCCGCTTTTGGAGCTTCGTCGCTTCGGGGAGGCCTTCGGCGGCTTTCGTGCCCGCCTGCTCGTCAAGCTGGAGAGTGCCAATCCTGCGGGAAGCGCCAAGGATCGCGTGGCAAAGCAAATGCTGGACAGAGCCGAGCGGGAAGGGCTACTTACGGCGGATTCGGTCATCATCGAGCCGACCAGCGGCAACACGGGCATCGCCCTGTGCGCGCTGGGGGCAGCCCGCGGTCTACGCGTCATCGTGGTGATGCCGTCCACGGCTTCGAGTGAGCGCGCGGCGCTTGTGCGCGCCTACGGTGCCGAGGTCGTTTTGACCGACGGCGCGCTCGGGATGACGGGTGCCATCGAGGAGGCGAAGCGCCTCGCACGCTCGATTCCGAACAGCTTCATCCCGTCCCAGTTTGAGAACGCGGCAAATCCCGCCGCGCACTACGACACGACGGGGCCCGAGATCTGGCGCGACACCGAGGGACACGTGGACGTTCTCGTCTGCGGCATCGGCACGGGAGGAACCATCTCCGGCACGGGCCGTTATTTGAAGGAGCAAAACCCCGACCTCGTCGTCCTCGGCGTGGAGCCGGCTGAAAGCCCCGTGCTTTCGGGACCTGCAGGCACAAAACCGCGCCCGCACGCCCTGCAGGGCATGGGCGCAGGCTTTGTGCCGAAAACGCTGGACACGGGCATTTATGACAAAGTCATTTCCGTCACCGCTGAGGAGGCGTATCGCGCCGCCCGTCTGCTCGCGCAAAAGGAGGGTGTACTCGTCGGCATTTCCTCGGGTGCCTGTCTTGCCGTTGCGGCGGAGACGGCACTGCACGAAGCGTACCGCGGCAAGACCGTCGTGGCGATTTTGCCCGATTCGGGGGAGCGTTACCTCTCTACCGCCCTTTTTGCGGAAGATGAGTGATTTTATCTGTCCCGTCTGCTCTGCGCCTCTCAAGCGGGAGGGCGGAAGCTTGACGTGTGAAAACGCACACAATTTTGACCTTGCCCGCCAAGGCTACGTGCATCTTTTGCGCGGCGGCGGAGGCAAGAAGGGCCACGGAGACGACCGACGGATGATCGAGGCTCGGACGTCGTTTCTGGACGGCGGGCATTACGACGTGCTTGCCCGTCGCGTGGCGGAGCTTTCCGCAGAGCTTGTGCCGTCGGGGGGAGCGGTGCTCGACGTCGGTTGCGGAGAGGG
>JAZRZY010000069.1:0-10973 GCA_045601605.1 Eubacteriales bacterium
GAAAACGTATGACGACACCGCCCGACGTACGCTGTTTTGCTTCGGTGAAAACAAAATGTCAAACTCACTCGACGGAAAAAGCGTGAAGGTGATCTTCTCCCTGTGGAACAACAATTACACGGCTTGCGACTTTGTCTATGATGAGGAAAGCGGCCTGTATGAAAAAGGGCAGTACGTCTATCGTTCCATGGAAACGCGCACCGTGCCGAAGGACGTCAACAATCAAAAGACCCTGACATTCAAAAACGTATTTGTTCTTTTTACGAACCAATACGCCTACGACTACGACGTTGTTTACAACCGCCCCTATCACACGAAGATCGATCTGCTCGGCTTTGAAGGCGACGGCTACTACTTCACAGACGGAAAATACATTCCGATCCGCTGGGTCTGCGACAGCGATACCGACTCCCCCATTCGCTACTATACTTTGGACGGAGAAGAACTCATCGTCAACCGCGGAAAAAGCTACGTAAACCTCGTTTGCAACAACGTACAAGATAAAATCGAAATCAAATAAGGACTGTATATGATGACACCGAAAGAACAAATCGTATCCATTCTCCTTCGGCATCTTTCTTCCGAAGGCATCACGCGCGAAGAACTTCTGCCGCTCGTGGATTATCCCAAAAGCGCCGATATGGGCGATTATACGCTCGCCTGCTTTGTGCTTGCCAAAAAGCTCCGCAAAGCGCCGCAGATGATCGCCGCAGATCTGCTCTCCAAGCTGGAGGAAGACTCCAAAGGCCTTTTCGCCTCCATCCAAGCCGTCGGCGGTTACCTGAATTTCCGTCTGACCGATGAGGCAAAAACCGATGCCCTGTTTTCCTTTGCGCGCGCAAAAGAAAACTACGGAAAAGCCCCCGAAGCAAACGGCAAGGTCGTCGTGCTCGACTTTTCCTCCCCCAACATTGCAAAGCCCTTCCACATCGGGCACCTCGGAACGACTGCCATCGGAAACTCGCTTCGCCGTCTGCACGAATTTTGCGGCTACAAGACCGTATCGATCAACCATCTCGGCGACTGGGGTACGCAGTTCGGACGTTTGATTGTTGCCTTCCGCCGTTGGGGCAGCCGAGAAGAGATCGAGGCCGGCGGTGTGGACGCGCTCGGCGAGATCTATCGCCGTTTCTATGCAGAAGCGGAGGAAGACCCCTCGCTGAACGATGAAGCGCGCGCCGCCTTTGCCGCCATGGAAGCGGGAGACCCCGAAGCGCTTGAACTTTGGGAATGGTTCAAACAAATCTCTCTTGCCGAATTCAAACGCACTTACGATCTGTTAAACATTGACTTTGATTCCTGGAACGGCGAAGCCTTCTACAACGATAAAATGGACGCCGTCATCAAAGAGTTGGAGGAAAAGGGCCTGTTACAGGAAAGTGACGGCGCCAAAGTTGTTGATCTCTCCGAGGAAGATATGCCGCCGTGTCTGATCCTGAAATCGGACGGCTCGACGCTTTACGCAACGCGCGACATCACAGCAGGTCTCTATCGCAAGAACACTTACGATTTCCACAAGGCCGTCTACGTCACCGACGCAGGCCAAAGCCTGCACTTCAAGCAATGGTTTACCGTCATCGGCAAGATGGGATATGACTGGAGTCAGGATCTCGTGCACGTCCCCTACGGCAAATTGTCCATCAACGGGACTAAGCTTGCCAGCCGCACCGGAAACGTCATTCTTCTGCGCGACTTGTTCGCCGATGCCATCGAGCGCGTACGTGCCATCACGCTGGAGCGCAACCCCTCTTGCGAAAACATCGATGAAGTTGCCCGAGCAGTCGGCGTCGGTGCGCTGGTCTTCCATCAGCTCTCCACCGGCCGCATCAAAGACATCAGCTTCTCTGTTGAGGAAGCCTTAAACTTCGACGGAAACACCGGCCCCTACGTGCAATACACGCACGCCCGTATCTGCAGCGTCCTGCGCAAAGCCGAGTTCAGCAACACCTCCCCCGCCGCTTACGCGTTTGAAGCGAAGGAGCAGGAGCTCTATTCCATGCTTGTGCGCTTCCCCGAAACGGTGGAAAAGGCGCTGTCCGATTATGAACCGAGCACGATCTCCCGCTATGCGCTGGATCTGTGCCAATGCTTCAACCGCTTCTATCAGGCTTGCCCCGTGTTGAAGGCCGAAGGCGAAGTACGCGAGGTGCGCCTTGCCTTCTGCACCGCCTGTGAGGCCGTTCTGAAAAACTGTCTGTGGCTTCTTGGTATGGAAGCCCCCGAAACCATCTGACAAGGAGTAAAAATCATGTCCGGACATTCCAAATGGAGCAACATCAAACACAAGAAAGAAAAGACCGACGCCCAGAAGGCAAAGGTCTTCACCAAGATCGGAAAAGAGATCTCTATGGCCGTCAAAGCAGGCGGCCCGGATCCCGCTTCCAATTCCAAACTGCGTGACCTGATCGCCAAAGCAAAATCGAACAACGTGCCCAACGACAACATCGAGCGCACCATCAAAAAGGCCGCCAGCTCCGATTCGGAGACCTATGAAGCCATCACCTACGAAGGATACGGTCCCTCCGGCGTTGCCGTTATCGTGGAAACCGCGACCGACAACCGCAACCGCACCAGCGCCGATCTGCGCCACTACTTTGATAAATTCGGCGCCGGGCTCGGCACCACGGGCTGTGTTTCTTACCTCTTCCACGAATCCGGTGTCATCCTGCTCGAATCCGACAAAGGCGAGGACACCGTGATGGAGGACGCGCTGGAAGCAGGTGCAGAAGACATCAACTCGGCCGAAGAAAACTCCTACGAGATCACCACCGCCCCTGCCGATCTTTCCGCCGTGCGTGAAGCACTTTCGGAAAAAGGCTACGAGATCCTGTCTGCCGAGGTGGAAAAGATCCCCGCAAGCACCGTCACTCTCTCCGACGACGATTCCATCACCAAGATGCGCAGACTTCTCGATGCTCTGGAAGAAAATGAAGACGTCCAAGAAGTCTATCACAATCTCGAAAACGATCTCGACTGAAATGCCGGAACAAAACTCTTTCTTTGCCGAGGGCGCCGTCTCTCTGCGCGCAGTCCTTTCTACGCACTCACGCCAGATTTTTGAGGTATTCCATTGCCCCCGCGCAAAGAACCGACGCAACACGCCGAGTGAAGCCGACATCTTACTTGAACTTTGCCGCGCCAGAAGCATCCCGACGCACCAAGTAGATGAAGCGTTCATGAAAGAACACGCCGAGGGCACGACTCACGGCGGCATTCTGGCGCGCGTCGGCGAAAAGGCATTCGTCCCTCCCGAGGCACTTTGCTCCGGAAAAACACCGTTTCTCGCCTACCTCTGCGGCATCGAAGATCCGTATAATTTTGCCGCCTGCCTGCGCACACTGTATGCAGCGGGCTGCGACGGCGTCTTCCTCCCCGCACGCAACTGGATGAACGCAGGAAGCGTGATCCTGCGCGCCTCTGCCGGTGCCAGCGAGCATCTGCCGATGGCGATCATCCCCGAAGATGCCGACAAGTTCATAGATCTGTTGCAGCAACACGGCATCACACCGCTCTGCGCACGCGAAAAGCGAGCACAAGACCTTTACGACGCACGTCTTTCCCTTCCGCTCTGCCTGATCATCGGCGGCGAACGCCGCGGGATCGATCGCACGTTGGATGAAAAAGTAGAAAACGGCGTGGTCATCCCTTACGGTCGAACCTATCAAAAATCTCTCTCCGCACAAGCCGCCTGTGCAGTCATCTCGTTTGAGATCCTGCGGCAACAAAAGGAACGCCTTTTATGAATGAACTTTTCCTCGACCTCGTATTTGACTACCTCTTGCCCATCCCCGCCATTCTCATTGCTATGACGGTGCACGAGGTATGCCACGGTTTTGTTGCGTACAAATGCGGCGATCCGACCGCCGCCGCCACGGGACGTCTTTCGTTCAATCCTCTGCGCCACATCGACCCCCTCGGTTTTCTCTCCCTGATGCTCATCGGTTTCGGCGCCGCACGCCCCGTCCAAGTCAACCCGAGAAATCTGCGCCATCCGCGCAGAGATATGGCCTTCGTCGCCCTCGCAGGCCCGATGTCCAACCTCCTGATGGCTTTCTTCGGAGCAATGCTCCTGTCTGCTTATTTGAATTTCTTGGAGCCTTTCCTCGCCGCAGGCGCGTCGTTCTCCCAAGGTTTGTCTCTTGTGCTCTACTATCTCTTGGCGTACTTCGTTTCCATCAATCTCGGCTTTTTTGCATTCAATTTGATCCCCTTGCCCCCCTTGGACGGCTCACACATCGTATTGTCGATGCTCCCGAGCAAGATCTACTGGAAGGTGCGCCGCTATGACCGCATTTTTTCCTACGTATTCCTCGGTCTGATCGTGCTCAGTCTTGTTGCGCGCCGCGTCCCCGCACTCGCACAATTGGATCTCATCTCGCTGCTTCTCGGGCCCGTACACTCCTTCTTTTACAACGCTTTTTACTCCTTTTGGGATTTCATTTTCGGAGGTCTTTTATGATTCGTTCCAACGTCGATGCCGGAGAACTCAAGTTCTCCCTGGACGTGTTTGAAGGACCTCTTGAGCTTCTCCTCACGCTCATCACACGCCAAAAGATTAACATTTACGACATCCCCATTGCACGCATTTTGGAACAGTATCTCGACCACATCGAGCAAATGCAAAAGCGCAACACGGAGATCGAAAGTTCCTTCCTCGTGATGGCGTGCGAGCTTCTCTACATCAAAACCAAAATGCTCCTCCCCAAGGAAGAGCTGGAAGAGGATCCGCGCACCGAGCTTGTGCAAGCCCTCATCGAATACTCCAAGGTGCGAGCCGCCGCCGAATTTCTCGAAGCGCGGATGCAGAACATCTACCGTTTCCCGCCAAAGGCACAGCCCTATCGGCTGACCCGCGAGACCCCTGAGATGGATCCGCAGGAACTGGCCGATGCCATCGCCGCCCTGCGCATCGCCATGCGCGAAGCGAAGGAAAAGAAAAAGAAACAGGACGTGACGGGTATTTTTTCCGAACGCGTCGTTCCCGTTGAGGAAAAAGTCGTTTTTCTTCTGCGTCGTCTCTCCAAGGCGTTCGAACTCGGAAACGCCGTGTCCTTACACGCACTGCTTCGTCCCGCGCCCTCGAGAAGCGACGTGGTTGCCACGTTCCTCGCGGCACTTTCTTTGACCTCGAGCGGGCGCATCAAATTCCGTCACGTGGGAAATGATTACATTTTGAGCCTTGTAAAGCACGAACGTGCGAAAGGATAAATTATGGAACGCAGTACAAACTATCAAGAAAACCGCGAGGTTTTGCTTTCCGCAATGGAAGCGGTGCTTTTTGCGGCGGGTGACCCCGTCCCCTTCGAGCGTTTGGCCGAGATCCTGGAGGTCAACGAGCAGGACGCACTCCTGCTTGCCCAAGAACTCAAAACGGAACTCGCCGATGCCGATCGCGCCTTTGAGATCTATCTGACCGCGGAAGCCGCAGGGCTTTGTACCAAGGGCGAATACGCTGACTACGTCACGAAATATCTTGAATTCAAGCGCAACATCCCCCTGTCCCGCGCCGCACTTGAGACGCTTTCCATCATCGCCTACCAGCAACCCACCACACGCGGCTACGTCGAAAAAGTACGCGGGGTGGACTGCTCCTCCATTCTGAACGGCCTCCTCCAGCGCTCGCTCGTAGAAGAATGCGGGCGTTTGGATGCCCCCGGTCGTCCGATCCTCTACCGTACGACGCCCGCATTTTTACGCTCCTTCGGACTCTCCTCGGTGGAGGAGCTCCCCTCCCTTGAGGATCATCTTCAGTTGGTGCTTGACGAGGCGCTCGAAGGATGATTTTCCTCTACATCCTTTTGGGGATCATCGGCTTGATCGTGCTCTTTCTCTTCAGCGATCTCGCGCTCAGGATTGATTACAGAGAACAACTCAAGCTCACCCTTTACGTTTGGGGAATCCCACTTGATTTCCCCGTCGTTTATGAAAAACTGCAAAAACTGCGTCGCGGAAAACACCATGCGACCGATTACTTCAGAAGCAACGCCGCCTCCTCCGAGGAAAAAAAGAAAAAAGCGAACATTCTGCACACGCTGGAAGACCTTTACTCCTTCCTCTGCGCCCTCGGTCGAGGTCTGCGCGCTGTGGCAGAAGGACTGCAAAAGCACCTGAAAATCCGCGTGCGAAAGCTGAACGTCCGTGTGGGCAGTTCGGATGCCGCTGCAACGGCAATGCGCTACGGCGAAATCAACGCCTTACTCTCTGCACTTTTTGCTTTTCTTGAACAAAACTGTCGTTTTGTGACACGCAAAAAAAGCATTTGCATCACACCGGATTTTGAATCGAACAAATCCTCGCTCGACCTGCATCTGACGCTCTATATGAAACCGTTCTTCGTGTGGACGACTTACTCAAATATGTATTTAGAGTTCTACCGAGATCTTTTGGAACTTATGGAGCTTGAAGCAATGAAAACAAACGCTCAAAACAAGAAAGGAACAAAAAAATGAGTGATATCCCGTTGAAAGAAGTCATCCAATCCTCGCTTGAGAACCTCAAACAAGTCATCGACGTGGACAACGTCATCGGAAAGCCCATCCCCTTGGACGGCGGCGGAGTTGTGATTCCCGTTTCGAAGGTCGCACTCGGCTTTACCTCTGCCGGCATGGACTTTGACGGCAAACGCACGCAGGTCACCCATTTCGGCGGCGGCAGCGGTGCCGGTATGACCATCCAACCGGTCGCTTTCCTCATCGTCCGCGAGAATGACGTGCGCCTTCTCAACGTCAATCAGCCCACCGCCGACAGCATCGTCGGCACGGTCAATGAACTGATCGACCGCGCACCTGCCATGATCGAGAAGCTCAAGGCAATGTTCAAGAAGCCCGAATCCACCGAAGAGGCTGCAGACGCATCTCCCATCGTAGAGGGCTGACACATAAAGATTTTGCCGTTTTCATAAACTCTACCAAACGTATGTTACAGGAGAGTCTATGAAACGCTTTTTCTGCGCCTCACTCGCATTTTTTCTACTTTTCGCCCTGACGTGTCCCTGTTTTGCCGCACCTTCCGTCAGCGCCGAAAGCGCCGTTTTGCTCGATGCCAAAGACGGTGAGATCCTCTTTGAGAAGAACGCAGGCACCAAGCTTGCGATGGCAAGCACGACGAAAATCATGACGGCACTTGTCGTTCTTGAGCGTGCGGATATGAAACAAGTGGTGACCATTCCGAAAGAAGCAGTCGGGGTGGAAGGCTCATCCGCCTACCTCTACCAAGGCGAGAAAATCACGGTACGCGATCTCTTATTTGCCCTGCTTTTGCAAAGTGCAAACGATGCCGCCGAAGCTCTTGCCCTACACGTTTCCAAAACCTTGGACGACTTTGTCTCCCTGATGAATGAAACGGCGCAGAAGTTTGGTCTGACCGACACAACTTTTCAAAATCCACACGGTCTTCCCGCCGAGGGTCATCATTCCACGGCGCTCGATCTGGCTCGCCTGATGCAAGCGGCGCTCGAGAACCCCGAATTTGTCGCGATCAGCGGTGCCAAGAATCACACGACGACCCCGCCGAAGGGCGGCACCGCTCATTACTTTCGCAACCACAACCGTCTGCTTTCCGACTACGACGATTGCATTGCCGGGAAAACAGGCTACACCCGCTCGGCCGGGCGTTGTCTCGTCACAGCCGCCGAGCGCGACGGCGCCACTTTGATCTGTGTGACGCTTTCTGCGCCCAATGACTGGTACGACCATAAAAACCTCTATGATTTTGGGTTTTCGCACTACGAAAGTCAACTTTTGTATCAAAAAGGGGCGCTTTCCTGCCGACTGCCCGTAGTTGGTAGTGTTGATAAGTTTGTGGTTGTGGCAAATACGGAGGACGTTTACGCTTCCGTCAGAACCAAAGACGGCATCCGCACGGAGTTCGACCTCCCCCACTTTATCTATGCACCCGTGGTCGGGCTTGACCGTCTGGACGAGGTGGCCCCCTCCCCGCCCGACGGCATGTGTGCAGGAGCAGTCCTCTTAAAGCAAGGGACGCGAACTCTCGCAAAAGTCAAGCTTTACTATACGACATCCGTGGACGAGTATATCCCGCCCACGCTATGGGAAAGGATCTTACAGTTTTTCGGATGGAAGAAATCAGAATCCAAAAATTCTTAAGTGAATCGGGCATCCTCTCGCGCCGCAAGGCCGAGGAGGAGATCGCCGCAGGCCGTGTACTGATAGACGGAGTTCCCGCTATCACGGGACAGAAGATCGACCCCGCGACGCAAACCGTCACCTACAAGGGAAAGCTTGTTGAAAAGCCCGACCGTCTGCGCTATTTTATGTTTTATAAGCCGCGCGGCATCGTCTGCACGATGTCCGATGAAAAGGGGCGCCGTTGCATCGCCGACGTTATGCGCGAGAGCGCTCTTCCCGTGGCGGTACTCCCCATCGGTCGTCTCGACCTCGACAGCGAGGGTCTTCTCCTTTTGACCAACGACGGCGAATGCATCAACCGACTCACGCACCCGAGCACCTCCGCCGCAAAGATCTATATGGTCAAGGTCTCCCCCGAGCCGAGCGGCGCACAGGTGCGAACGCTTCGCTCCCCGATGGTGCTTGACGGCTACAAGATCCGTCCCGTCGAGGTGGAGACGCTTCCCGGTTTTGACGCAGGTCTTCTGCGCTTTACTCTGCACGAGGGCCGCAATCGCCAGATCCGCAAGATGTGTGAGAAAGCCGGCTTGACCGTAAAGCGTCTCATTCGCGTCGGGATCGGAGACCTGACGCTCGGTGATCTTCGCCCGGGTGAGATCCGAGAGCTCGACGGACGAGAGATCCGTCACATCAAATCTTTTTGAGGTAAGCTATGATCAAAGCAACACCCGTACGCGACCTTGAAGACCGCAATTCCCTGCTCGAGAGCATCCACCTTGAGCCCTTGGAACGCGAATGCCTCATCACCGTCACAGAGGAGAAGCAGCTTCACGCCTTCTACCTTTTCGTATTCTGTCCCGAAGGCGGGCGCGTGACGCGCGTCATCACCTTCCCCGGCGCCTCCACGGTGGCCCTCGACCTCGGACTGCGTGCCGTAGTCAACTTCCTCGACCGCGCCGGCGGTAAAACCGCCTTTTTCGAGCCGCAGACTGACGTGTTGCGCGCGATCGCAAAATCCATCGGCTTTCTCCCCGTCGAAGGAAAGGCAAACGAGATGGCACTCAACATCAAGAAGTTCTTTGAGCATCCCTGTCAAAGTCATTAAACTCAAAAAAGAGGCACGAATCGGTGCCTCTTTTTCGGATAATGCATTATAAAAAACACCCTGACAGCGGGTGTTTTTTTGTTTTCCTTTGTATAAAACGCGCCAAAAGCGTCTTTTCATTCCGTTCTTTCGTAAACGCAGAACGTATAAGAAATATCACCGTCCCGTTGCGGTTCACTGCGGGAGACGAGGGTAAAGCCGTCAAGCGGCGGAAAGAAGGTATCCGCGTCCCAAGTGGCATCGATCTCCGTGATGAATGCTTTTTCACAGTAAGGCAAGAAGGTCTTATAGACCATTCCGCCGCCCATCACGGCAACGTCGTCGGCAGGAAGGGGGCGCACCAAATCCAAAACCTCTTCCACGGTGTGGCAGACCTCCGCGCCTTCCACCGTCACGTCGGGCAAATGGCACAAAACGATATTACGGCGGTTGGGCAACGGCTTTGACTTCGGCAAAGAAAGGAGCGTATTATAGCCCATAATGACGGTCTTCCCCGCCGTCTTTTCTTTAAAATACTTCAAATCGCCCGGCAGGTGAGCCAAGAGCTCGCCCGACTTGCCGATGCCGCGATTTTTATCAGTTGCAACGATACAAAACATTATTCAGCCACCGGAATCTTAAAATCAAACGGATGAGGATCATACTCTTCCAAGGTATAATCATCCACGGTAAATTTATAAAAATCGTCGATATCCTCGCGAATGGAGAATTTCGGCGCCGCCTTCGGTTCTCTCTTCAAAAGTTCTTCCACCAGCGGAATGTGACGATCGTAGATGTGTGCATCGGCGATGACGTGCACGAGTTCACCCACACGGAGTCCCGACACCTTTGCAAACAGATGCACGAGCACGGCGTACTGACAGACGTTCCAGTTGTTTGCCGTGAGCATATCCTGACTTCTCTGGTTCAGGATGGCGTTCAGGGTGTCTCCGCCGGTCACGTTGAAGGTCATCATATACGCGCAGGGGTACAGATGCATCTCGGAGAGATCGGCGTGGTTATAAAGATTCGTAATGATGCGGCGGCTGGCGGGATTGTGCTTCAAATCGTAGAGCACGCGATCAACCTGATCCATATCGCCTTCGCGGTAATGATGCTTCACGCCGAGCTGATAGCCGTACGCCTTTCCGATGGAGCCCGTCTCGTCTGCCCACTGATCCCAGACGTGCGCGTCAAGATCGCGGATGTTGTTGGACTTCTTCTGCCAGATCCAAAGCAGTTCCTTCACCGCGGTCTTGATATAAGTGCGGCGGATGGTGAGGATCGGAAATTCCTCGGCGAGGTTGTAACGGTTGACGATGCAAAAACTCTTTTTGGTGTGTGCGGGAACACCGTCCTCCCACTTCGGGCGAACGTCCATTCCCTCGTCGGAAAAGCCGTGCTCTAAGATCTGTCGGCAATTTTCCTGAAAGATGACATCTGCTCTGCTCATAGCGTCCTCACAATGCGGTATTCGTTTGTCATATTGTATCACAACTTTTCCAAAATTTCTATACCTTTTTTCGCTTTTCTGTGTTATAATACGAAAAACGAACATACAAGGAGAAACCATGCATTTTTCCGACAAACCGATCCAGATCGTCTGCGGCCATTACGGCGTAGGCAAAACCAACGTTTCCGTAGCGCTCGCAAGATCACTTCAAAAGCAGCACGCACGCCCCGTAATGCTGTTGGATTTCGACATCGTCAACCCTTATTTCCGCTCTGCCGACAACGCACATGAGCTGACGGAAAACGGCATTGAGGTGACCGTGCCCGAATACGCCAACACCAACGTTGAC
>JAZRZY010000070.1:0-4129 GCA_045601605.1 Eubacteriales bacterium
GGTGATATAGAAGGTATCCTGCACGTCGCGCGCGGGATGATCGGCAGGGGTATTGAGCGCCTCGAAGTTGTAGTAATCCGTCTCCACCTCGGGACCGTCTTCCACGGTGAAGCCCATGGAGATGAAGATGTTTTCGATCTCTTCCTGTACGAGAGCGATGGGATGTCTTCCCCCAAGGATCTGCGCCGCACCGGGAGCGGTGACGTCAAGCGTTTCCGCGACAAGCGCGGCACGGCTTGCCGCCTCACTGAGCACCTCGCGCTTTTCGTTCAAGGCATCGCCGAGTGCCTGACGTACCTGATTTGCCATCTCGCCGACGATGGGGCGTTCCTCTGCGGAAAGTGCGCCCATTCCGCGCAAGATCTCCGTCAGCGCACCTTTTTTGCCGAGATAAGCCACGCGGATCTCCTCCAATGCAGACAGATCCGTTGCAGCCTCAAGTCTTGCAAGGCACTCCGACTTTAAATTCATCAGTCGTTCTTTCATAGTGTCTCCTTTTTTGTGTTACAAAATAAAATCGCCCCTGCGTTTTGCACAGGGGCGAAAAAATCGCGGTACCACCCTTATTTATCACTCAAGCCGGTTTACGGACGGCGCCGTCGCAGGCTTATCCCCTGCGCCGCTCCCAGACGAAGTGCGCTCACCCGCGTGACAGCCGTTTCCAGCAGCCGGCCTCTCTGAAGACACGCGTAAAGGGTGTTTGCTTTCTGTTCGTTGCGTTTTATTCGTTTGTCAGTCGATCTCGATCTTGACGGGAAGGACCGTTTCCATCCTTTCGTTGCAGGCAAGCACGAAAGCGAGAGAACGGCGGGCATCCCGATAAGAGGTGCGGATCTCGGAGGTGTCTCCGGTATAGACCGCCTCGATGAAGGTTGCGTCTGCGATCAGACCCGTGTCACCGTTTTCGCAAAGGTCACACAGGCCGAGACGGACGCGGCCGTTGCCCGCACGCTCACGAAACGATCCCGGAAAAGACGTTTAAGCGGCGCGGGATTTTTCAAGCGCGTCAAGCATATCGTCGATCTGCGCCTGAGCCTTATCCTTGATGGAGTCGTAGCGGGAGTCGAATGCGATGCTGCCTTCACTGGCAAGCTGCTTCAAGATGTAACCGACACCGTCGCCGTTGACGTTGCCCTCGTGACCGAAGTCAAAGATGTAGCCGAGGTCAAAGGCGCGGGTCTCAAAGATGAGGTTGAGCATCTTGGAGGTCTCCTCGTCACGAGAGACCATGCCCTGCATGGTGGATTCGAAATAGCCCTCGCGCAAGGTGTAACGGGACAGGGAAACGAATGCCTCCAAGCAGACGGAGGTGAAGTCCAAGTTCTCATTGGTGTTGGGCACGCAGACGCCCGTGGCACCGTTCTTGCAGAGGTGGACGTAATTCTTCTGGTTTTCGTTGAGCTTAGGCATCGGCAGGATACCGAAATCCGCCTCCATGTTACGCCAACGCTCGGTGGTGGTCAGGTTGGTGATACGGAACATCGCCTGGTTGTTGATGAACATATCACTGGCGGCAAGCCAGCTACCCTTGTTGCCGTAGCCGCTCATTCGCTCAACCTTGCAGACATTCTGGTTATCCAGCATCACATCCAAGGCCTTGTCAATGGCCAGACGTGCTTCGCCGCCGCCCATGGAAAGTTCGGGCTCGTCGGCGTTACTCTTGCGGGTGACATAACCGCCAAAGGCGTAGTAGAAGCAGGTGGCGGAGTCAAACTCGGTCAAGATCGGCCAGATGTCGTTGGCATCGTAGATACCGTCACCGTTGCTGTCGTTCTTGCAACTCTTGGACATTTCAAGCATTGCGTCGATGGTCCAAGTGCCGTCGTACACCATCTGATAGGGGTACTCGATCTGCTGCTCGTCCATCAGCTTCTTGTTGAACATACAGGCGATGGTGGTTTGTTTGTCAACGATGTCACCGTCGCTGACGGCGAAGTAAAGTTCACCCTGAATGGAAAGCTCGTTGATGGAGTTCTGATCCCACCACGGCTCCTCAAAGTTCAAGTCCATATCAAAAAGGTTGACCAAGAGACCTTCGCTGGCAAGCGGAGTGAGGTCGTCCAGACGGGTGAAGCAGATGTCGTAGCGGTCATCCATGGAAAGGATGGAGCTCTTGAGTTCTTCAGCCACCTGACGGAAAGGCTTCTCCGTGGCGCGGATGGTGATGCCGAGCTTGTTCTGCAGGTAGGTGTTACGCTCGAACACACGGTCATTGATCGGAATGTCCAGGTATTCCTCCGCAATGACGTTGCGGGCGAGGTCACCGTTGGACACGTCAAATTCACTGACAGATTTGCAGACGAGAATGCGGAATTCCTGACCGCCGAAGTCAATGGTGGGGATCATACTCTTGGCATAATCCATGGTATCGTACTCGGGATCGGTGGGAATCGGGTCTTCCTCAATCGCTCCGCCGCTGTTTGCAAGCTTGCCCGGGATGCAGGAAGCGAGCGGCAACACGCAAAACGCCGCGACGAGCAAAAGAAGCAATGCTGTCTTCCAATGTTTCATCTGTTTACCTCTCTAAAATCACAGGCACTGAATGCGGCGAACCGCATCGGCACTCTTGATGAGTACTTCGCTCGGATCTCCCTCGGGGGCGCCGAACTCGGCAGTCAGGGGACCCTCGTAACCGATCTTGCGTAAGGCCGCCATCACAACCGGCCAGTCGATGGTGCCCTCCTCATAGAGCGGAGGGAACTCGAATTCAAACACGCTCTTTCGGTTGAAATTCTTGATGTGTACGCGCTTGATGCGTTCGCCGCCGAGGAAGGCGATCCAATCCTCGCTTCTTGAACGGTCGGCACAGTTGGCAATGTCAAAATAGACGCCGACGAACGGATTTGCGACGGCATCCACCGTGTAGGCAAGATCACGCGGGGAAAGGAAAAATCCGTTCCACACGTGTTCCATTCCGACGAAGATGCCCGTGTCTTCAATGTAGGACTGAAGCGAACGGTATGCTTCGATGCAGATCTCGTGCGCCTCCCCCCAGGGAGTGTTTCCCGCGCCGGGCACGGCGAGAATGGCGGAGGCTCCGAGGCCCTTTGCCAAGAAGAGCTGCTTTTTAACGACTTCCTTTGCCGCCTCACACTCCGCGGCATCCGCAGAGCCGATGTTTCCTCCGATGGAGGTGGAGATGCCGCTGACGGGAAGCTCATAGCGGCGGGAAAGCTCGGAGATCTTTGCAAGATCTGCCGCAGTGGTTTCCATCGTGAGCGAATGCGCGCCGTCGGCATCCAGATTGAGCTCAATGGCTTCAAATCCGGCCGCCTTGACCTTGGCGAAGGTATCTTCAAACCCGTAGTCTGCGCCGACCGCCCATGCATTGACTGAACGTTTCATAAAATAACTCTCCGTTCTTTCGCATATTTGCGTTCAGCATATTATATCATCCGCCATTCAAAATTGCAAGTCAAAAACGCCTTTTTTCTACCCAAAATACGAAAGTTTACAAATCGAAAATGCGTTGGAGACTCTCCCAGAGAAAAAAACGCACCTCACGGGTACCCGCAGTCTGCGTCTCCTGCACGCCGTAGGGAGAGACCCCGTAACGGATCAGCACCTCGGAGGCAGGCTCCGTTGCCGTGTTTTTGCAGATGGGCGGAAAGAGCACGCAGAAGAAATTTTTGCCCTTTCCTTCTCCCAAAACAAGGCGAAAGCTCAGGTAATTCCCCTGCGGCAGGGTGATGTCCTCGTAGGTCTTCGGCGCGTGATATTCCACCGCAAGCATCGCCTCCGCCCCGTAGGAAAAGCCCTCCTGCCGCAAATAGTCGCGCACGCGACGGCAGAGTCCCTCCCGCACCGTCTCCAGATACAGCTCAGCTTCCGCACGGTTTTCGCAGGAGGACAGCCCCTCCCTCGTCCACTCCAAGACCAAATCACGCACGGCAAGCTTCACCTCCTGATCCTCTACGGAATCGGAGTTTGCCACCACGTGAAAGCGAAGAAGAGAGCCGTACACCTCGGCGGATGCCCGCAGGGGCATCAGAAGCGCCAAGAGCGAAAGCGCGAGGCAAAGCGCCGCAATTTGCGCCACACGTCTGTTTTCCTGTTTGATTTGGATGTATTTCATAAAAAACCTCTCGTTGGCGCTAACCCGCCACGGGGGGAGTGGGGAGGGTTCTTC
>JAZRZY010000071.1:0-3751 GCA_045601605.1 Eubacteriales bacterium
TAGTCAATGACGGTGAGATAGCCGCAGTGCTTATCGGAGATGAGGCTACTCTCAAGAGAGTATATTATGACCGTGACAGCGGTGTGCTCTCCCTCTTTGACGGAGCAACGCTCTACGACCGCACGCTGGTCCGCGGTGCCCTTGAAACGCTCGAGGCACACGGCATCCCCGTACAGACCAAGCGTCGCTTGGCGGGCGGCAACGACGCCGCCGGGCTCCAGCGGCACGCGACGGCGAAAAAGGTGCTTGCCTTCTCCGCCCCCTGCCGCTACATCCACTCCCCCGTCTCCACGGTGGCAAAACGAGACCTGGATGCCATGCGCGACGCCCTGCCCCTGCTCATCACCTATTGCGCCGAAGAAGGCGAGAAAGGCCGTATATGAACCGCTTGTATCAAACCATCAAAGAACTCTCTTCCATTCTCAGCGTCAGCGGAGCGGAGGAATCCATGGCCGCCTACCTCACCAAGCGGATGGAGGGCCTCTGTGACGACGTGCGTGTCGATGCGATGGGAAACGTACTCTGCAAAAAAGACTTCGGCTGCGCCGAGACCGTTCTGCTCACCGCACACATGGACGAGATCGGCTTTCTCGTCTGCGATGCGGATGAGAACGGCTTTCTTTTGCTCGCCCCCGTCGGCGGTATCCACGCGGAAGCCGCCGCCTTCTCGCGCGTGCGCTTTGAAAACGGCACGCTCGGCGTGCTTGTGCCGAGCGACGGCACGAAGGCCGCAGATCTCGACGCAAAGCAATTCGCCTGCGACATCGGCGCCAAGAACCGCGCCTCGGCACTTCGCCGCGTAAAGATCGGCGACCGCTGTGCAACGCTCGCCCCCGCCGTGCGTCTCTCGAGCCGCATCATCAGCGGCCGTGCGCTGGACAACCGCCTCGGCGTGGCAACCCTGCTCGCCGTCGCGGAAGCGATGCAGGAAAAACAGAGCGCGTACAACCTGATATTTGCCTTCACCGTGCAGGAGGAGGTTGGTCTGCGCGGCGCCGCTCCTGCGGCCTACGCCGCCGAGCCCGACTACTGCATCAACGTGGACATCACCCCCGCGCACGACGGCTACGGTGCCAAGGGCGCGGTGAAGCTCGGCAAAGGACCGACGGTGAAATACAAGGATCGCTCCGTCGTCTGCAACCGCCGCATGATCGATCACTTAAACCGCTGTGCCGCCGAGCACGCCATTCCCGTGCAGGCTGAGATCCTCACCTTCGGAGGAACGGATACCGGACCCGTGCAGTCCAGCCGCGCAGGCGTTGTCTCCGGCGCCGTCTCCATCCCGCTTCGCTACGTGCACACCGACTGCGAAACCGCCGCTCTTTCCGACACCCTACAGGCCGCAGAGCTCGTCTCGGCGGCGCTGTGTACTCCCATCCGATAACAAAGGACTTTTATGGATACGACAAAACTGTTACCCGTCATTTTAGGCAGTGACCAAAATGCCTACGGCATTGCCCGCTCCTTCCACGAAGCGTACGGTGTCAAAAGCGTGATCCTGGCGCGCCGCGCCCTGCCCGCTACTATGGCAAGCAACATCGTGCATTACGCCGTCTTGGAGGAACACCTGGAAGAAGACGAGGTCTTTCTCCGCACGCTTTTGCAGTTCGCCGCAAACTCCGGAGACAAGTGCCGCATCCTCATCCCCTGCTCGGACTACTACGCCCGCCTTGCCGCGCGCCACGCCGAGCGTCTTTCCGACGCCTACCTCTTCGCCCTCTCAAGCGAAGAAACGCTCATTGCTCTCTCGCAGAAGGAAAACTTCTACGAGATGTGTGAAAAATGGTCGCTCTCCTACCCCGAGACCTACGAATTCGACCCCAAGCGGGAAGAGGCGAAGCTGCCCTTCGACTTCCCCGTGGTCTTAAAGCCCGCAGACAGCGCCTCCTACTGGAACTGTTCCTTTGAAGGAAAGCGCAAGGTCTTTTTCCTCTCCGATCGTGCGGCCTTCGACGACGTGATCCGGCGCCTGAAGGACAGCGATTACAACGCACCCGTTCTGGTCCAGCCCTTCATCGGCGGGGACGACACCTCGATGCGCGTGGTGAACGCCTACCTCGGAAAGGACGGAGACGTGCGCCTCTTCTGTGTGGGGCAGGTCCTGCTTGAGGAACACACGCCCGAGGGGATCGGCTCCTACGCCGCCATTATGCCAACCGAAGATCCCGAGCTCTACCGCCTTTTGATGCCGATGCTGCAAAAGCTCGGTTATCGGGGTTTTCTCAACATTGACATCAAGATCGATCCAAAGGACGGCACCTACCGCTTCTTCGAGCTCAATCCGAGACAGGGGCGCTCCAGCTTCTTTGTGACGGCTGCGGGCGCAAACCTTGCCCGCGTCATCACCGAGGACGTGCTGGGACTGCCCCCAACGACGCCGCTCTTTGCCGCCGCAGACGTCCTCTGGACCAACGTGCCGCGCGGCGTGATCGCCCGCTACGTCAAGAACCGCCCTCTGCGCGAGCGCGCGCTCAAGGCAATGCGCGAAGGTCGCTGCGTACATCAACTGCGCTACAAGGCAGACTTCTCGTTTGCGCGCCGCAAATACTACCTCTTGAACCAGCTCAACCAGCACCGCAAGTACCGCGAGCATTTTATCGACAAACTTGCCTTCGGCAAATAAAGGAAGGATCAACGAAACATATGTGTGGCTTTGCCGGATACATTCGCGAGCATCTCAGAGAAAACGATGCCGACATTTTGAAAAACATGACCGACCTGATCGCGCACCGCGGTCCGGACGACGCATCCTCCTACCTTGACGAAGGGGCGTGCCTCGGGTTTCGCCGTCTGTCCATCATCGACCTTGACGCGGGCCGTCAACCGATGAAAAACGAGGACGGCACGCTTGTGCTGACCTTCAACGGCGAGATCTACAACTTCCAGTCCCTTCGCGAAGAACTGCTTGCCCGCGGCCACGTCTTTGCCACGGGCGCCGACAGCGAGGTGCTTCTGCACGGCTACGAGGAGTACGGGCGCGATCTGCCCAAGCATCTGCGCGGCATGTTTGCCTTCGTCATTTGGGACACCAAGACGAAGACGCTCTTCGGTGCGCGCGACATCTTCGGCATCAAGCCCTTCTACTACTATCAAAAAGACGGCGCTTTCTTCTGGGCCAGTGAGATCAAATCTTTCTTGGCGCACCCCGACTTTGAAAAGGAATTTGACGCCTCCCTGCTTCCCACTTGGCTTTGCTACGAATACATCCCTTCCAAAGAGACCTTCTTCAAGCACGTTTACAAGCTCCCCGGCGCGCACTCCTTTGTCTATCGCGACGGAAAAATGGAGATCGAGAAATACTACGACATCCGCTTTGACATCCAAGAGGGCAAGTCCGTAGAGGAATGGGCAGACAAGATCCGCCGTGTCTTTGCCGAAAGCGTGCGCGCACACCGCATTGCAGACGTGGAGGTCGGGTGCTTCCTCTCCAGCGGCGTGGACTCCTCCCTTGTGGCAAACGAAGTTTCCGTCTCCGCCTCTCCCATGGAGGGCGTGACGGATCCCGTCAAGACCTTCTCCGTCGGCTTTGCCGAAGAGAACGTCTCCGAGCTTGCCGATGCCGCCGAATTTGCCGCCGCCGTCGGATTGCCGAACATTCAAAACCGCATCACGGCCGAAGATTTCTTCTCTGCGACCGGTGCGATCCAGTATATGATGGACGAGCCGCTTCCCAACCCGAGTCAGGTGCCGCTCTATTTCCTCTGTGAGAACGCCGCAAAATACGTCAAGGTCGTGCTTTCCGGCGAGGGTG